>JAXJQK010000204.1:0-18746 GCA_036311185.1 Acutalibacteraceae bacterium | reverse complement strand
TAAAGTCTTTACCGTCAATAGCAATACCCTCGTCCTGATTATCTGTAAGCTTATTTACCATATTAATCATATATGCACCATTGTTATATGATGAAATCTTTATAGCTGTTTCATCAAATGCAAGTGCAGAACCAAATACAACTACATTTGAGGCAATTTCCTCTTCTCCTGAAACCTTAGTACCTACAGCAGCTATATTATATTGCTTATCCTCGACATCCTCAAGTGAGAAGTTTTCATCTGAACCAAATGGTATAAGCTTTGCTGTTGCTGATGTAACAAGCAATGAAGATGCTGTATTTTCGTTTTTAATTTCTACAGGTCTTGTATAGCCTGATACAAGTGGAAGAGAAGTATCCTTTAAGCCCTCTGTATATTCTTCATTGTTATACTCTGCAATAGATACAAGCATACTGTTAGGACTTAGAAGCTTAGAATAGTCTGTTTCTGCAACTACACCACTAGCTAGCTTCATACCCCACTCTTCAAGCAGAGCGTCAATATTTGGTGTTTCTATTTGAAGATCGCTTGAAACATAGATAAGATTTTTACCGTACTCGCCGTTGTTGTTAAGGAAGTCCTTAATCTTCTGCATAGATTTATCATCAATATCTACTGATGGTGTATAAAGAATAATAGCCTGTGTATCACTGCCGATATCCTCTGTAAGAGTTGAAACTGTGCTTACATCGTAGTTATTCTGCTTTAGCAGGTTCTTAAATGGCTCAGCATTATATTCACCAAAGCCCTCTACAAACTGAACCTTAATCTGATTTTCAGATGTTACATTAAGAATAGCTGTTGTAACAGCAGGCTCAACATTAATACCCTGAACCTCCTGTGATGAGTAGTCGCTTGTATAACCGATTTCAAAAAGGTCTTCTGAAGCTGTAAGAACTCTGTACTTATCGCCACAGCTTACAATATATTCATAGCCATATAGCTCTTCATCTGGGTATTTGTTTACATATGTAGGGTTAGCTGTAAGGTCTATATACTCAATTTTAATTTTTTTGTTATGATTGTTAAACTGTTTAAGTAAAACACTTGCCATATTATAAAACTCATTAGTTTTCTTATAATCATTTTCTGAAGCAAGTACTGTAATAGTTACCTCTTTATCAATAGTTTCAATAAAGTCTATTGTATCCTGTGAAATGTTGTAGGTCTTCTCTTCTGAAAGGTCAATTGAAAGCATTGAAACTTTATTTGTAGCAAGAACAGCAACCATATTAAGAACAATAATTGCAACAACAAATACAGCTACTACAGCAGCTGAAAAGCCACCCTTTCTGAATTTTCTGCCTGTAAAGAATTTAATAATTCCCTTGTCTTTCTTTGCTTTACTTTTTTTATCTGCCTTTTGTGGCTCAGCCTCTGTATTAGCTACTTTAGCTTCAGTTTCCTCAACCTCTGTTGTTTGAGGCTCACTGTTTTCAACAAGCTCGTTTAAATCTTTTTTATCCTTATTCATTGTGGCACCTCCTTAATTCCAGCGTCTTCTTTCAAGTACCTTTACTGTAAAGAAATTAAACAGTATAGATACACTAAGGAAGAAAATTATATCTGATAATCTAATCAATCCTACAGCAAAATTCTGATATGGTGTTGTAAATGAAATTGATGATAGTATACTCTGAACAAAATCAATACCAACTGTACCGGCAATTGTATCTATGTAAGATATCAATAAGCCCGCAGCAATAGAAACTATTGCTGCAACAATCTGACTCTCGGTAAGTGATGAAAAAAATGTACCAATAGAAATTAACGCAGCACCAAACAATAGTAAACCAAGAATATTACATAGTATTGTAGGCCATGATGGTGCTACAAAGGTGCTTATGATAATAGCGTATATAACAAAAATAAACATCATAATTGCATATACTGTTAAAGCTGCAAAATACTTACCAAGTACAATTTCTAATAAATTTACAGGTGCAGTAAGCAAGCCCTGTTCGGTCTTTTTATTTTTTTCTTCACTGAATAATCTCATTGTTAAAACAGGAACAAGGATTATTATGATTGATGTCATATTCAAAAATACGTAGGTCATATCTGTAGTATCAGCTAAAAGCACACAACCCCAGAAAAACATACCTCCAAATAATGCAGCAACTGCATAAACTACATAAGCTATTGGAGATGTAAAGTAAGCATTAAGCTCTCTTTTATAAATTGCAGACATTATCTTCTACCTCCTTTTAGATCCACATCCACACCACTTGTAATCTTTAAGAATGCGTCCTCAAGTGACATTTCTGCATTTCTCATCATTACTATAGGACATTCAATGCTTGCCATTGCATAGAATATTGATTTACGTATATCGTTATCAGGTAAAGACTCAACTATGTATTCATCAAATCCGTCTACAGTTCTCATAACCTTACGAACTCTTGAAATACCGTCAATCTTACGCAAAGCAGGTAAAACTACAGCTTCATCACCATCAATGTGCATTTGAATACGCTTAACACCTGTAAGATTTGTTGTAATTTCAGTAGTATTTTCATCAGCAACTAGCTTACCCTTATTGATAACTACAATACGGTCACATACAGCCTGAATTTCTGACAATACGTGAGATGATAAAATAACTGTGTGCTTTTTACCTAAGCCTCTGATAAGATTACGCATTTCAATAATCTGCTTAGGGTCAAGACCAACTGTAGGCTCGTCAAGAATAATAACAGGTGGATTACCAATAAGAGCCTGTGCAAGACCCACTCTCTGTCTGTAACCCTTTGACAGGTTCTTAATAACTCTGTTGTAAACATCTGCTATTTTTGTTACCTTACTTACCTCTGCAAGATGTTCTTTCTTTGGAAGTGTAACCTTTTTTAAATCGTACACAAATTCAAGGTATCTTTTTACAGTCATATCCTGATATAGTGGTGGAATTTCAGGAAGATAGCCTATTTTTGACTTTGCACCCTTTGGATCCTCCAGAATTTCACAGCCATCAATTGTTACAGTACCAGATGTTGATGAAAGATAGCCTGTAATAATGTTCATTGTTGTAGATTTTCCGGCACCATTAGGACCAAGAAAACCTAAAATTTCACCCTCGTTTACAGTAAAGCTAACATGGTCAACAGCCAGCTTATCACCGTAACGTTTTACAAGGTTTTTAACCTCTACCATTTGAACAGTCACTCCTTTATCTTTTTTACAAATATCAAATTCACCATAGGTTATATGTTATTTTATAATTTTTAGAAATCATAAAATGACATAGCTATGCCTACAATCTATTCCTTAATATTGTATTTTCTTTACCTTGAATGAACCTTGAAACTTTTTAAGAAAACGCTATTTCTAAAATTATGTATAATATTATAGCTATAATCTATGCAATATACACAAACTAATTTAAAAAAGAAAAAACGCTATGGTTATGCGGTTAACCATAGCGTTCCTCTGTTCTTTTAAGTTTGAGGGGTACATTTGAGGAGGGTAGAACATATATTTATACTCCCGACGGTGCGGCTCCGTCATTGAGTATGTCTAAATATTAACCTTTACTTATGAACACCGTATGAATAATAAATTAAAAAAACTAAAATGTATTATGAACAATATTTAATATGTATTTTTGTGGAAAAATTATTAAAAATAAATATACACATCTCATTTAAAAACAAACGTTTGATTTTTTCTGCGATGTATGTTATAATATGCTCATAATAAAGTGAGGTGCAATATTATGGGAAATCTTACAAATACACAACAGAAAATTTTTGATTACATATGTAGTAATCTTCAAAGTGGAATATCTCCATCTGTACGAGAAATTTGTGCAGCTACAGGGCTTAAATCTACTGCAACTGTACACGCACATCTTAAAACTCTTGAAGAAAAAGGGCTTATTATTCGTAACCAAGGTTCTAACCGTTCTATACGATTAAGCAACGATGCTACAGCTGTAGTACCAATAATGGGTAGAGTTACAGCTGGTATGCCTATTCTTGCTGTAGAGGATATACAAGGCTATGTACCTGTAAGTGACAGAATAAGACGTGGCAGAGAGCTATTCGCTTTGCGTGTTGTAGGTGAAAGTATGATAAACGCAGGCATACTTGATGATGATATTGTAATTGTGCATAAAACACCTGTAGCCGACAACGGACAAATAGTAGTAGCAATGGTTGATGACGAAGCAACTGTAAAAAGATTTTATAAAGAAAACGGTCATTACAGACTTCAACCTGAAAACGATACCTTTGACCCTATTATTGTAGACGAATGTGTTATATTGGGACAGGTAATTTCTGTAGTTCGTTATTATTAAAGCAATCCCATAATACTATACGGAGGTGAATCCAATGGCTTTGGTAGATATCAAACAGCTACGTTGCCCTAAATGTGGCTCAACTAACCACATTCACGTTTATAAAAATATTAATGCACAAGAGGATATAAAGCTAAGAGATAAAATTTTATCGGGTCAGCTTTTCGATTTTTACTGTCCGTACTGTGAGTACAGAGCAAGGCTGTATTATCCTTGTTTATATAACGATGTAAAAAATAAATTTATGGTTTATTTTATACCAGGTATAGAAAAAGGACAAATGATTGACCGTGCAGTTGATATGGAATTTGAGGATATGCCTAAAATAACCAAAAGAATAGTTCCTACCTTTAATGAGTTTAGAGAAAAAATAATTATTTTCGAGGCAGAGCTTGACGATATGGCTGTAGAGCTTACAAAGGTGGCTGTAGCAGGTGCTATACAAAAGAAAAAGAATGTAGAGGCAAAGGAAGGCTATTTTTCTGTATATAATAAAGAAGAAAATGTAATGGGTTTCACATTCTTTTTAGAGCCTGACAAAGAGGTTTATACACAAACAACAAAGCTTGATGTATATAAAAAATCGTGGAGCATAGTAAGCCGACTTGGTAAAAAGGAACGCTCTATGAAGGGCTTTATAAAAATAGATAAGGCTTGGGCAGATAATATATTATTCCGTTATCAACGCTTTGGCTTTGATACTATGTAATTTAAGCAACGCAATTGAGGTAGTACTATGGATATGACAAATGCTGAAAGCTACGCTGAATTTATAAAAGAAAAGATAGGCGACTTTAAACCAGAGGTTGCTGTAGTGCTTGGCTCTGGCTTAGGTGATATTTTTAATGGTGCTGAAATTATAGCAGATATAAATTACAGCGACATTCCTAATTTTCCTGTATCAACAGTAAGTGGACATAAGGGAAGATTTATCTTTCTACGCTTAGAAAATAAAAATCTCGTAGTAATGCAGGGTAGAGTACATTATTATGAGGGTTATTCTATGCAACAGGCTGTTACACCAATATGTGTTATGAAGCTATTAGGTGCAAAAACACTTATACTTACAAATGCAAGTGGTGGCATTAACCCACATTTTAATGCCGGTGACCTAATGATTATTACCGACCAAATAAGTAGCTTTGTGACATCTCCTCTTATAGGAGAAAACAACGACAGCTACGGAGAGCGTTTCCCTGATATGAGCAACATTTATAATAAATTACTTATATCAAAAATAGAGGAGTCAGCAAAGGAAAGTAATATTTCTATGCAAAAGGGTGTTTATCTACAGGCATCAGGCCCTAATTATGAATCACCTGCCGAGGTAAGAATGTTTGGTCTGCTGGGTGCAGATGCTGTAGGTATGAGTACAGCGTGTGAGGCTATGGTTGCTAATTATCTTGGTATGGCTGTATGTGGAATAAGTATGGTAAGCAATAAAGCAGTAGGCTTAACAGATACTCCTGTAACCCACGAAGAGGTAAAGAGAGTAGCAGCAGAATCCTCAAGCAAAATGGGTAAAATAATTGTCGGGCTTATAAAGAAATTGTAATATCAACTTAAAATCAGACATATCCTTAAAATATAGAAAGGGTGTGTGCTGTATGATTAAAAATATAAATCTAAAGCAATTAGCTATAAGCCTGTTTATCAGCTTAGGCGTGGGAATACTTGCAAGTATTCTTACAGCTGACAGCTTTATGGTGTACAGTGGACTAACAAAACCACCACTATCACCACCTGCATGGCTTTTCCCTGTAGTATGGACAATTCTTTACATATTAATGGGAATATCTGCCTATATGGTTTATCAATCTGACGATGACTTTAAATATGTTGCACTGGTTATATACGGTGTTCAGCTTATTTTTAATTTCTTCTGGTCTATAATCTATTTTAATATGGGTAATGTGTTATTTGCGTTTGTATGGCTTATTATGCTATGGGTTCTTATAGTAGCTATGATAATAAGCTTTGCACAGGTAAATAAAACAGCTGCCCTACTGCAAATACCATATTTACTATGGGTTACATTTGCAGGCTACCTTAATTTAGCACTTTATTTATTAAACAGACCTATGTAATTAACGACAAAAATCCACTATGCAGTTATGCACAGTGGATTTTTTATGTTTAATTCTAATTTAATTAAAACGCAATCTTCTTGCTAATATAATCAACAAGCTCGTCTATCTTTACTCTTTCCTGCTCCATTGTATCTCTGTCACGAACAGTTACACAGCCGTCCTCTTTTGAGTCGAAGTCGTATGTAATACAGAAAGGTGTACCGATTTCGTCTTGTCTACGGTATCTCTTACCGATTGAGCCTGACTCGTCATAATCTACCATAAAGCTCTTTGAAAGCATTGTGTAAACCTCATCAGCCTCTTCTGCAAGCTTCTTAGATAATGGTAATACAGCAGCCTTAAATGGTGCAAGTGTTGGGTGAAGTCTTAGTACAACTCTTGTATCCTTTTCAGAGATAACCTCTTCGTCGTAAGCCTCTGTTACAAGAGCAAGGAACAAACGCTCAACACCAAGTGATGGCTCGATTACATAAGGAACATACTTCTCGTTTGTTTCCTGATCGAAATATTCTAGGCTCTTACCACTTGTCTTAATGTGCTGGTTAAGGTCATAGTCTGTTCTGTCTGCAATACCCCATAGCTCGCCCCAGCCAAATGGGAACAAATACTCAAAGTCAGTAGTAGCCTTTGAATAGAAGCAAAGCTCATCTGCTGAATGGTCACGCAAGCGTAGGTTTTCTTCCTTCATATTTAGTGAGTATAGCCAATCACGGCAGAAGCCTCTCCAATAGTCAAACCACTCAAGGTCTGTGCCAGGCTTACAGAAGAACTCAAGCTCCATCTGCTCAAACTCTCTTACTCTGAATATAAAGTTACCTGGTGTAATTTCATTTCTGAATGATTTACCAATCTGAGCAACACCAAAAGGTACTTTTTTACGGCTTGTTCTCTGAATATTTGCAAAGTTTACGAAAATACCCTGTGCTGTTTCTGGACGAAGATAAATTTCGTTTTTGCTGTCTTCAGTAACACCCTGGAATGTTTTAAACATAAGGTTAAACTGACGAATATCTGTAAAATTGTGGTTGCCACAGTTAGGGCAAACAATGTTATGCTCGTTGATGTAATCCATCATCTGCTCGTTAGACCAGCCTGCAACGTTTGTACCATCAAAATCCTCTATAAGATTGTCAGCTCTGTGTCTTGTCTTACAATCACGACAATCCATTAGTGGGTCAGAGAAGCCACCTAAATGACCAGATGCAACCCATGTTTGTGGATTCATAAGAATAGCAGAGTCAAGTCCTACATTATATCTGTTCTCCTGAACAAACTTTTTTAGCCAAGCCTTTTTAATGTTGTTTTTCAGCTCCATACCAAGAGGACCGTAATCCCAAGTATTTGCAAGTCCACCGTAAATTTCAGAGCCTGCATATACAAAGCCTCTGTTTTTACAAAGGGCAACTATTTTTTCCATTGTCTTTTTGCTGTTTTCCATGTTTATAAGTCCTTTCTCTATGTAGTTATAAACCTTTACCTTACATTTTAATATTAATGTTAGCCTGTGTCAAGATTTTTAATAGAATGTAGCATAGCAAGCACCCAGAAAAACTCGCTTAATAACCTGTTGTTACAATAAATTTTTACAATTCAGTGATTTAATGTGCGAAATCACTTTACTATTTGTTATTCTTATGTTAAAATTCAAAGCATAGGAAAACCATTTATAAAGGAGCAAAAAATAATGAATTCCAAGCTTCAGGATAAAAATACAGATTTATTATTTCAGGCTATATTACAGCTAAGAACACCAGAGGAATGTTATAAATTTTTCGAGGATCTATGCACTGTGC
Source organism: Acutalibacteraceae bacterium (assembly GCA_036311185.1). GTDB lineage: Bacteria > Bacillota > Clostridia > Oscillospirales > Acutalibacteraceae > CAG-964. The sequence continues at coordinate 10,566 of JAXJQK010000204.1, read as the reverse complement.
CTGAGATTAAAGCAATGTCACAACGTCTTGTAGTTGCCAGAATGTTAACAAGTAAAAATGTTTATAATACTATAGTTGAAGAAACAGGTGCAAGCACAGCTACAATAAGCCGAGTTAACCGTTCACTTAGCTATGGCTGTGGTGGTTATGAGATGGTTTTTGACAGAATGGATAATAAAGAGGAAGAAAGTAATAAAGATGCTTAGTTATTCTTATTTTGCAGATTATTACGATAATCTTACAAACAATGTAAATTATAAGGCTTATGCTGAATATATAATAAACCTATGTAAGCACTATAATCACGATATGAACATTACGCTTGATTTAGCCTGTGGTACAGGCTCGCTTACAGTGCTTTTAAAGCAAATGGGTGTTGACATTTACGGTATTGATGCATCGGCTGAGATGCTGTCGGTAGCACAAGAAAAGGCTCTTGATGCTGATATAAACGGAATGTTATTTTTAAGACAAAAAATGCAGAATTTAGATCTTTACGGAACTATTGACACTTGCATTTGCACACTTGACAGTATTAATCATATTACAAATATAGATGATGTTCAAAAAGCCTTTGAAAAGGTATCGTTTTTTATGAATCCAAAGGCTCTTTTTATCTTTGATGTAAATACTCTGTACAAGCATAAGGAAATACTTGGTAATAACACCTTTGTGTATGATACTGATCAGGTTTTTTGCGTGTGGCAAAATATGCTTCACAAAGACGGTGTAACAGTTGAGATTATGCTTGACTTTTTTGAAAATCTTGATGGAATGTACAGACGTTACAGCGAAAACTTCAGAGAAAAGGCATATTCACATAATCAAATTTGTTCTATGCTTGAAAAGGCAGGCTTTAAACTGCTTGATGTTTTTGGAGAAATGACATTTGAAGCTCCAAAGGCTGATTCACAGAGAAATATCTATATTGCAGAAAAAATATAACAAGGAAAAGGTACAGTTTAATGGATAAAATTATAAGATGTATAACAAGTGACGGAAGCATTATGGCAAGTGCTATTGTAAGTACAGATATTGTTGCAACAGCACAGCAGGTGCATAATTTATCACCTGTAGCCACAGCTGCACTGGGCAGACTTTTAACAGGTGCTTCACTTATGGGTGCACAGCTAAAGCAAAAGCGTGCAGCTCTTACATTAAGAATTAAGGGCAATGGGCCTTTAGGTGCTTTGGTAGCATCAGCAAACAGCGATGGCTATGTACGAGGCTTTGTACAAAACCCTGATTGTAAAACAGATTATTACGACAACGGAAAGCTAAATGTAAGCAATGCTGTAGGTAGCAACGGTTATTTATATGTAGTAAGAGATTACGGTACAGGTGACCCTTACAACGGTGTTGTAGAGCTTGTAAGTGGCGAGATTGCTGAGGATATAACCTCATACTACGCAAACAGCGAACAAATTCCAACAGTGTGTGCCTTAGGTGTACTTGTTGATAAGGAAGATGGTGGAGTACTGCTTGCAGGTGGTATGCTTATTCAGCTTTTACCTGGTGCAACTACCGAGATAGCCGAAAAGCTAGAGGAAAATATCAAAAAGCTAGAGTCAGTTACAACTATGCTTGCAAAGGGAATTGATACACTTACTATGTGTAAAATGGCTCTTGAGGGCTTTGAGGTAGAGGTTCTTGACGAAATGCCTGTACATTACTATTGCACCTGTAACAGAGCCAGAGTTGAGCATAGCTTTGCAACTCTACAGGACGATCAGCTAAGAGATATGATAAACTCAACAGGCAATGTAGAGGCTGTATGCCACTACTGCAATAAAAAATATATCTTTACAGAGAAAGAAATTGAAGATTTTATAAAAGCAAGAAACAAATAATCTAAACAAGCCTCAAATCAGCCATTGGTTGGTTTGAGGTTTTATTAAATTTTAGCATAGTTGAATATAGACTTATCATATTCAGTGTGATAGAATTAATAGGATATGGTATTATACTAATTTTACCTTTGAAAGGATTGATATATAATGAATATAGTAGCTTTAGCCGGTGGACTAAGTAGCGAAAGAGATGTTTCTATTATTACAGGACAAAAGGTTGCACAGGCATTGCGTGCAAATGGTCATAAGGTGTGCTTACTTGATGTATATATGGGTTATGACGATGATAATATAGACAATATATTCGATATTGATTATGACTTTACAAGAGATATTACATCTATTGGAGAAGATGCACCTGATATTGAACAGGTAAAGGCAAGCAGAACAAATCAAGACCCTAACTGCTTGTTAGGTAAAAATGTTATAGAAATTTGCCGTAAGGCTGACATTGTATTTATGGCTTTGCACGGTGATGTTGGCGAAAACGGTAAGCTACAGGCTACATTTGACATTCTTGGTATAAAATATACAGGCTCTGGCTATATGGGTAGTGGCTTGGCTATGAATAAGAGTCTTTCAAAAAAGATGTTCCTTACAAGTGGTATTCCTACACCACAGGGTAAGCTATTTGTTAAGGGCGAAAGTACAGAAATCTGGAATAAATTCCCTTGCGTTGTAAAGCCTTGCTCTGGTGGTTCAAGTGTGGGTGTAGCAATACCACAAAATAAAGCTGAATTTGAAAAGGCTATGGATGATGCATTTACATTTGAAGATGAGGTTCTTGTTGAAGAGTACGTAAAAGGCAGAGAATTTTCTATAGGTGTAATTGCAGGTAAAGCGTTACCTATTATAGAAATCTGCCCTAAAGAAGGCTTCTATGACTATAAAAACAAGTATCAGGCTGGCTTAACAGATGACATCTGTCCTGCTGTATTGCCAGAGCAGACTACAAAGGCTCTTCAGCTAATGGCTGAAAAGGTTTTTGAGGTATTAATGCTTGAGGCTTATTCAAGAATTGACTTCTTGCTAGATAGCAATAACAATATGTACTGTCTTGAGGCTAATACTTTACCGGGTATGACACCTACAAGCCTACTACCTCAGGAGGCTTTGGCTCAGGGTATTTCTTACACTGAATTAGTTGAATTACTTGTACAAGAGTCATTGAAAAAATATCAGTAACGGGTGATTATATGAAAAGCTTAAAATTATCAGAAATTGCCAAAGCCTGCAACGGAGTACTTACAAAACCAGAGTATGCAGACATCTGTATAAACTCAATAACAACCGACAGCCGTAAGGCTTGCAAGGATTGCCTATTTATTCCACTAAAGGGTGAGCGTGCAGATGGTCACGACTATATTCAGCAAACCTTTGAAGCTGGTGTAGCGTGTAGTCTGTCTGAAAAAGAAATAGCTACCGACAAGCCTGTTATAATAGTAGAGTCTTGCTATCAGGCTATAAAGGATATAGCAGAATACTACCGTTCATTATTTGATATTCCTGTAATAGGTGTATCGGGCAGTGTTGGCAAAACAAGCACAAAAGAAATGATTTACGCTGTGCTTAACCAAGATTTTAATGTACATAAAACACAGGGTAATTTTAATAACGAGCTTGGTGTACCTCTTACAATATTCGGTATTGAGGAACATCATCAGGTTGCAGTTATAGAAATGGGCATAAGCGATTTTAACGAAATGACAAGACTAAGCAAGATTGTAAAGCCAACAATCTGTGTTTTAACAAATATCGGTGATTGTCACCTTGAAAACCTTGGTGACAGAAATGGTGTTTTAAAGGCAAAAACCGAAATGTTTACATATCGCAATAAAGATGGTGCTATATTCTTAAATGGTGACGATAAGCATTTATCAACTGTAACAGCAGTTGATAGCACTACACCTGTAATGTACGGTTTAGACAGCTCAAACACCTACTATGCAGAGAATATAGATAATCAGGGTGTAAAGGGTATTAGCTGTACTCTATGCACACCTAAGGATAAAATCAATGTAAACATTCCTGCTATTGGCACATATATGGTAGCAAATGCACTTGTAGCTGTAGCTATTGGCGAATATCTTGGTATGAGCAGTGAGGCTATTGCTAAGGGTGTAGAAAGCTACAAAACAGTAGGTAGTCGTGATGGTGTAATTGAAAACGGTTACATTACAATTATTGATGACTGCTACAACGCAAACCCTGTTTCTGTAAAGGGTGGTATTGACACACTTACAAACTTCAAGGGCAGAAAGGTTTGTGTTCTTGGCGATATGAAGGAGCTAGGCACAAACAGCAAACAGCTTCATTTTGATACAGGTGAATATGCTAAAAATAAAAGTGTAGATGTTCTTGTTGCAATAGGCACCGACGCTATTGACATTGCAGAGGGTGCAAAGGGTGGAAGCACTGCTGTAATATATTTTGAAACAGTAGAGCTGGCTTTAGAAAAGCTACAAAGCATAGTAAAACAAGGCGATACTATATTAGTAAAGGCTTCACGAGCAATGAAGCTTGAAAATGTGGTAAACGCACTTAAAGATATAACCGAATAAGAAGTTATACTATTTTTTATATTATTATTTATGGGAAAATTATTTATTGAAAAAGTGGGTGTTAAACTTGGATAATTTGATTTCGTCACTTAAAATAGCAATTTGTGACGATATGGAAAGCGAACGAAATCTGATTATTTCATATTTGTCAGAATATCTTGATAAAAATGGTATGGTTGCTAAAATAGATGAGTATTCAAGCGGAGAGAGTTTTCTTGAGTCAGATGTAGCTTCATATAATTTGGTATTTATGGATATTTTTATGAACGGCATAAACGGAATGGAAACAGCAAAAAAACTTGTTGAGAGTGAACACAATACAAAGATTGTTTTTTGCAGTACGTCAACCGAATTTGCAGCCGATTCTTACGATGTATCAGCCCTGCATTATCTTGTAAAGCCACTGGAAAAAGAAAAATTCTTCAAGGTGCTTGAACGCTTCTTCAGTGTATATACAAGCCTTAAAACCATTACCGTAAAGGTAGGCAGACTGGAAGAGGATATTTTTATTCAGGATATCACTTACGTAGAGTCAGATAATCATAAGTGCATTATACATACAGTAAACGGTGATATAACCGCAAGCATATCAATTTCAAAACTAGCCGAAATGCTTACACCATATGACTTTATAAAGCCTGTAAGATATGCAATTGTTGCCTTGCGTGAGATTGTAAATGTTCCTACAGATACTATTACTCTGGCAAATGGAATAACATTTTCTGTTGGTAGAAAAGAAAGAGAAAATGTTAAAAAGGCTTTTACTGATTATAAGTGGAAAACAATGCAAAGAAAGCTGGGTGATATGTAGGTGTTATTTATATTAAGTGCTTTTTTATGTACTGCAATACATATCAGCCTTTTAGTAATGAGGTACGTACCATTTACCGAAATAGTTACAAAAAATCAGAAAAGAACTTTACTTGTAATATACACTATATTTCTTATTGTAGACCTTTCTATTAATATTACTATTTCAAAATTTGGTGTACTAACCTTTGCCTTTTACAAGCAAAGCCTTATAATATTTTCTGTTTTAATGACTATTGTAAATATTCTTGTTATTAAAAAAAGGCTAAGAGAACATCTTTTTACCTGTGGATTAACAGCAGTGTTTTTTATGGCGTGCTTTACCGTTGTAAGCTATATACAATCATTTTCAGAGCTAAACAATCAAAATATTGTTTTAATTCAACATACGTTAATACTTATAGCAGTATCTGTTTTTTCATATCCAATTATAAAAAAACAGCTGGTAAAGTCTGTAACACCTTTTTTAAATATTGAAACAGGGCTTTACTGGAGTAATGTATGGATTGTTCCTTGTGCAATGTTTATAACAAGCTATCTTACTGTTCCATTTTATTCTTATGCACAAAGCCTTACACAGGTTATAAGCCGAATTTTTATGATGCTTGCTACCTTTTTTATCTGTAGAACCATTGCGACTGACTATGAAAGAATTGAAGAACAGCAAACAATGACTGACCAGCTAAATATGCAGAAAAAATATTATGCAGCACTTTCAGACAATGTGGAAAAAACAAGAAAGTCAAGGCACGACCTAAAGCATCATATTGCTGCTATAATTCAATTTGCTAAAAATGATAAAAAAGAAGAGCTAATAAATTATTGCAGTAATCTTACACAAATGCAGTATAGTGAAATAGCTATTCCATATTCAGGCAATCCGGCTGCTGACGGTATACTTTACCATTATGCTGTAATTGCCAATAATAATAATATTGATTTTAATATAAGCGGAATAGTTAAAAGCGGTAGTATTACAGATGTAGACCTTTGTGTGTTACTTGGCAATGCACTTGATAACGCTATAACAGGCTGTCTTACTTCAAAAGGTAAGCGTTTTATAAATGTATCAAGTAAAAGTGAGGATAATATGCTTGCTATAATGGTAAGCAACTCATTTGACGGAGTGGTAAAAAACAGTAAAAAAGGAAATATTTTATCTCGTAAACGTGATGACCGTGAGGGTGTTGGAATTACCTCTATAAGAACGGTATGTAAAAAATATAATGGTAATCTAAAAATAGATTATAACCACAATACCTTTACCTGTATGATGTTACTGAATACATAAAATTACACCGAACCGATTAATCTTCGGTTAGGTTTTTTTATTGACTTTATTACTATAATTTGATATATTAAAATCATAGAAAAATAACCATAGTAGGTGTCGAAAATAAAGGATTTTATTTTCGGTGAAAAGGGAATCAGGTGTAAATCCTGAGCGAACTCGTCGCTGTAAGGACGGAATGTTGTTTCAGCAGTATTTTTAAATTTACTGTAATGTCACTGAATTTTACAATTTGGGAAGACGGAACAGCGTGTTGATATCCAAGTCAGAATACCTGCCTATTATGACATATGTAAAACCACGAGTAATTGGTTTATGCATTATTAGTACACAGGCTATTTATGTCTGTGTGTTTTGTAGCTATGTATTTTTAACCTCTTGCTTATTTAAAGTAAGAGGTTTTTTATATTTTAGCCTGTTATAGGTGGGTATGCATACATAAATTTTTCTATAATTTTATAAATGAAAGGATTAAGAAAAATGAACAAAGGAACAGAAACAAAGGTAAAAAGAACCAGCAAAAAAAGTGGTATAACTAAGGCTGTACTTGTTGCAGTTGTATTGGTTTTGGTGGCTATGATGTTTGGCTGTGGAAACCAAGTAGCAGTAGGCGAAAATACCCCAACAGAAAACGCAACAGCAGTAAAAAAGAATATTACAATAGAGGTTGTTGACTCCTCTAAAAAATCTACTGTTTATGATGTATCCACAGAGGCTGAATTTTTGCGTGGTGCTATGGACGATGCTGAAGGCTTGGAATATTCAGGAGAAGAAGGTGCTTACGGAATAATGGTTAAAACTATAAACGGTGAGCTTGCCGATTATAATACAAACGGTGCCTATTGGTCATTTAATGTAAATGGTGAGTACTGTAATCACGGAATAGATACACAGCCAGTTAATGACGGTGATGAATTTGTAATCGCTTATACAACAGATCTATAAATTATAAAACAGAGTATCTCGTTATGATGTGAGATACTCTGTTTTTTGTGTTAATATATAAAGTTTTTGAATAAAATAGGTTCGTAGGTAAAAAGATATTAACATAGTGTTGAAAAAGGTTTTCAACATTTTAAGAAAGTTTTCCATAATAAAAACCACCATATATAGTGAATTTCAAAGGAAAAATCCTATATTTTGACATTTAACCCCAGTTATCGCACAGTTTTTAAGAGTTTTCAACACCGAAATGTTGAAAATGTTGATAACTTTGTGAATAACTCAAAGTTTTAAACTGTACTTTTTGAGGATAAGCTTCTATATTCATCAACTAAAATAGAGAACATCATTGCGTTAACAAGAGCGTTATCCTTAATAAAATAATTCCTTAAAGTGCCTTCATATTTCATACGAAGCTTTTCCATAACCCTTGCAGAAGCAGGATTTATGTCCATACACATACCACCAACTCTTACCATTCCAAGCTGTTCAAATGCGTATTTTATCATAGCAACACCAGCCTCTGTTGCAATACCATTGTTGCAATATAAAGGGTCAATAAAATATGATATGTCACAACGTTTGCTTTCTTGGTCAATGTTTATCAATCCTACATTACCCATATAACAACCATTGTTTTTATTAATTATTGCAAATTCATACGACTTATTTGCTGACGCACTGCTTATAACATTTTTTATCCACTTTTTAACATATTTAATATCACAAGGATATGGTATACCATATGTGGTACGGTAAATCTGATAATTACCCATAGTTTTAAGTACAGCATCGGCATCAGAAGCCTTGTATGGTCTTATAATTAATTGACTAGTTTCAAGCATAATATAAACCCCTCGTTTAAAAAAATTTAATCCTTTACCTTCTCTTTTAGCTTAACATACTGTATTGCGAACTTAATAAATAGTACTAAATAAAAAACAAACAGAACGATAAATGTTATAAGATTAACCTTAGCCAATGGGTCGTCAATAGAGCTTTGTATAAATATCTGTGGAATGATTATCCCAAAAAATATAAATAGTAAAGGAATCATTCTGCCCTTAAAAACTCTTCTTATCATATCCAGCTTTGAAGCATCGTCGCTGAAAATTCCCTCGTCTTCAACCATTTCTGACACTGGCTTTCTAAAATAGCTATATCCAGCCATATCGGTAATATGCTCCCAGCCACAATCCTTAAACATCTGTACATACTCTGATTTATTTTTCATACCCTCTTCATTGTAGTCTAGCTGATATACTACGTCTTCAGGCTCACATTCTTCGAATGTATAAAAGCAAGGCAAGGTTGCCTTTTTTAATTTTAACCCAGAACGATGTAGCTTTTCAAGCCACTTCTCTTCTTTTTTATATTCCGGTATTGTAAAAAATGCTAATCTTCTTTTTATTTTACTCATTTTACTGCACCTCTTTTAAATTTCTGTATAAGCGTTCAATTCGTGCCATTTCAAGCTCCAGCAACTGTTGCCCTAAATCTGTAATTTTATATATTTTACGTTTTTCCTCTTCACGCACAAAGCGTATTAAATTATCCTTTTCCATTTTAGAAAGACTTCCATACATAGTACCCGGACTTAAACGAATTTCTCCGTTTGTTAGTTCAGACACCTTTTGAACAATGCTGTAGCCGTGCATTTCATTACGCAAGCACAGCAAAATATAAAAGCCTGTTTCTGTCATAGGAACATAAACCTTTCTTATATGTGCATCCAACATATTTCACCCTCTCTATATTTCACAGCGATATATCTTAGTGGAATGTATCTTAGTAAGATGTATCGCACTTCGTTATAAGTAATATATCACAGTGCGATGTATTTGTCAAGCATTTATAATAAAAAAAGCTGACCTTATATTTCTATAAAGTCAGCTAAAAATTTTATTTAATTAAATTATTTGAAGTAAGCTACGCCACTTTCAAAGATTTTCTGATCCTTATCAAATGGTACATTTGCATATAGGTTGTTACCCTTACGCTCTGAGTGACCCATTTTACCGAATACTCTACCATCTGGGCTTGTAATACCCTCAATAGCACAAACAGAACCATTTAGGTTGAATGCGATATCGTCTGATGGCTTACCGTTAAGGTCTACATACTGTGTTGCAACCTGACCATTAGCAATTAACTGCTGTAATACAGCGTCATTTGCTACAAATCTACCCTCACCGTGTGATACAGGCACTGCGAATACATCGCCAGCGTTAACCTGTGACAACCAAGGAGATTTTACAGATGTCACACGAGTATAAGCCATATGAGAGATATGTCTGCCTATTGTGTTGAATGTAAGTGTTGGAGAGTCCTCTGTAATTTCTGTAATCTTACCATATGGAACTAAACCTAGCTTAATAAGAGCCTGGAAGCCGTTACAAATACCAAGCATTAAGCCGTCACGCTTCTCAAGTAGGTCTGTTACAGCCTGAGCAATTACAGGGTTACGGAATGTTGTAGCAATAAACTTACCAGAACCGTCTGGCTCGTCACCACCACTAAATCCACCTGGTAGCATAATCATCTGTGATTCCTTAATCATCTTCTCCATTTGAGCAATTGTTTCTTCAATGTCGTTTGGAGTAAGGTTCTTAACGATAAGTAGCTGTGGATCTGCACCAGCCTTTTCAAATGCTCTTGCTGTATCAACCTCACAGTTAGTACCTGGGAATACAGGGATAAATACCTTAGGCTTAGCAACCTTAATCATTGGTGAAAGCTTGCTATGCTCTGTTGTTAGTGGAATATCGTGAGCAACCTTAGGGCAATCTGCCTTTGTAGCGAACACATTCTCAAGCTTACCTGTCCAAGTAGCGATAAGCTCATCAATGTCAAGTGTAGCACACTTTATGTCGATTACAGGATTTGCAGTTGTAGTACCAAGTGTATAAGCAAGTACATCACTGTCAAGCTCTGCACCGTCTGCAAGCTCTATAACTAGTGAACCACTTAGTGGAGCAAATAGCTCTTCCTCTGTTAGCTCGTGGTCAAATGTAAAGCCGATCTTGTTACCACAGCACATTCTGGCAACTGTTGCAGCTGCACCACCCTCACGAACAACACTTGCAGAAAGCACCTTACCGTCAGCCATTAG
>JAXJQK010000203.1:0-11041 GCA_036311185.1 Acutalibacteraceae bacterium | reverse complement strand
GCTTACAGCATATCACGAGGCAGGTCACGCAATTGCATTCTATGCTTGCCCAACACAAGACCCTGTTCACGAAATTTCAATCATACCAAGAGGTATGGCAGGTGGTTATACAATGCCACAGCCATCAGAGGATAGAAGCTATAAATCAAAGAGCTCGATGGAAGAAGATATTGTTGTATGCTTAGGCGGTAGAGTAGCTGAAGCACTTATACTTCACGATATTTCAACAGGAGCTTCTAACGATATAGAAAAGGCTACCGAAACAGCTCGTGCTATGGTAACAAGATATGGTATGAGCGAGGTAGTAGGTCCTATCAATTATGCAGGTGGTCAAGAGGTATTCATTGGTAGAGATATGGGTCACGCTAAGGATTTCTCAGATGCTACATCTGCTGAAATCGACAAGGAAGTACACCGTATTATTACCGAGGCATATAACAGAACTGAAGATATTCTTACTCAGTATATGTCACAGCTTCACTGTGTTGCACAACACCTTATGAAGTTTGAAAAGATGAATGGTGACACCTTTGAAAGTATTATGAACGGAACTTATGTTGAACCTGTGGAAGAGGTTGAAGAAACCGAAGAGTCAGAAATTATTGATGAAAATACAGAACAAAGTGAAATATATACTGACAATGACTAATAGACTGTAAAAAACAATCTAACAAAAAGAGAAAGACTACAAACTTACCTAAAGGTAGGGATGTAGTCTTTTTGACTTTTATATAAATTCAAATTTTTAGAAAAAACAAATTAAAAAATACAAAAAATTTACAAATTCTCTTTATTTTTTATTTATTGTGTGGTATAATTAACCCATCAAAGAAAGTAAATACCTTTGATAATGAAAAAACCACGGAGGTACAAATTTATGAAGATTACTTATATTGCAAGAAATGTGAACCTTAAAGATAATTTTAAAGAAAGAGTAGAAAAAAAACTAAGTAAATTCGAGAGAATTTTTAGTGATACAGCATCAGCTAATGTAACTGTAACATTACAGAAAAACAGTCAGACTGTAGAGCTTACTATAAGAGATAACGGAATGTTATATCGTGCTGAAAGCACTTGTGAAGAAATGAACGATGCTGTAGATAGAGTTGTTGATATTATAGGAGGTCTAATCCGTAAAAATAAAACAAGACTCGAAAAGAAAAATAAATCAGGAGTAGAGCTTGACAGCTTTTTTGCAGACTACGAATTTACATATAATGATATAGATGATGAAGAAGATACATTTGAAATTGCAAGAACAAAGACAATCCCTGTAAAACCAATGTCAGTAGAAGAGGCAATTCTTCAAATGAATTTGTTGAATCACCAATTCTTTATGTTCCAAGATGCTGACACAGATGAAATTTCACTGGTTTATAAGAGAAAAGACGGTAGATATGGTCTACTTGTACCAGGCGATGAAGCTGAATAATTATTTTGTATAGAGAAAAATTAAGATAGTTTTTGATAATTTTTTATCAATAAGATTAGGGAAATTCTAAAACAAGAAAAAATAATGAAACAACAGGCAACGGCAACTAAGCTGTTGCCTGTTGTTTACTATGTTTATTAATTAATGTTATTTTTATTGTACAGATAATGTGGTATAATTAAGTCGTATATAAAAAACTAAAACTCTAAAAGGATTGATAATATGCTTAACTTGTTATTAGGGCGTAGTGGTAGTGGAAAAAGTCATTATCTTAGAGAAATTTCAGAAGAATATATAAATAACGGTAAACCTGTACTTGTACTTGTTCCAGAGCAGTTTTCGTTTGAAACAGGATTGTATTTCTTAAATAAAAATAGTAAAGCAACCAATGAAAATGTAAAGGTTCTTAGCTTTTCTACACTTAAAAAGTATGTTTTTTCATTGGTAGGTGGTGTTACCAATGATTTCTTAGATGAGGGTATATCAAAAATTTTAATGAGCCTTGCAATAGAGGAATGTAGTGACCAATTACAGCTATATCAAAAGCAAGTAAATAATAAAAATTTTGTAGATACTATGCTAACTACAATAAATGAATATAAAAGTAGTGGAATAAATTCGACTGAGCTTCTGTCTATAAAGGCTTCTGTTAAAAACCCAACACTAAAACAAAAGCTGGAAGAAACAGCCTGTATACTTGATATTTATTCAGGTATGGTAAATCAAAGCTATGTACATACTCAGGATGTTCTTTCACAGCTTGCACAAAGTATTGCAGAAAACGGAATTTTTAAAGGCTATACTGTATTTATTGATGCTTTCACAGGCTTTACAAATCAGCAGTATAAGGTATTGAAAAGCATAATTTCACAGGCTGATGATATTTATTGTTCGTTAAGCACCGAATGTATCGGTAATTCTGTTGATGAAAAAAGTATACGCTTTAGAGTAACTATAGACACTTATCATAGAATACGTGCTTTAGCCTTAGAATGTAATAAAAGAGTAAAAGAAACATATTCTCCTTTTATAATAAATCGTCGTACAGATAAATGTGATTTACAGGCTTTGGAAAAATCCCTGTATGCTTTCCCTATAAATCAATATGATAGTAGTATAGAAAATGTAAGTTTATATTCAGCTACTAATATTTACAATGAATGTGAATATATCGCAAGAACAATAAAATCGCTTACAATAGAACAAGGTTATAGATATAAAGATATTGCAATAGTGTGTCGTGATGAAACTTTATATAGAGGTATTCTTGATGTTACTCTTGAAAAATTTGGAATAGGCTATTTTATGGATAAACCAGAAAATATTAACGCTAAACCAATGGTTAATTTTGTACGTCATTGCTTTGATAGTATAAGTAATGGTTTTAACAGTGAGACTGTTATAAGAATTTTAAAAACAGGAATAACAAAATACAGCTACGAGGATATTTCTGTGATAGAAAACTATATTTTTGTATGGACACCAAAATGGAGTGAACCATTTACAAATAATATAAATGGCTTTGGCGAAAAAGAAATGTCAGAAAATGACAAGCTGTTGCTTCAAAAAATAGAGCACATACGAAATGAGGTTTATTCTTATCTGAGAGAATTTCAATTATCAACTCAGAATGCAGATGGTTTGACTATATCAAAGCAGATTTCAATACTTATTAATCAATTTGGTGTAAAGGAAAAGATAAAAGAAAAAATAAATCAGCTAAATAAAAGAAATTCTCCTGAATTGGTTGATGAATATACAAGAGTGTGGAATAGCATAATAGCTGTTGTTTCTAAAATGGCTAAAGTTCTTGAAGATAAAATAATAACAGCCAAACGCTATTACGAGCTTTTTTCACTTGCAATAAACTGCGAGCAGATTGCAAACCAGCCACTATGTATAGATAGAGTTATAATCGGTACAGCTGGTAGAGCAAGACTTAATTCGCCAAAGATTACATTTGTAATAGGTGCTGTTCAAGGTGTATTTCCATCTGTACCAAGTGAAACAGGTGTATTTACAGACAATGAACGTCAGCTTTTGTTAGAGTTAGGTTTGCCACTTAGCTGTGGACTTTCAGATTTATCTGCACAAGAGCAATTCAGTGCTTATACAGCTGTTTCAAGTCCGTCTGAAAAGCTGTATATATCCTACTATACAAATACTGTAAATGGTGGTGGTGCATTACCATCAACGATTGTTACACAGGTACAGCGTATTTTGCCAAAGCTTGTTACAGAGCATAATTGTGATGTTTACGACTTTGACGAAGAAACATTATGGTGTGCTGAGCAAGCCTTTGAACATACAGTAGCTAATATAAAAGAAGATGACCCTAATAAGAATATCCTTGAAAAATACTTTTTATCTCAAGATAAATATAAGCATTTGCTGGAAGGTATTTATACATATAAAGAAAAGCGTTTACCAGCTTTAAATAAAAATACTGCTCATATGCTGTATTCAGAGAATATGAGACTGTCAGCTTCAAAAATTGATGATTTCTACAACTGTGCATATATGTATTTTTGTAAAAACGGATTAAAGCTAAGAGAACGCAGAAAAGCTACAGTAGATAGCAGACATTATGGTTCTTTAGTACATTATATTATGGAAAAGTTCCTAAAGCTTGAAAATATAGATGAAATTATCGAAAACAGAAAAAACTTTGATATTATCAGCATTGTAAAAAAGCTGTCTAAGGAATTTATAGACTCATCATTTGAAAACGGAAAGCTACCCGACAATAAAACAAAATATACTATAGCAAGAGCAGAAAAAAGCTGTACAGTGCTTATAAAAAGACTTTTAAACGAGCTTGCTGTAAGTGAATTTCGTCCAAGTGATTTCGAGCTTTCTATAGGTATTCGTCCAGAATTAACCGATAAAGCAATCTCACAGAACTATATTGATGATTACAAGGTAAAAACAAAGGATGGTACAGTAAGTATAGTAGGCTTTGTAGATAGGGTAGACCTTTACAAAAGTCCTATAGACGGAAAAACCTATGTGCGTATTGTAGACTATAAAACAGGAATAAAAGATCTAAAACGCTGTGATATGGAAATGGGACTTAATTTACAGATGTTTATATATCTATCAGCGATTATGAAGGGTGGAAAACAACTGTACGGTGATAATTTAGCACCAGCCGGAGTTTGCTATATGCCAGCAAAGGAGTTTAATACAACAATAAAAGAGCAAGGTAATGCAGAATTAGTCCAAAAAATGATAAACAACGAGCTTGAAAAGCACTACAAAGCAAAAGGGTTATTTTTGCGTGACCCCGATGTTATTTTGGCTATGGATAGTGAAGCAGGAGGTAAGTATATACCTGTAAGAGTTAAATTTGACAAGAAAAAAGAAGAATATTCTTACCCTTATTCAGAGGAAAAGCTACTTTCAGGTGACCAGTATAGTGGAGAATTTAAAGGAATGTTTGATTTGGTTGATGATAAAATCAGGCAGATGTCAGATATGCTTTTAGATGGCTATATTGCGTCAGTTCCTACTGGTAAAAAAAGCGAAAAAGCAAGCTTGCCTTGTAACTATTGTTCATTTAAAAACTCTTGTGTTTTCACTGATGGTATGGAAATAAATGTTATACCTTCATCAACAAAAGAAAAGGAGGATGAAGAAAATGGCTGATGTAAAATGGAATGAAGAACAAATACAGGCAATCAATGCTAAAGATTGCTCTGTGCTTGTTTCTGCTGCAGCAGGCAGTGGAAAAACAGCTGTACTTGTAGAGCGTGTTATACAGCTGTTAATAGATAAAAATTCAGGTGTTATGGCTGATGAATTGCTTATTGTAACATTTACAAATCTTGCAGCAGAGGAAATGAAAACCCGTATAAATAAACGTATTACTCAAATGCTTGATATGTGTGCAACAGATAGCACCATTGATGAAGCTCATCTGCGAAATCAACAGCTTTTACTGGATAAAGCCCACATAAGCACAATAGACAGCTTTTGTAAGAATATAGTAAAAACATCATATGCTAAATTTGATATATCACCAGATTATCGCATAGGTGACCAAGCAGAGTTTAAAGCAATGCAGTGTAAGGCAGTAGAAGAGGTTGCACAGGATTATTACCTTAGAGATGATTTTGAGGATATAGCTTCACTTCTTACAACTGCTACAAATGATAATACTCTTAAAGAGCTTGTAATAAATTTCTACAGCTTTTTGTCTGCGTTACCATTTCCAAAGCAGTGGATGAACCAAACAATTCAAAGGCTAAAAAGCTCAAGAGAAGATGTAATTCATTCTGTATGGGTAGAAAATATACTTAATCAATCTATAAGAAATGTAGAATATATTTCGGGTATAATGAAAAACAGCTGTCAGCTTTTAGATAAGCTTGACAGTCTTGAGGATTTTTACGAGCGTTTCCCTAAAAAAGCTATTCAGCACAATTCAGAGAAAGAGCTAGTAAAAAAGCTACTTAATTGCAAAGAATGGAATGAATTTCAAGAAACTCTTTTCAGTGTAGAAAATCAAAATATTTTCTTTGAACGAGCAGCACAGGTTAGAGGCTTAGCAGGTGAAAGTGCCGATGTTTACGAAAGCTATAAGGATAATAGAAATAAAATAAAAGAAGAAATACAACTATTAAAAAATTCCTTTGCTCTTAGCAATGATGAGCTTGAAAATCAGCTTGATGAAATTATAAGAATAACAACTGTACTTTTTAGTTTTATTGATGATTTTACAGAATACTTTACAAAACTTAAAAAAGAAAAAAACATTCTGGATTTTGCAGATATAGAACGCTTTACATTGCTTACTTTGGCACAGGTGGACGATAATGGAGAATACAGCGTTGATGATACTCAAAACAGTATACGCTATAACCTAACAAACGAAGCAAAAGCATTATCAGAGTCATTTAAGCAGGTTATAGTTGACGAATATCAGGATGTAAACCAGTTACAGGATTTGATATTTAAAATAATAAGTAAAAATGACAAAAATCTATTTGTAGTTGGTGATGTAAAACAGAGTATCTACGGTTTCAGACAAGCAATGCCTGATATTTTTATAAATAGAAGAATTAATTATAATAATCTTGATGATTCACAAGCAAGAAATATAATTCTAAAAAGAAATTATAGAAGCCGTGACGGTGTAACAGATTATGTTAACTTTGTTTTCGCAAACCTTATGCAAAAAGACCTTGGAAATTTAGAATATACTCCCGAGGACTATCTTGTACCAGGTGCAAAATACGTAGGTGAAAATAACTATGACGTTTATCTTCATCTTAATAATCTGCCTAAAAAACGTAAAAAACTACGTGACCTTGCAGAGGCAAAAACAATCGCAAAAATAATACAGGATAATGTAGGTAAGTATGATGTTACAAGTGGAGATACAACACGCAAAGCAGAATATAAAGATGTAGCAATTCTTATGCGTAGTGTAAAGGATACCACCACAATAACAGAATATCTTGAGCAATGTAGAATACCTGTAATTACAGAAACAAAGCTTTCACTGCTTGACTGTAAAGAGGTACAGATTGTAATTGATTTATTAAAAGTAATAGATAATCCTTTACAGGATATCCCTCTGTATTCGGTAATGGTAAGCCCTATTTATGGCTTTACACCACAGCAAATAGCACAGCTTAGATGTAACTCAAATAGAAAAGGCTTTTTGTACAGTAATGTACTTACAGACGCTACTCACAATGCACAGCTTGCAGAATTTATTGATGAGATTGAATATTATAGAGAAATTGCCGCTAATAAGCCAACAGACGAGCTTATAAATATAATTTATAGAAGAACCGCTATAACAGAGTTTGCAAGTGCGCTTGATGATGGAGAGATTGTACTTAATAATCTACGCTTACTTTTTAATTATTCAAAAGGCTTTGAAAACGAACAGAATAAGGGTGTAACAAGTTTTATAAGGTATATAGAACGAGCAGTAGAAACAGGAAGCATACTAGAGGGACAAACAGGAGCCAATACTGACGGAAATGCTGTAAGAATTATGACTATGCATCATTCTAAAGGACTTGAATTTCCTGTTTGTATCATAGCTAATCTTGGTAGAGATTTTAAAAAATATAATGATAAAATGTACTTTGATAGAGAGCTTGGCTTAGGCTTACAGCTTAAAGATATGGAATATTCAGCCTCATATAAAAGTATCCCATATATTGCTATTGTAAATAAATTGCAACAGGATAGTGTAGCAGAAGAGCTAAGAATACTTTATGTAGCACTTACAAGAGCAAGAGAACAGCTACACCTTGTAGGAGCATATGCTAATTTGCCAAAGCTAATAAACTCTATTTCGCTTGAACTTACTTTATACAACGGAATAAAAAGTGATGTTCTTTTAAAGCATAATTCAATGCTAGACTGGCTAATAGCAGTATCATTACTTATGAAACCACAAGATGGGCAAAATGATAATATTCTTTGGGAATATACAACTCAATTCTTTAGAAAAAACATAGCATATAATTCAGAATATATCGGTAGACGATATAGAGATATCTATATCGAATATAGCGATATAGATGAAGATATAGATAACAATCTAGAAGATGATATTACTATATCGGCAGATGATATAGTAATAAAAGAAAATCCAATCCAACCCAATAATAATATAGATATAGAAAAACTTAACGCTCGCTTTAATACACCTTATCCATATCAAATGTCAGTAGATATCCCAAGTGTAGTTACACCATCCTCGTTAACACATCAAGGTACAAGAACATTTCTTAATGATTTTGACTTCAATCAAAAGGATACTCTCACATCAGCACAAAGAGGTACAGCAATGCATACCTTTATGGAGTATTCAAATTTAGACAACGCATTAATCTCACCACAAGAAGAAATAGATCTACTTGTTCAAAAGGGGTATCTTACACAGCTACAGGCTGAAAGTATTTCAATAGATTATATTACAAAATGTCTTAATACCTCTATTATGCAAAGCTTTATAAAATCAGAGAATAAATACAAAGAGGTTAAATTTGAAGTTATGGTAAAAGCAAGTGTAACAGGATTTGGTGATTGTGATGAAGAGCATATGCTACGTGGTTCGGTAGACGCTGCTTTTGAGGAGGATAATCAGATTGTAATTATTGATTACAAAACCGATCGTGTTAATAGTATTGAAGAGCTTAAAGAAAAATATAGTACACAGCTATTACTATACAAACTAGGTTTGTCAGCTACATTAAATCTACCTGTAAAAAAATGTGTAATATATTCTTTTTATCTAAACGATTTTATAGAGGTGTAAAAACAGAATAATCAGATTAATGTAATATATTTTTTATCAAAGGCTTTAATAAGGTAAATTGTTGTGATATAATAAACAGTATATGTAAATACTAAGATTATTTGAAGAATCGTAGTATTTCTATAAACAGGTAATTTTTACGAAAGGAAAAATGAAATGAGTAATATAATAAGAAAATCTATAGCAGATGGTGTATTCTTTAGCAGTATTAACGAGCAACGTTTTAAAACAGCAAAAATATCTGTTACGATGTTTGTTCCGTTAAGCAAAAAAACAGCACCACAGTGTTCAATTTTACCATATTTGTTGTCATACAGCTGTAAGAAATATCCAGATGCTTTAAGTCTTAACAGGGCATTAAATACATTATACGGTGCAGGAATAGGTGCATATTGCAAGAAAATGGGTGAGTCCTTAGCCATTACCATAACAATTGCAGGTATTGATGACCGCTACACTATGAATGGAGAGAAAATCTCTCCTGAACTTGTAGAGCTTCTTTGTGAGGCTATATTTAATCCAAAGGCAGAAAACGGAGCCTTTGCAGAAGAGGATTTTGCTCAGTGTAAGCGTCAGCTTTTAGAGGCTATTGACGGTGAATTTAACGAAAAGCGTACCTATGCAATTTCAAGACTTACTGAAACTATGTGTAGCGATGAGATTTTCGGAATTAAACGCTATGGTAGTCGAGAAGATGTAGAAGCTCTTACTCCGCAATCAGTTTATAAGGCTTGGCAGGATATTCTAGTAAATTCAAGAGTAGAAGTTATGATGATTGGTAGCAGTGATTCTTCACTTGCAGAAAATATTATAAAAGAAAAATTTTCTGCATTTAAAAGAACCTGCCCTGAAATAAATACAGAACTACGAACAACTGTGAGCAGTATTAAAGAAGAGTATGAAAGCTCAGATATCGCTCAAGCTAAGTTGGTAATGGGCTTTAGAACAGCTACAGCACAACCAAAGCATAACAGTATTCCTATGTCACTTACAGTTGCAGTATTAGGTGGTACTCCTACATCTAAATTTTTCACATATATTAGAGAGAAGCTCAGCTTGTGTTACTATTGTGCAGCTAGATATGATAAGCTAAAGGGTATAGTTATAGTAGATAGCGGTGTAGAAAAGGCTAATGTTAATAAAACTATAGATGAAATTAAAAATCAGCTTGCTCAAATGCAGTCTGGTAACATAACAGATTTTGAGGTTGAATCTGCAAAGCTGGCTATAATCAACAGTTTCAAGAGTAATATGGACACTGTTTCAGGCACAGAGGGTTGGTATATAGGTCAAATGCTTGATAAAGAGATACTTACTGTTGAACAGGCTGTAGAAAAGGTTTTAGCAGTTACGAAGGATGAAATTACAGCTTTGGCTAAAACTATAACTCTTGATACTATTTACTTACTACAGCCAAAGGAGGAAGAAAATGAGTAATATTCAAGAAATTAAATGTAATATAACTGGTGATAAATATTATAAAATTCATCACAAAAGTGGCTTGACTATATATGTCTATCCAAAAGAGGGGTTTAAATCTACCTATGCTTTATTTGGTGCAAAGTATGGTTCAATAAATACAAGCTTTGTAAAGGATAACGGAGAACAGGTTGTAGTTCCTGATGGAATAGCACATTATCTTGAGCATAAGCTTTTTGAATGTGAAGATGGAGATGCTTTTGTGAAGTATGCAAAAACAGGTGCATCTGCAAATGCATATACCTCATTTGATAAAACCTGCTACTTGTTTTCTTGTGCAGACAATTTTGAGGAGTCTTTGAAAATTTTACTAAATTTTGTACAGGAGCCTTACTTTACAGAAGAAACAGTACAGAAAGAACAAGGTATTATTGGTCAAGAAATACGAATGTATGATGATGACCCTAACTGGAGAGTGATGTTTAATCTGCTAGGAGCTATGTATCACACACACCCTGTAAAAATAGATATCGCAGGTACAGTAGAAAGCATAGCAGAGATAACACCACAAAAGCTATATGATTGCTACAATGGCTTCTATAATCTTAACAATATGGCTTTAGTTGTAGTTGGTGGTTGTGCAACACTTGATTTAATAATGCAAATGGCAGACAAACACCTTAAGGATTCACCGGCAAAGGATGTAAATAGCACATTTCCAAGTGAGCCTGAGGGTATTGTTATAGATTACGTTGAGCAAAAATTCTCTGTTTCAGTTCCTATGTTCCATTTAGGCTTTAAGGAGGATGTAAAGAGAGAGCGTCTTACAAACAAAGAAATGGCTGAAAGTGCAATTCTTTTATTTGCAATAGCTTCAGGATCTTCTGAGCTTTATCAGATACTAG
>JAXJQK010000202.1:0-2875 GCA_036311185.1 Acutalibacteraceae bacterium | reverse complement strand
CATTTAAAAAGACTTATGGATTTGTCTGGTATTGGTTCATTGGGGGTTCTTGAATACAAAGGAAAGGAAGCTATAAAATGAATATTGTAAACGAAATGAAAGTTATGTTTGACAGCAAAAGTTGTAACGAAGCTTTTGCAAGAAGTGCTGTAGCAAGCTTTATAGTACAGCTTGACCCCACCGTTGCCGAGCTTTCTGATATAAAAACAGCTGTATCTGAGGCTGTAACAAATGCTATTGTTCACGGCTACAGCAATACTATAGGAACAGTTACGATAAAGGTTCAGATTACAGACAACGGAAATGTTATTATTCAAGTTAAAGACAAAGGTGTTGGAATAGAAAACATACCACAGGCTATGGAGCCTATGTTTACAACTGGTGGCAACGAGCGTGCTGGCTTAGGCTTTGCTGTTATGCAAAGCTTTATGGATAAGGTTAAGGTAGTTTCAAAGCCAAACAAGGGTACTACTGTAACAATGGAAAAATACATAATACCTCGACTCTCTTCACGAGGCTGATATGAACAGAAATAAATTTATCGAAAACAACCTTGGCTTAGTACATTCGTGTGCTGTACGCTTTAAGGGCAAGGGTATAGAATATGATGATTTATACAGTGCAGGCTGTGTAGGACTAGTAAAGGCTGTTGATAATTTTGAGGTTGAACGAGGCTTATGCTTTTCTACCTATGCAGTACCTGTTATACTTGGAGAAATACGCAGACTTTTCAGAGATGGTGGAACCGTAAAGGTAAGCCGTGGCTTAAAGGAGCTATCTATGAAAATCAACCGTGTTATAAAGGATTTTCAGGATAAAAACGGATATGAACCTACTGTAAATCAGCTTGCAGAAATTATGCAGTTAGAGCCTAATCAGATAGCCGAGGCCATAAACGCATCGTCACAGCCTCTCTCCCTCACCTATGACAACGATGACGGAGAAAAACAGATCGATATACCAATTCAACCTCCCGAAGAAAAGCTAACAGAGCTGATGGCTTTAAGACAAATTATAGGTGAGCTTGATTTTGTAGACAGAGAGATAATAACACTTAGATTTTTCAAAAACAAAACCCAAAGCGAAACAGGTAAAATACTTAATATGTCACAGGTACAGATATCTCGCAAAGAAAAAAAGATACTTGAAAAAATGCGTGAAAAGCTGGTATAGACAAAAACGAGGTTAAAGCGATTAGCTTAACCTCGTTTTATACTTATTTATAATTACTTACTCTGTGCCTCGAAAATAGTACCAGGGTTATGACCCTCTATTAAGTCATACAAATTCTTTGGATCGCTACCATTTAATATGCAACATTCTATACCTGCATTTGTAGCTACCTCTGCTGCTAAAATTTTAGATGTCATTCCACCTGTACCACGGTTTGAGCCTGTACCACCAGCCATATGCTTTATTTCGTCTGTAATCTTTGGTACACGCTTTAAAAGCTTTGCATATGGATCCTCTCGTGGATTCGTTTCAAATAAACCGTCTATATCTGTAAGAATAACCAGTAAATCAGCCTCAACAACCTTTGCAACTAAGGCTGAAAGCATATCATTATCTCCGAAATTTGCACCCTCTATTTCATCGGTTGCAACTGTATCATTTTCATTTACTATTGGTATAATAGACATATCTATAAGTGTTTTAAATGTATTAAATGCATTTGTTCTTAATATAGGATCATCAATTACATCTCTTGTAAGCAAAACCTGTGCAACAGTATTATTGTACTCACCAAAGATTTTATCATACATAAACATAAGCTCACACTGTCCAACAGCGGCTAAAGCCTGTCTTTCTGGAGTTGATGTTGGGCGTTCCTTTAATCCTAGCTTACCAATACCAACACCAACTGCACCCGAGCTTACCAATACTATCTGATTACCTGCGTTCTGCAAATCACTTAAAACTCTACATAACTGCTGAATTCTACGCAAATTCAGCTTACCATTTTCATATGTTAATGTAGATGTACCTACCTTTATAACAATTCTCTTATTTTCCATAATATTCACCTTTATTTTCAGCTCAGCCATATCACAGGCTAGGGCTACACCTTACTAATAAATATATTTAAGATTTTAGCATAAAACAGCGATAAAGTAAACCTAGTAAGTATATTATTTTAATGCACTATAGCCACTGTATAAATGCTGTTTTATCGTTGCAGTTATATCCTGCTTTTTTATAAAAATCAAGTGTTGAAGAATTTTTAGATCCTGTAAGCAACATCATTTTATAACAATTCTTCTGTTTTGCGATTTCTCTTGCAAAATTAAGACATTTTGTAGCATAACCTTTACTACGATAATCTTCGTGAGTTACCACATTTTCAATAAAAGCATAAGGTCTTATTCCTCTTGTAAGATTAGGTATAATAACACATACACAAGAAGAAACCAGCTTACCGTCCTTTTCGATTACAATTATATTATGATTATTGTCATTACATATCTGTTCCCACATAGTCTTTATATTCTCTGTGATTTCAGGCACTTCTTTTTCGTGCAGATGAATATATAATTCAAGAAGCTTTTCAAGTTCATTTGATTTTATTAATCGTACCATAGCACACCTCTAACCTATTATAAAGCTTGTTAAAAAAGCTGTACCCGAAGCCGCCAACGCTACTACAATCAAAGGCAAATTGAAATATGCCAAAACTACTGCAACTACTGTTCCTGCAACAGAGGTTATTATATCTCCTGTACAATAGAAAATAGCAGGAATTGTCATTGCACTAAGCACTGCATACGGAATATAATACAACAGACTTTTAAAAAAATTTGATTTAATCTTTTTTCTGAACACTGTAAAGGGTATCATTCTTATAAAATATGTAACCAAAGCCATAACAGCTATATAT
>JAXJQK010000201.1:0-16798 GCA_036311185.1 Acutalibacteraceae bacterium | reverse complement strand
GCTAACCCTGCTGCTGATGCAGAAATTATCAGCCTTGCCTCTACCCTATTTGACAGACTTGGTATAACTGATTTACAGCTTGAGATTAACTCAATCGGTTGTCCAACCTGTCGTGCAAAATATCACGAGGCTTTAAAGGCTTACTTTGAAAGCTCTAAGAGCGAGCTATGCGAAACCTGTCTTTCAAGACTAGAGAAAAATCCTATGAGAATACTTGACTGTAAAAGTCCTGTATGCTCAGAGATTGCAAAGAATGCACCTGTTGTTCTTGATTATCTATGCGATGAGTGTAGCGATCACTTTACAAAGGTAAAATCTTATCTGGACAGTGCTGAAATTCCATATGTTGTAAATCCTCAGATTGTTCGTGGACTTGACTACTACACAAAGACAGTTTTTGAATTTGTTACAACAAAGCTAGGCTCACAAGGCACTGTATGTGGTGGTGGCAGATATGACGGACTTATTGAAGAAATCGGTGGTCAGCACACACCTTCACTTGGATTTGGCTTAGGTATGGAGCGTTTACTTGCACTTATGGAGGAACAAGGAATTGAAATTCCTGCACCTAACACCTGTGATTTGTATATAGCATCTATGGGTGAAGAAGCACAGAAAAAGGCATTTAATCTTGCTAAAGAGGTTAGAGAGGCTATGATTAGCGTTGAATGTGACATTGTAGGCAGAAGCCTAAGAGCACAGATGAAATACGCTGATAAAATTGGTGCTAAGTTTAGCATTGTAATTGGTGACAATGAGATTGCAGAGAATAAGGCAATGCTTAAAAATATGGAAACAGGAGAAAAGACAGAGGTTCCACTAGATGAAAACTTCTTGTCAGAATTTTTCGGTTGCTTTGTTGCATACGAAACCACAATGCTTGGTGGAGAAGAAATCATTTCGTTTTAATTTAACAACTAGAAAACAATAAATTAAGAAATAGAGGTAATTACAATGGCTGAATTTATGACAGGCTTAAAAAGAAGTAACTACTGTGGTGAATTAAGAATTGAGGACTGCGGTAAAAAGGTTACTGTATTCGGTTGGGTACAACGCCAGCGTGATTTAGGTCAGTTGATTTTTATAGATCTAAGAGATCGTACAGGCATAGTACAGCTTGCTCTTGACGATACAACAAATAAAGAGATATTTGAAAAGGCTTCAACTGTAAAAAGTGAATATGTACTTGGTGTTGTTGGTACTGTTAAAGAAAGAAGTGCAAAAACAAATAAAATTGCAACAGGTGATATTGAAATCGCTGTTGAGGAGCTTAGAATTTTAAGCGAGAGCGAAACTCCTCCTTTTGAAATTCTACCTAACTCAACAACAGGTGAGCTAACAAGACTTAAATACCGTTATTTAGATTTAAGAAGACCTGACCTACAGCAGAATATTATTCTAAGACATAAAATAACAAAGGTAACTCGTGACTACTTTGACGAGCAAGGCTTTATTGAAATTGAAACACCTATGCTTATTAAGTCAACTCCTGAGGGTGCAAGAGATTTCTTAGTACCATCAAGAATACATAAGGGTAGCTTCTATGCCCTACCACAGTCACCACAGATTTACAAGCAGTTGTGTATGGTATCTGGATTTGACAGATATATGCAGATTGCTCGTTGCTTCAGAGATGAAGACTTGCGTGCAGACCGTCAACCAGAGTTTACACAGATTGACTTTGAAATGTCTTTTGTAGATATGGAAGATGTTCTTGCTATTGGTGAGGGCTATATTAAGAGAGTATTCAAAGAGGCTTTAGATGTAGATATTCCTACACCATTCCCACGCTATACATATAATCAGGTAATGGAGCGTTATGGCTCAGACAAGCCTGACACACGCTTTGAAATGGAGCTATTCGACCTAACTGACGCTGTAAAGAGCAGTGAGTTTGGAGTATTCAAAAATGCCATTGAGGGTGGTGGTAGTGTAAGAGGTATTACAGCTAAAAACGCTGTTAAGACTTACACAAGAAAAGAAATTGACAAATTAACAGAATATGTAAGAGGTATTGGTGCAAAGGGTCTTGCGTGGATTAGAATGACAGATGACGGCATTGCTTCTAGCTTTGCAAAGTTTATGACAGAGGAAGAAATGCAGGCTATTCTTACAAAGGCTGGTGCTGAAAAGGGCGACGTTGTAATGATTGTAGCAGATACAGAAAACAACACTGTTCTTTCTACACTTGGTGCTTTAAGATGTGAGGTTGCAAACAGACTTGGTATTATCGAGGATAAATTCAACTTCCTATGGGTTGTTGACTTCCCATTCTTTGAGTATGACAGAGAAAGTGAAACTTGGGTTGCAATGCACCACCCATTCACATCACCTACTGATGAATGTATGGCTACTCTTGAAGAGGACAAGGGCAAGGTTTACGCTAAGGCTTACGATATGGTACTTAACGGTGTTGAGCTATCATCAGGCTCTATTCGTATTACAAACCCTGACCTACAAAAAAGAATGTTCAGTCTGCTTGGTTTAAGTGACGAAGAGGCTTATCAGAAGTTCGGATTCTTAACAGATGCATTCAAATACGGTGCTCCACCACACGGTGGTATGGGTATAGGTTTAGACAGACTTGTTATGCAGATGGTTAAGGCTTCTACACTAAGAGATGTTGTAGCTTTCCCTAAGGTACAGAATGCTTCTGAACCAATGACAAACGCACCAAGCACAATCGAAACAGTACAGCTAGACGATTTAGGCATTGCTGTTACAGTTGAAAAAAACGAAGAATAAGCTAACAACAAACAGATTAAACATTTTAGGTAGCTTATTTATCTCTTTGATATTTTAATACTAAAAGAAAAACTCGAAATTCTGTTTTCAAGAATTTCGAGTTTTTAATTATATACAATTAGAAATTATAAAACCTCTACACCGTTTTCTTCCATTGTTTTTTTGTATGACTGGTAACAATCATCGCACAAACCATTGTTTTGGATAGAATTCTTTGCAGAAGGCTTTTCAAATGTTTCGTTACAACCGTCACACTCAACATCGCTCTCGAAGTCTATATCTTCTACTTCAACTTCGCCATCTTCAACCTCTGCACGACAATCAGCACACCACAATTTGAAGAATAAATAATCCTCAGATGGCTTAAATCTTTCTAGCTTTGCAACCATCTTGTTACAGTTAGGACATTCAACAATGCCCTCCTCTGTTTCTTCAGTTTCTGCTTCTGTTGGTTCTTCCTCAGTTTCAGCCTCTGTTGGCTCTTCTTCTGTAGGCTCTTCCTCAGTTTCTGCTTCTGTTGGCTCTTCTTCTACCTCTGTAGGCTCGTCCTTCTCTTCCTCTACAGGCTCTTCGTCAGTATCATCAGATAAGCTTGATGTATCAGCATCATCTTCTACTAACTCTGTTGCTGCCTCAGGAGCATCTACAGGCTTTGCAGGACTACCACCGTTAGTATTTGCACTTATAGCAAAGAAAACTACAATTATAGCAACAATTATAGCAACTGCTATAATACCAACAACTGCACTTGATTTCTCACCATTATCTCTGTTGTTATACATAATAATAACCTCCTACTTTTATTATATTAAATTCCCACTGATTATTCATATGCATATAACCTTTATACACATATGAACATTCACCTATAAGAATATTTTAGCTTTGATACCTTTATTTGTCAATATGTTAAGAAAAGATTGTATATCCTTACTCAGCAACAAATTAAAAAATCTTTGTAGTCCACTTTGTGCAATCCCATACATCATTAACTACATCACGATAAAATTCAGGCTCGTGACAAATTAACAGCACGCTTCCCTTATATTCCTGAATTGCACGTTTTAGCTCATCTTTTGCATCTACATCAAGATGATTTGTAGGCTCGTCTAATAGCAGTATGTTTGTTTCTTTATTAATCAGCTTACAAAGTCTTACCTTTGCCTGTTCACCACCACTAAGTACTCTTACCTGACTTTCAATATGCTTTGTTGTCAAACCACATTTAGCAAGTGCAGCACGAACCTCGTACTGTGCCATAGACGGAAATTCCTTCCAGATTTCTTCGATACAGGTTGCCGACTTATCACCCGAAAACTCCTGTTCAAAATATCCTACCAAAAGATTTTCTCCCAACTCAACAGAACCATCAAGTGGAGGAATAATTCCCAAGATACTCTTTAACAATGTTGTTTTTCCTATTCCGTTTGCTCCTACAAGTGCAATTTTTTGTCCACGCTCCATAGACAGTGTAAGTGGTTTTGAAAGAGGCTCGTCATAGCCTATAACTAAATTTTTCGCTTCAAAAATAAGCTTTCCTGGGGCACGTCCTGCTTTGAAATTAAATTCTGGCTTTGGCTTCTCTGCTGCAAGCTCAATTACATCCATTTTATCCAGCTTCTTTTGTCTTGACATTGCCATATTTCTTGTAGAAACACGTGCCTTGTTTCTTGCAACAAAATCTTTAAGCTCACTGATTTCCTGCTGTTGACGTCTATATGCAGCCTCTAATTGTGCTTTTTTAACTGCATAAACCTCCTGAAAATGGTTATAGTCACCAACATAACGGTCTAATTTCTGATTTTCCATATGGTAGATAATATTTATTACCTCGTTCAAGAATGGAATATCGTGAGAAATCAAAACAAACGCATTTTCATACTCAATCAAATAACGCTTTAGCCACAATATATGCTCTTCGTCAAGATAGTTTGTTGGCTCATCTAGTAGCAATATATCCGGTTTTTCAAGCAATAGCTTTGCAAGAAGCACCTTTGTTCTCTGACCACCACTTAAATCTGTAACATCACGGTCAAGACCGATATCTGATAATCCCAAAGCACGTGCAACCTCTTCTACCTTTGCATCAATAACATAAAAGTCGTGCAATGTTAATGTATCCTGAATTGTTCCCAATTCCTCAAGCAATACTTCCATTTCATCTTCATTTGCAGAACCAAGCTCATCACAAATTTTATTCATTTTCTCTTCTAATTCAAACAGATAAGAAAACGCCGATTTTAGAACATCTTGAATTGTCATACCCTGTTCAAGTATAGTGTGCTGATCCAAATATCCAACACGAACATTCTTTGACCATTCTACCTTTCCCTCGTCAGGCTGTAGCTTGCCTGTTACAATGTTCATAAATGTAGACTTTCCCTCTCCGTTTGCACCTACAAGACCAATATGCTCTCCCTTTAACAAACGGAATGAAACATCTGCAAAAATTGCACGATCACCAAACCCGTGCGATAAATTTTCAACATTTAATATACTCATTTTGTACTCCTATTCTGCCACAAATTTGAATTTATTTGTTAAAAGTATATCATAGAAAGCACTAATTATCAACTCTATACCTTATACTAAGCTGTAATTAAAAGATAGGTATAGAGTAAGAATAAAAAGTAACATATTATAAACTATTTCTTTCAAATGCTAAAGTTATTTATCCGTATCACAACTCATTATAATCATCCAAATTCTTATTTTCTCTATTTTTTAATAAACTATAGAATTGCAATATCTATGATTTTGTGATATAATAATATTACCATATAATAAAGAATTTACATAAAATATATAATCAAATTATAAGAGGAGCTGAAATTATGAAAAAAAATTTATCAACAATTTTGCTTGTTGCGATGCTCTCAGCATCACTTGTTGCGTGCAACACAGAAACAGAACAACAAAAAGAAACACAGACAGAGCCACAAGCAGAAACACAAACACAAACAGAAACAACTGACGGATTACCATCTAAAATTGACTTGAGAGACTATAATGGAAAAAATTATGTTACTCCTGCAAAGAAACAATTATTTGGAGACTGCTGGACATTCGGTATTATAGGATCTGCTGAAACTGCCTATCTATACGCTAATAATTTGGGTGTTCCTGCTGGTGAAGTAAATGACACTGTCGATTTTTCTGAAAAATATATTGGTTGGTATACCTACCAAAGTATAACAGAAGAAGATGTAATATCTGGTAAAATTCGCAAATCTCAGGTTGGTGAGGGCTACACTGTTCACAATGAAGAAAACGCAATTCCCGATTCTATGTATTGGTTGGGTGGATCTAGCCTATCGGGTGCAAACTTATTTGCTTCTGGTTTCTTACCAGTTGATGAAAAGGTTGGTGTAAATTCAGAATATCCTTACTCCTACAAAGGAAAGAATAGTGAAGTAATTGATGGTATATTACAGTACTCCCCTGATGATGATTGGTCAATCCCTCTAAACTCTCAATATCGTAATATAGAATCCACTGCATTTTTCAGGAACTGCTTTCTCTTGCCGTCTCCTGCTTTAAAGGACGAAAACGGAAAATATGAATTTAACGAAGCTGGTGTTACAGCAATTAAAACCGAAATAGCAAATGGACACGGAGTTACTTTAGGTTTCTATTCCACTGAAAATATGAATATGAGAAATTGGGCAACATATTCACAAGGTAAAATTACAAATCATGGAGTAACTATTATTGGATATGACGATAATTATCCAAAAGAAAACTTTGCTCGTAATAATATGGATGGTAAATTAATTGAAAAAAGTGTACCTCCTGCTGATGGAGCTTTTATCGCAAAAAACAGTTGGGGTAAATGGGGAATTGAAGGCAGTGGTTGCTTCTATATTTCCTATTACGATCAAAGCATTACATATCCAATAAGCTTTGAGTTTGAGAAAACAGATTCTGTTATTTGCAAAAATCCAAACTATGATCAATACGATATGTTGATGCTTGGAATGGGTACAAACTTAGATTATGATGTTGAAACAAAAATAGCAAATGTTTTTGATGCACAGGAAAACCAAGCTCTATATCAAATTTCATACAAAACAGCAACTCCAAATACTTCGGTGCATTATGCGATTTATAAGGATATAAAAGATGATAACCCAGAATCTGGCACTTTGTTGGAAGAGGGAGATAATACTCACGAATGGGGCGGTTACTACAAACTTGACCTAAATGGTAAGTACAATCTAAAAAAAGGTGAGAAATACTCTATTGTTCTTACAATGAAATGCACAACAGATGATGGAAAATCACATTATACAGATATTATTCCATATGCCACAAACTTCTACCATCAAAAAGCAACTGCAAAAGGTATTATCAACAATGGTGAAAGCTATCTTTTCACAGATGGCAATTGGACTGATCTAACTAATTTAAATGATACTTATTCAAAACAGGCATATGAACATAATATTAAAGAAAATATACCTGTTGAATTTAAAGCAAGAAGTGTAGAAGACATTGCTCTTGATAACTATCCAATTAAAGGAATTTCTATTCCTGAAAAATAATAGAAATTATATTTTATAATTAACAATACTTTACTAAAATGACTATATGTCAATATAAAGGGGCTGTCATTCCATAATGAGACAGCCCCTTTAAATCATTTAATCACATATACTATTTTCGTCACAGCTACCATCACAGCTTTGATAATCAGGTACATCTAAGCCTAATTCATTTTCTGCTACCTTTAGCATTATTGCACATTCAATACGTTTTTTGAACAGCTCACAGCCATACTTGTAAATACCTGTTATATCGCCTGTAGCATGGTATGAATTTGCTGCACAGCCACCACTACAGTATAATCTAGCCCAACAATCATCACATTCTCTTCTTGCAAAGACATTGCATTTTCTAAACTCGTCTTGAATTTCAGTATTTTTTACACCATTCCATACATCGCCAAGACTATATTTGGGGTCGCCCACAAATTGATGACAAGGGAACAGCTCACCCCAAGGTGTAACAGCCATATATTCTGTTCCACTTCCACAGCCTGCAACTCTTTTGTAGATACAAGGACCATGCTCAAGGTCTATCATATAGTGATAGAATGTAAAAGGTCTACCCTCTTGCTCTCTTTTTAGCATTTCTTTAGCCAAAATTTCATATTGCTCAAAGATTTTTGGCAAATCCTCTTCAGTAAGTGCATATGGATCGTCTGGTGCACAAACTACCGGCTCCATACTTAGCTCTGTAAATCCAAGCTCTGTCATATGAAAAATATCGTTTGTAAAATCAACATTGTTATGTGTATAGGTGCCACGCATATAGTAACCCTGATTTCCACGCTTTTCAACAAATCTTTGGAACTTAGGTACTATTGTATCATAGCTACCCTTACCCTGATAATTAACACGAAGATGGTCATGAATTTCCTTTCTTCCGTCAAGGCTTAAAACAACATTGTGCATTTCTTTATTTGCAAAGTCAATTACATCGTCGTCAATCAAGACACCATTTGTTGTAAGAGTAAATCTGAAATTCTTATTAAACTGCTTTTCGATACTTCTTGCATAGGCTACAAGCTGTTTTACAACATCCCAGTTCATAAGAGGCTCTCCACCGAAAAAGTCAACCTCTAGATTACGTCTATTACCTGAGTTAGCTACGAGAAAATCAAGAGCCTGTTTACCTACCTCGAACGACATCAATGCTCTGTCACCCTGATATTTACCCTGACTTGCAAAGCAATAGCTACAATTAAGATTACAGGTATGTGCAACATGCAAGCAAAGTGCCTTTATATCTGTATTCTTTTTCTTAAAATCTATTGCAGATTGTGCATATGAGCTATCTGCAAAAAGCTTACCATTATCTTTAAGCTCTGTTATATCCTCGTAGCATTCTTCTAGCTCTTCTTTGGTGACCTGCTCATTATCAGCATATTTTTCAAGCATTGCAGAAATAATATCTTCCTTTGAGCTTGCCTGATACATTTCTATCATATCATACGCTACTTCATCTACACTATGTACAGAGCCACTACCCTCGTCTATAATTATGTTATATCCATTTAATTTATATTGATGAACCATTATTTTACCTCTTTAATCACAAAATAAAATGCCGCAACACACAACAGTGGGTATGCGGCACTTTTCGCAAAAATTAATTACTTGCTCTTCTTCTCACAAGGCTGGTTAGCAACACCGCAAGATGTTTTACAAGCTGACTGGCATGATGTCTGGCACTCGCCACAGCCACCATTCTTTACGCTTT
The DNA here is from genome assembly GCA_036311185.1 of Acutalibacteraceae bacterium. Taxonomy (GTDB): domain Bacteria; phylum Bacillota; class Clostridia; order Oscillospirales; family Acutalibacteraceae; genus CAG-964. The sequence continues at coordinate 7,789 of JAXJQK010000201.1, read as the reverse complement.
TTGCAAGATCTCTTGTCTTTAGAGTGTTAATTCTTTTCATGGTTATTTCTCCTTTCACAATTTATGTATAAGTCAACCATACATACATTTTACAACTTTTCATTAATTATGTCAATATATGTGTAGAGATTTGCATGCTTCTTTGGTAAATTCAAATTGCTAATTTGTATAATTATGATTTAACATACAGAAGCTATAATTATCTACTTTTACGCAACATATAATATTGGGGTATAAAATCAGCCTTAGTTACTAAGTATTTTTTAATTCCTACTAAAAAGGTGTAAATTTATTTTAAATATCTCAATTCCTATTGAAATTATTGGAATTAAGGTTTATAATATCTATGCAAATAATAAATAGAGGTCTCATATATGAAAAGTGTAGAAATTTTTACTGATGGTGCCTGTTCTGGTAATCCTGGCCCTGGTGGTTGGGGAGCTATATTAAGATATAAGTCAACTGAAAAGGAAATTTCAGGAGGAGAAGCTAACACCACCAACAACAGAATGGAAATTACTGCTGTTATAGAGGCTTTAGCTCTACTTAAAGAGCCTTGCGAGGTTACATTATATAGTGACTCTCAATATGTTTGTAATGCACTTACAAAGGGCTGGGCTAAAAAATGGCAGGCTAACAATTGGATGCGTAATAAAAGCGATCCTGCACTTAACCCAGATTTATGGGAAAAGCTATTGTCTTTATATGACAAGCACAATGTAAAGGTTGTGTGGGTACGAGGACACGCAGGACATCCAGAAAATGAGCGTTGCGACAGACTGGCTGTTGCTCAGGTTAAAAAATACGCCTAATTAAAATTTGATTAATACTTTGCATTTGCAAGTTATTTTTATATTCTATATTAAGGAAGTGTTATTTTATATGAATAAAATATACGCAGATAATGCCGCTACAACGGCTCTTTCTCCACAGGTGCTTGAGGATATGATGCCATATCTTACTAAGGTATATGGTAATCCATCAAGTATGTACTCTGTTGGAGCTGACGCTAAAAAAGCTGTAGAAACAGCAAGAGAAGACATTGCTAACGCTATAAATGCAGAGGCAAGAGAAATATTCTTTACATCAGGTGGTAGTGAATCTGACAACTGGGCTATTAAGGGTGTAGCTAAGGCTCTTAAAGCTAAGGGTAAAAATCATATTATCACATCTGCTTTTGAACATCACGCAGTATTACACACCTGTGAAGCTTTGAAAAAAGAGGGGTTTGAAATAACTCTACTTGATGTTCACAGTGATGGTTTGGTTCGTCCAGAAGAGCTTGAGGCTGCTATTAAGGATACAACTGCTATTGTAAGCATTATGTATGCAAACAACGAAATTGGAACAATCCAACCAATCGCAGAGCTTGGTGCAATCTGTAAAAAGCACGGTGTTATATTCCATACTGATGCTGTTCAGGCTATGGGTAATGTACACATTGATGTAAAGGCACAGAATATTGATATGCTATCTATGACAGCACATAAGCTACACGGACCTAAAGGCTGTGGTGCTTTATATGTAAGAAAAGGTATTCGTCCACAAATCCTTATAGATGGCGGTGCTCAGGAGCGTGGTATGCGTGCAGGTACTGAAAACGTTGCAGGAATTGTTGGTCTTGCAAGTGCTGTAAAGCGTGCTGTAAATACTATTGATGAGCGTACTGAAAAGCTTACAAAAATGCGTAACAGACTTATCGACAGTCTTTCTCAGATTGAAAAAAGCAGGCTTAATGGCGACAGAGATAAGAGATTACCTGGTAACATTAATATGTGCTTTGAGGGCATTGAGGGTGAGGCTCTTCTTCTTAGACTTGACCTTAAAGGAATTTGTGCTTCTTCTGGTTCAGCCTGCACATCAGGTTCTCTTGACCCTAGCCACGTTCTACTTTCAATAGGCTTGCCACACGAAATAGCACACGGCTCATTAAGACTTTCTTTCAGTGATGAAACAACAGACGAAGAGATTGATTATATCGCTAAGTGTGTACCAGAGGTAGTTACAACCTTACGTTCAATGTCACCAGTATGGGAAAGAATTAAGGCTGAGGAAAAAGCATAATATAATATATTTAAAATATAAAACAGAGTTAAGCTATCTCTGTTTATTATGGCTGGTTTGAAAATAGATTTCAAACAGCTATTTACATCTGAATATATCAAAAATAGGAGAGATTAAAAATGTCATATAGTGAAAAGGTTATGGATCACTTTGCTAACCCAAGAAATGTTGGCGAAATTGAAAACGCTGACGGTATAGGCGAGGTTGGTAACGCAAAATGTGGAGATATTATGAAAATGTACATCAAGGTTGATAACAATGTTATTACAGATGTAACATTTAAAACATTTGGCTGTGGTGCAGCTATTGCTACAAGCTCAATGGCTACAGAGCTTATTAAGGGTAAAACTATTGATGAAGCACTAAAGCTTACTAACAAAGCAGTTATGGAGGCTTTGGACGGTTTGCCACCAGTAAAGGTTCATTGCTCTGTTCTTGCAGAGCAGGCTATTAAGGCTGCTGTAAGCGATTACTACACAAGACAAGGCATTGATCCTACACCAATAGTAGGTGTAATTAAAGAGTGTGAGCACGACCACGGTTGCGGTTGCGATTTATAATTTTGCAATAATTCAACTTCAAATTTGCAAGGGAGCATTTATATGCTCCCTGTTTTTTATGTCATAATATAGCTTTTTAGCTGATTTCCTATGATTAAAAACGATTTTATTGTTAATTTACATAAACTTAAAAAACTAATTTGAATTTTCAAAAAGTTTTAGTTGCATTTTTAATTACTTTATGCTAAAATTTTATTGTCGGCAATAGGGCTGTATTTTTTAAGTAGCTATGTCTACAACAGCCAGCCTGTTGTAGACATATTTTATACCTGGTATTTAATAAAATGTAAGTGTATTAATTAAAGTAATGCATAAATGGTAATAATACCAGTATATTATATTTATAATCTCAGGAGTATCTGAAAATAGACAGTTATCTTACTTTTTTAGATACGACCTAATATATTGCTTTAAGGAGGACATATATCAATGTCATATGTAAGTGAACAACTTGAACTACTAAAGAAAAAGAATTCAAATGAGCCTGAGTTTATTCAAGCTGCTACAGAGGTTTTAACATCACTTGAGCCTGTATTCGAGCAGAATCCAAAGTACGAAGAGTACAGCATTCTTGAGAGAATTACTGAGCCTGAAAGAGTTATTATGTTTAAGGTACCTTGGGTAGACGATAACGGCAAAATGCAGGTTAACAGAGGCTTTAGAGTACAGTTCAACAGTGCTATCGGACCTTACAAGGGTGGTCTAAGACTTCATCCTTCAGTAAACCTTGGCATTATTAAGTTCCTAGGTTTTGAGCAGATTTTCAAGAACTCTCTAACAGGTCTACCAATCGGTGGCGGTAAGGGTGGCTCTGACTTTGACCCTAAGGGCAAGAGCGACAGAGAGATTATGGCATTCTGCCAGAGCTTTATGACAGAGCTAAGCAAACACATTGGTGCTGACACAGACGTTCCTGCTGGTGATATCGGTACAGGTGCAAGAGAGATTGGCTATATGTTCGGTCAGTATAAGAGATTAAAGAACGTTTATGAGGGTGTACTAACAGGTAAGGGTCTAACTTACGGTGGTTCACTTGCAAGAACACAGGCTACAGGCTACGGTCTTCTTTACTTCACAGAGGAAATGCTAAAGAAGAATGGTTATGAGCTTAAGGGTATGACAGCTTGCGTATCTGGTGCTGGTAACGTTGCTATTTATGCTACTGAGAAGGCTATTCAGCTAGGTGCTAAGGTTGTTACTCTTTCTGATTCAACAGGTTGGATTTATGATGCTGAGGGTATTGACCTTGATGCTGTTAAGGAGATTAAGGAAGTTAAGAGACAGCGTCTATCAGAGTACAAGAACTATCGTCCAAACGCAGAGTACCATGAGGGTAAATTCGATTGGTCTGTTAAGTGTGATATTGCTCTACCTTGTGCTACACAGAACGAGCTTCTAATTGACGATGCTAAGAGATTGATTGCTAACGGTGTTATCGCTGTTGCTGAGGGTGCTAATATGCCTACAACTCTTGATGCTACACACGAGCTACAGAACAACGGTGTTCTATTTGCACCTGGTAAGGCTGCAAATGCAGGTGGTGTTGCTACTTCTGCTCTTGAAATGAGCCAGAACTCAATGCGTCTATCATGGTCATTTGACGAGGTTGACGCTAAGCTACAGGGCGTTATGGTTAACATTTTCAACAACGTTTCTACAGCAGCTGCTAAGTATGGCTTTGAGAAGAACTATGTTGTTGGTGCTAACATTGCAGGCTTTGAGAAGGTTGCAGAGGCAATGATCGCTCAGGGCGTTTAATTAGTATATAAAAATTATGTAAGGCTACTCATTTCTGGGTAGCCTTTTCTTATGGTAATATTTTTGCTAAAATCCCGAGTACATAGCCTTGATGTATGTACTCGGGATTTATTACGATGATTTCTATTTATACTCTTTCTTTTTCACAAGGAATATCGCTAAAACTCCAAAGATAAGTAATGTTACTAAAGAAATTACAGCTCCTATGGTTAAACCAGGTGTTGAATATTCAAACACAATTTCATTATCACCCTTTTCGCATTTAACTGCAGTCAAGCCATAATTAGCCTTAATAATTTCTACATTTTTATTATTGACAGTCACTTTCCAGTTATCATCATATGGAATACTGAAGAAAACATAATTTTCGTTTTCAAGAACAATTTTAGAAGTAAAACCTGATGAATTTCCTTCAAAGAAATATGAGCTTTCTATGTTTCTTTGCTTAGCTTCCTCTGAAAGATTGAACTCAACTTTCTTAGATAAATCATATTTTGAAAGACATTCAGATACCTTTTGCTCTGAATTGCTGTCAATTACTAAAGAGCTTAACATAATCTCAGGTTTATTTATATCGCCAAGCTCGTCCTCAGTAATATAGCTATCATATGTAAATCCCATATTTATAAAATCGCTATTCTCATATACAGGTACTTCACCCTTGGTTTCTTTATATTCAAAACCATCAGGTACATTCCCCTCATTTGTATAGTCTAAATAGTACTTTACCGATAATAATGCATCTAGAGCTTCTCGGTTTTCGTCCTTCATCATAAGCTTTGTATCTGAAACAGTTTCTATATAACCTGCTTCCAGTGCAAAATCTATTGAATTTGAATTTTGCATACTGTTGTAATAAGAAACAGACGGATAATTATACATCATACCAAAATTCTCAATTGTATCAGGGTAATCTACTCGATATGAATATAATAAGCTATCATTGCTAAGTTCACTTATATTAGCAAATTTGTAATATTCCTTATCTGTATATTTATTGTTACTACTATTCAAATAAGAGTTAAGCCCTATAAAAATAGCAGTGTTTGAAATACAAACAACAGATAACAAAATTGCAGTAAGTTTAAAATCCATTTTTTTACGATAAATAATAATACCTAATGCACCATAGTTAATAACAGTCATAACCATTGCCCAAACTATACCAGATGTACCTGTAAAATACCTATTATTAAACCATGATGCTATTATACTTATTCCCTTTATTGAAGTGCAATCAAATCCGTTTGTTTGAAGTGCATATATCAAAATTACAGGTAAGCTAAACAAAGCAACTACAGCTACACACAACCAATATATTTTCTTTATTGTTTTTCTAGGGATTTCTGAATAATTGTCAAGCGTTTTTGCCGTTGCAACAGAAAACAACATAACTAATATATACAACCATCTAGTATATTGCTCATTTGAATACAAAGAAAATAAGCCATTAGCAAACGGAATAAATAGCATTAATGAAAAAATTAATGCTGTAACTGAAATCCAGCTTTTTTTATTTCTTATAATATAAACCAGAGCAAATACTATACCAAACACAGGTAAAAACATTCCCAATGATATATATGATGGTGAATCATAGAAAGCGTGATAAACATTACTTTCTATAGGCATAAAAAATACTCTTATGCGTTCCACTATATGTGTTATATAGTACATTAAAGACACATCACCACCCAAGCTTGAAACAGCCTTAGGTGTAGATAAAATTTTGACAATTGTAGGAAGCACAATAACCGCTGACAAACCTAATCCTATAATACCACATATAATAATTCTAGATAATACCTTTAAATTATCAAGCAGATTATTTTTGCTCCAAATCTTTACCCTTACAATAAAATAAACTACTGCTATTATACAAGTGGATACAAAGAAATAAAAATTTATAGTTATATTTAGCAATACCGCTATAGGAAAAATAACTAATCCACTTTTTCTTTTATTTATTAATAACTCTACTCCATAAAAAAACAGTGGTAAAACTGCTATAATGTCAGTAAAAAAATAAAAATTAAGATTAACGAGTGTAAAGCCTGAAAAAGTATAAAGCACGCTTGCTATAGCAGATGCCTTTTGCCTGCAAACATATTAACATATAAAAATGAACTCACTCCAGAAACGGCAAGCTTAAATATAAGCATAATACCAGCACCAACAAACATAAGATTTTCAGGAAAAAGAACTGTTAACCAGGCAAAGGGATTCCCAGACGTATAATATGAATATGCACCAATAAAATCATCGCCTAAAAATGAATTCCAGCTCCACGATAAATCACCTGATAATAACATTCTTCTTGTTTCACGTAAAAAAGGAATGTATTGGTAAAAATAATCACCTGTGTACATAAAGCTACCCTTATAAGCTATAAGAGTAGGAAGTAAAGATATCAAACCTAACAATGCACACAATCCACCTGTAAGCAAACAAGCTTGTAAAGTACTATAACTTTTTGAACATAAAATTTTTCTACTTTGCATAACCTTCCCCCTCATTGATAAAAAGCCTTACATATAATGTAAGGCTTTTTTTAGTTTCATCAATTACTTTACCTCAATAATAAGCTCTTCGTCTGTAGCTGATAAAGCTATCATACTAAGAACACCTTCGCCGTTTTTGACAATTTCTGTTGCGATTTTATCCTCTGCATTGTGTCGGATAAAGTTACGGATATCTCTTGCCCCGCTTTTACCACCTGCTGATTTCTTTGCTATTAAATCTGTAGCCTTTTCATCATAAGTAAATGCTATACCCTTTTCAGATAGTGATTCAACATATTCGTCAAGTACAAGTGCCGCAATTTTCTTGTAATCCTCAACGTTAAGGTTTTTGAACACAACAATATCGTCAACTCTTGCAAGAAATTCAGGTCTTAGGAACTCTCTTAATGCTTTAAGCACCTTTTCTCTATTTGCATCTTCATCAGTTTTACCAAATCCAAGTGCAAATTCAGATTTTGAACTACCTGCATTAGATGTCATAATAATAACAGTATTTTCAAAGTTTACAACTCTGCCATGTGCATCTGTTACCTTACCCTCATCAAGTATTTGAAGAAGTATATTAAGAACATCAGGATGTGCCTTTTCGATTTCATCAAATAATAGTACTGAATATGGTTTTCTTCTTACCTTCTCTGTAACCTGTCCTGCTTCATCATAGCCAACATATCCTGGAGGTGAACCTATAATTTTAGATACCGCGTGCTTCTCCATATACTCTGACATATCAAGTCTTATGAGTGTTTCAGGAGTATCAAAAAGCTCGCTAGCTAAAACCTTTACAAGCTCTGTTTTACCTACACCTGTAGGACCTACAAAGATAAATGATGCTGGTCTTCTACGTGGGCTTATTTGTACTCTGCTTCTGCGTACAGCCTTTGCAAT
>JAXJQK010000200.1:0-2611 GCA_036311185.1 Acutalibacteraceae bacterium | reverse complement strand
GGTGACGGTACAACAACTGCTACACTTCTTACACAGGCTCTTATTCGTGAGGGTATGAAGAATGTTGCTTCAGGTGCTAACCCAATGATTCTTAAAAAGGGTATTCAAAAGGCAACAGATATCGCAGTTGAAACAATCGTAAACAACTCAAAGCAAATCAGCGGTTCAGACGACATCGCAAGCATTGGTGGTAACTCAGCAGCTGATCCTGAAATAGGTAAGCTTATAGCAGAGGCTATGGAGAAGGTTACAACTGACGGTGTTATCACTGTAGAGGAGTCAAAAACAGCTGAAACATATTCAGAGGTTGTAGAGGGTATGATGTTCGACAGAGGATACATCGCTCCTTATATGGTTACAGATACTGAAAAAATGATTGCAGAGCTTGACGATGCATATATTTTGATTACAGATAAGAAGATTTCTAACATTCAGGAAATTCTACCTGTTCTTGAAGATATTGTTAAAACAGGCAGAAAGTTATTGATTATCGCAGAGGATATCGAGGGAGAGGCTCTTACAACTCTTGTTCTTAACAAGCTACGTGGTACATTTACTTGCGTTGGTGTAAAGGCTCCTGGCTTTGGTGACAGAAGAAAGGAAATGCTACAGGATATAGCTATTCTTACAGGTACTCAGGTAATTTCTGCTGATTTTGGCTTAGAATTAAAGGATGTTACAATTGATCAGCTTGGTCGTGCAAGACAGGTTAAGGTTGACAAGGAAAATACAATCATCGTTGACGGTGCAGGTGACACAGAGATGATTAAGAGCAGAGTTAACCAGATCAGAACTCAGATTGAAACCACAACATCAGATTTCGATCGTGAAAAGCTTATGGAGCGTCTTGCTAAGCTTTCAGGTGGTGTTGCAGTTATAAAGGTTGGTGCTGCTACTGAAATCGAAATGAAAGAGAAGAAGCTAAGAATTGAAGATGCTCTTGCTGCTACAAAAGCTGCTGTTGAAGAAGGTATAGTAGCAGGTGGTGGTACTGCTCTTATGAATGCAATTCCAGCTGTAGAGGCTGCTATTGCACAGGCTGAGGGTGATGAAAAGACAGGTATGACAATTGTTCTGAAAGCACTTGAAGAGCCAATCCGTCAGATTGCAGCAAATGCAGGTCTAGAGGGTTCTGTAATCGTTGAGAAGATTAAAGAGGCTGATAAGATTGGTTTCGGCTTCAATGCTCTTACAGAGGAATATGTAGATATGGTAGAAGCAGGTATTATCGATCCAACAAAGGTTACTCGTTCTGCATTACAGAACGCTGCTTCAGTTGCTTCAATGGTTCTTACAACAGAATCATTAGTAACAGATATCAAAGAGCCTGTAGCAGCTGCTCCAGCTCCTGATATGGGCGGAATGTATTAATTCTAACTTTATAGCTTAAAAATAGTTCTAACCCCGTTTGTTTTTGGCAAACGGGGTTATGTCGTATATAGAACTTATATAGGCTCTATGTCAATAGCTGGAGTAACCCTTGTAAGGGTGAAGTGTGAAGATATATTCTAAAGATACAAGGTATTGCACTCAAGTTTATCGAACCGCCGTGTACGGAACCGTACGCCTGGGTGATGTGAGAGGTCGGCTACTCACTAATGGAGATAGTATTCTACTTGATTATTGTAACAAATTACCCTAGTTTTAATAGTATAATTACAGGGGTATGTATTAATGAGTAGGCATAGATACCGTAAAAATTTAAAATTATGGAAGATTATTTTAGTTTGCTTGTTTGGTCTAATATTAATAATATATATGATTTTTGAAAGCTACATTGAACCGAGTATTATAGATATAACAAGGGTAAAAGCAGAAGAAATTTGTAATGACGCTGTAAATACTGCTGTGTTAGCTGTATTGAACGAAAACCATTTTGCATATACTGATTTTGCGACAATAACACTTAAAGACCAAGCTGTAACCAATATAACCAGTAACTCCATTAACACCAATAAATTCAAATCACTTGTAGCTATACGGGCACAAGATGAGATAGATAATATGAGTGGAACAGAAATAAATTATAAGCTAGGCGATTTCAGTAGTGTATCGCTCTTATCAGGTAGAGGACCAGAGCTAGTAATAAAGCTGTATCTTACATCAAGTGTGACAACCAATATTATAAGCAGCTTTGAATCCTGTGGAATTAATCAAACAAAGCACACTCTTTCAATAGAGGTTACATCTAAAGTTTACATAACTTCACGAGAAAACGAAAACACTTATGTTATTGTAGTAACTACAGTACCTATCGCTGAAAATATTATTGTCGGAAATACACCGTCTTTATATATTAATTAGGGCGTATCTGAAAACTAAAAATTGCACAAAATCTGAAGGCGTTATATAATAAAATAAAAAGTTAAAGGAGAAGAAATCGTGTCAGTAAGAAGATATGAAACCAGTGACAGATAAAGGATATATTCCTAATAGCAAAAACAGGTAGACCAGCAAAAGACAATAGAGTAATGTTTAAGAGATTTACAAAACCTTTATGATTTATCCGATATGAGGGTAATGACAGAGGTAATAGACAGTCGAGCATTTTCGGAGTTTTGTGGAGTAGATTCTTCAAATCAAGTACCTGACGGAGATACTATAGGAAGAT
>JAXJQK010000199.1:0-5575 GCA_036311185.1 Acutalibacteraceae bacterium | reverse complement strand
CGCTTGTATCTTCTATGCCATAATCCGAAAGTAGTGTTGTTGGAAAGTTGTTGTATCTAACAAGCATTTTAGTTGGATTACCAAACACCGCCTCTGTGTTAAGTGTAGCTACGCACCAGCTAGGCAATACTTCAATCTGATATGTTATTGGATTAACATACAAATAGCCAATACCAAATATACAAGACTCCAAGAAAGCTTTAACAACTTTAGTATGAACTTTCTGTTTGTCAAAGTAGGTATCAAAGAATGTCTGGCACTGTTTTACTACTCTTCTTGTTTTGTATGTTCCATTAACTGGAGTAAAGAATGGCCTAACCTTCTGATTAGCCAACTTACTTACAATGCTATCTATAACTGACTTTGTTACATTAAAATAAGCTGATCTGAATAAATCCGAGTCTTGTTTGTAGTCAAAGCCACTAAATGCATAGTAATTTATTTCCGAGTTTGTTTCTAGGTCAATGTTTACATCATTCTTGTAACGTGCATAACAGTAATTAAACCTATCATACTGACTTGAGATTATATTCTCTAACTTCGATTTTGTTTCATCCGTAGTCCACTTAGACATAGCTTTCTCCTTTAAGTCCATTTAATATTGTCTGACGATATTGATGTCTAACTGGGTTAGTATTATTGTCAACAGGGCTTACTACTATAGGATTAGTAACAGAGGTAAGCTCTTGCTTTGGCTCTTGTGTTTTAGCTGACCATCTGCTGGCAATAGATTTATTGTTGTTTTCCATTATGTTTTATCCCCATTACATATCTAGTTAATTCAGCTATATACGAAAGAGCAGCCATGGCAACTAAATCTGTTTTTACTCTTAGTATACCGTTCTCATCCTCTTCTACCATATTCTTTAACTCTGGTACTTTAAGTAAGTCCTGAGCAATAATACCGTGCTGAACACCTGCATCATCTCTACCGTTTATATTTTCATATTCTGGTTTATAGGCCCAGTTGTAACTTCCAATATTCTCTGCAAGGTTAACTAGGTCAATAAACTCTTCTTTGTTATCATCAAAATAGCTCAAGTCCATTTCTTATACTCTCCCTATTAAAACTTAATCATCCTCTTGAAGAACTCTTTTGTACCTACATCTGAACCAGTTCCACCCTTAACGGTATTTACAACTGAATTTACTGCATTTGCTCCAACATTAATACCTTTAAGTATGTTTTCATATTCTGTTTGCCCAGCCTGTGCTTTACTGACCTGTGCAATTTTGTTAAGGTCATCCTTTGAGAAATTAGCAGCAAGAATAGCATTAGCCTGGTCTGAAATTAGGTTTACTTCGTGTTTATTCAGAAGTTCTGCAATGGCTGTCTGTACTTCTGCGTTTGCCTTTATAACGGCTATCTGTCCTTCAGTTAGGACGTCCTGAAGAGCTACTTCAAGTGCGTGGTCTAACTTTGCTTTATCCTGAGCAATGACTGCATCAGTATTCTTTAAGTGTTCTGCCCATTTTGCGTCTGTTTCTTTACTATGGTCTTCACCTGCTGCATTTAAATCTGCTGCTTTATTTGCATCATCTATTGAGCCCTTTGCTCTTTCTGCTTCATATGCATTTTCACCCTGAGCTTGTCGGATATACTTGTTATAATTGTCAATACCTTTTACGTACTTAGCATAAGACTCGTTTAAGCCTGTAAAAGCACTGAAGTCTACAGGAGGAAATGCGCCTCTAGTTAAAACTGCAAGGCCAATACTAGCAATAGTTGCGAATATACCAAACTTCTGAATTCCATCTGCATATTGAACTTTATTTAATGGTTTATATGTACCGTCCTTATTTCTTCCCCCAGTTATTTCGCTGATGGCGTTTTCTGTTCCTTTCCTATTTTGTTCCTCAGAGTTCTTTGGATTAATACCAGACTCAGCCATCATCTCTTCATCAACTTCTGGTACATCAACTTTAATGTCAGGTGTTTCCGAAGTTTCTGGAGTTTCTGGAGTTGTTGTGTCGTTAGCTACTGGAGCTACTACTTCTTGTGGAACTTGTGCTTGTGGAACTTCTTCCTTTGGCTGTGCTTCAGCTTCTGGTTTTGCTTGCTCTACTGGTTTATAGTTCTGAAGTGTAGTCTGCTTATTATTCTGAACTGGTGCATTAACCGGTCCATTCTTATCAGTATTTGTCTGTGCCTGTGTAAAGCCATTTCCTGTATCTACCATTTTAGTCTGTGGTGCCTCCATTCCTTTGTAATAAGCTTCTTCTTTAGCTTCCTGTTTTGCTTTATATCTATCTTTTACATTCATTTTACAATCCTTCCTTTAGTTAATCTCTGTCAAAATATGCTTCAGCGGTTTTGCCAATCTGAATACCAACATTTGCAAGTCTATCCCAGTCTTTCTGTTTAGTTGTATTCTTTGTTGCATCCATACCAGTCATCATTTGTGCTTGGCTGTTCATTGCATTCATTCTGGAATTTGCTTTAGCCTGTGCTTTATTTAATCTGTTTGCTACATCACTCTGTTGTCTGCTTGCTTCCAAGTTCATTGCTCTACTCTGTGCTTCATCATAACCTTCTGTAGCTGCGTTTGCTGCCGCTGAAGAAGCATTAATAGCATTTAATAGTCTAGAACCGCCTTGCATCGCTGAAGCTGCTTTAGCTTGTTTCTTTGCAATACCTGCTTTATCACCAGCTGCTTGTCCTGCTGCTTCTCTTGCTTTATTTGCTAATGTTCTTACATCATCTGTTTTAGTATCTACACTATCTATTTCTTCTTGAGCCTTATTAGCATTTAATGCATTCAGTAACAAAGCTTGTTTTGTGTAGTCAGTGGAGCTTCCTGTATCAAACCAGTCTCCTATGCTGTCGAAAATGTTTGCCATTTCTTTATTTTCTCCTTTTTACTACATTATTAGTATTTCGTATACATCCTCATCTAAATCAATACGTTCAAAAGTGGAGTTTATTAAGTGTAAATACGGAAAGTCTACAAAAGTGTATGGGCTAGTTTTAAGCTCTTCTACCTTATTCTTGTTTACTTTCATATAAAAAGGACTGTCCAAATACGGACAGCTTTTTAATCCTTGTTTTATGCCTTGTGTACACTCACAGTCTACACAAGGAGGCGTACCCATGTTTAAATAATACGAGGTACTTTTTACTCTGAAAGCCATTTGAATTTCTCATTCATCCAAACCTCCAAACTCTATAGTTTCATATTCTTGTAGTATTCTACTTCTAATCTTCATTAGTCCGTCATGAATTATTTTGTTTTGTGCTTTTGCTGATTCTGGTAACGCTTCGGAATCTCTTTCATCAAATATCGAAGCTACTGATTGGAGAAACTGGCACTCGTTCTTTAGACTTTGCGCTATCTGCTCTTTTTGTTCCTTTGTCACTTTCTAACTCCTTTTTTAATACTTTCTTAAGCAATGCATTCTGCTTTTTCACTAAAGCTTTTAATTTTCTAATCTCTTCCTCGTATGATTCTTTCTTTGCTTGATAACGAGAAAGAGCTAGTAATGACTTCGCTGTATTCATACCTAATTAGTTTTTTTAACGGCTAGGATATCTGATTCATCTACAAGAACATATAATGCATCATCTTCATCTAGCAATTTTATTCCTGTGTAAGGATCTGCGTAAACTATATCGCCTTTTTTTACTAAATCTGAATCTGAAGCGATTACTGTACAAAAAGCTTCCTTTTCTGCATTATCGGCCATTAAAATAATTCCACTGCTGGATTTTGTTATTTTATCCTGTCTTAAAATTACTTTACTGTTTACCGGTTTTAATGTCAATACATCTTCTGTTTTCATTAATTCTTCTCCTTTAAGAATAGTAACATCTTAAGTTTGGTTTTCGATTCTTTAGCTTCAAAGTACTCATCAGTGTCAATAACGTGGTGTATATGAAGTACTTCTAAATATGCAAGTCTTCTAGCTTGGCAAGACTTAAATCCACGGTCGCTGTAAAAGTTGTAGTACTCACGAACTTCGTCATCCCAGACACCTTTGGAATCGAACGAGAACCAATCGTACATGTGTCTCAACTTTGGACTAGATTTCCTAACAAGCTGAGATGAAGAGTTGATATGTCTACTGTACTCTTTATACGCTTTAGTATGAGCTTTACGCTCTTCGACGTGTTTGTTCCAAAGATCCTCTAGTTCCTCTAATGATGAAATCTCAGGCTTTTGTAACTGGCACCATCTATAACTGTAACTTTGATAGTGAGCTGTAGCTGTATCTGAATCTGTATCTCCGTATTTCTGTTTAACCATTTGCCAAAGAGTCTGTTTCTTATCTTTAGCCAAATAGTTTTGTACCGCCTTGAGATGCTCTTCATTATGTGGAGCCTTTAAGCCTAGTGCTCTCAAACGGTAGACAGTATTGGCTATGGTAAGATTACAGAGTTTAGCAATATCAGAAACACTATAAGTCATTTTCTAGTTCCTCGCGGGCAGTTATATAACCTAGGTAGATGAGACCCGAGGTTAGTGCTATCCCAATTACTACACCTGCGATAATGTGAACTACTAACATATTATTTTCTCCTCTCTTAATTTAGTTAGTGTTTCAAAATGAAAGAGGGCTATGAAAAGCCCTCTTTCTACCTCTACATTTCCTTTAAATACTTTTGTAGCATTTCCGTACTCCACATTGCTTGTTTCTCTCTCAGCTTTATAATGTTCTCTTCGTACATATTCCACATGAAGGTCTGCAAATCCACGTGATCGAACTTGTGAGTGCGATTATCATTTGCATATTTCTTTTGACCTTTAGTGAACTCATCAATAAACATTTCCTTTGTGATACACATAATACTCTCCTCCTATTATTTAGTGTGCTGCTTTTAAAGCCGCTTTTATCCATCTATCATTTACTGGACCTTCAAACTCGATTTCATTGTCTGTAAAACCGAAGTTTCTCAACTCTCTTACACAAGCTAAACTCCTGTTCCAATCCTGTAAAGTGCCCTCCAAGAAATCTATACACTCTTGTTTTGCTTTACTTGGTTTGTCTCGATTCCAGCTCTTTAACTCTTGTAAAGTATGTGTGCTTGGCTCTTTCCTGCACTCGTCTGGAATACTGGTTTGAGTAAGCTCTCTTAAAGATTTATGTAACTTTTGTTCCTCCCTGTAATCCTCTACTAAAGTAGAAACATCTAAAGCTTTAGCATTCATGTTAAACTGTAAGCACAACTGTTTTTTACCCGGATGTTTCTCATCTTGACGTATTGCGTTTGGTGCTCTAGCTAATCTACCAGCGTTTTGACCAGAGATGTCTGCATGTCCTTCAAAGTATAGATCATTTAGCCGTTGATGAATGTATTTTCGTAAGCCTGTATCATATTCTCCTCTTTCTGTCCACATCTCTTCATCTTTTAAGTTTGTATGTACGACAGTGTGTATACTTTTACCTCCTGTGAAGCACGTCCACAACAAACTATCCTTTAATTCTTGTGGAGCATTTTCGATTTGTTCTACCTGCTGTTTAACAGGAATATCGTCACACTCAAACAAGAAATTTTGCTGATGTAGTCTTGTGTTTGCTCTGTTCTTTACCTCTCCATCTAACGGTTTGTTTACACAAACTTGATCACCCTCTTTGT
>JAXJQK010000198.1:0-9833 GCA_036311185.1 Acutalibacteraceae bacterium | reverse complement strand
GTTTCAAGAGTATAAGAGGTGTGTAATGAAATCAGTAATACAAAGAGTATCCTATGCAAGTGTAAAGGTTGACGGTGAGGTTAAAGGTAAAATAAATAATGGTTTACTAATTTTATTAGGTGTAGAGCCACAAGATAATAACCTTGAAGCTGACCTCCTTGCCAACAAAATTGCTAATTTAAGAATTTTCTGTGATGATAATGACAAAATGAATTTGTCGCTATTGGATATAAAAGGAGAAGCACTTGTTATTTCTAACTTTACATTGTGTGGTGACTGCCGAAAGGGTAGAAGACCATTTTTCGGAGATGCTGCACAGCCAGATATAGCAGAGCCTTTATATGAATACTTTTGCAATAAATTAGCTTTATGCGGAGTATCTGTAGTTGAAAAGGGTGTATTTGGTGCTGATATGAAAGTAGAGCTTCTAAATGATGGTCCTGTAACGATAACAATAAATTCAAAGGAGTTGCCTCATAAATGATAAAAGTAAAAACTACTATAGCAGGTGCGTTAATGGTAAATTGCTATATAATTGAAGATGTTGAAACAGGAGATATTGCTATTGTAGATCCTGGTTATACTTCAACCGAAATAAAAAAACTTCTTGATGAAAAATCAGATAAAATCAAATATATTTTATTAACTCACGGACATTTCGATCATATAGGTTATGTTAAAAAATTAACAGGTCTTACAAATGCAAAGGTTGTTATAAGTAAGTTAGAGGAGCCTTTTCTACTTGATACCCGTCTTAATCTCTTACCACCATCTTTTGGTAAATTTATATCAGATATTATAGCAGATATAACACTAGAAGATAACGATGAATTAATGCTTGGAAAAACCGTAATAAAATATATTTCCACACCAGGACATACACAGGGAAGTGGTTGCTTTATTATTGATAACTGTATTTTTACAGGAGATACCATAATGAAGCTATCTATGGGTAGAACAGATTTGCCTACAGGTAATGATGACGATATGGTGAAATCTTTGAAAAGACTTTATAATTTAGATGAGAATTACACAGTATATCCAGGACACGGTGATTCCTCAACCCTTGAATATGAGAAAAAATATAATCCATATTTAAAAATTAATAAGTAATATCAGGTGTAAAATGAAGATATATATTATTAATCATAATTTCCATTATGAGATTGAAAATCTTACAAGAGTATTTTTCCCGAATGAAAAAATTGAGATTATAAAAGATAGTTTTCCTAATGAAGTTGATACTGATTATATACTAACTGAAATAGATAATGAAAATGGTAAGAATGTTTCTGTTAAAATAAACCTTGGTAATGTTATTGATAGCTGTACAGACCTTGTTGAATTTGAAAATTTCAAAGAAGATTATACAGCCGAGCAAGAGCGAAAAATGGCGATTTGTCTGTACAAGCTTCTTACAGCATATACAGGTATGATACCACCTTGGGGTATTCTTACAGGTGTAAGACCTATTAAGCTGTTCAGAAGGCTTACCGAACAGTATGGTTTAGAATATACAAAGGATTATTTTAAAAATTCTCTTTTGGTAACAGATGAAAAAATAACACTGGCAGAAGAAACAGAAAAGAATGAACGTGCTATTTTATCACTTTCAAATAACGATTCATACAGTCTTTATGTATCAATTCCTTTCTGTCCATCAAGATGTAGTTATTGCTCCTTTGTATCGCAATCTGTAGAAAAAGCTAAAAAGCTTATAGAACCATATGTAGAGCTTTTATGTGAAGAGCTTGAATATACTGCTAAAATAGCCAAGGATTTAAAGCTAAAACTTGAAACTGTCTATATAGGAGGAGGAACTCCTACAACATTAAATGCTCAGCAGCTGGAAAGATTGATTTCTGTAATAAATAAGAATTTCCCTATGGAGCGATGTAAGGAGTTTACAGTAGAAGCAGGCAGACCCGACACTGTCACAAAGGATAAGCTACAGACTCTTATAAGCGGAGGAGTAGACAGAATAAGTATAAATCCTCAGACTATGAATGATAATATTCTGGTAGATATAGGAAGAAAACATACTGCACAGCAAACAATAGATGCTTTCAATATGGCTAGAGAAACAGGCTTTAAGCATATAAATATGGATTTAATTGTTGGCTTGCCTAATGAGGATTTCGAAAGCTTTAAAAATACATTGGATATTATCACAGGGCTTAACCCTGAAAGTATTACGGTGCATACATTGTCAATGAAGCGTTCAGCTTATCTTACAGCACAGGGTATGCAACTACTAAAGCATGATGCCGAGCAAGCCGCTAAAATGCATTCATATTGCAGACAATTGCTTGCTAAGAAAGGTCTAAGACCATATTATCTGTACAGACAAAGTAGAATGGTTGGTAATCTGGAAAATATAGGCTATGCCAAAAAGGGATACGACGGTTTATACAATGTTTATGTTATGGATGAAACTCATACTATTCTAGGCTGTGGTGCAGGTGCCGTAACTAAGCTTAAAGACCCTGTAACAGGTGTTTTACAGCGTATTTTTAATTATAAATATCCGTATGAATATAATACTTCTTTTGAGGTAATGCTTAAAAGAAAGGAAGGAATAATGGAATTTTACAAAGAACATTTTGATAAATGACTTATTAACAAAATATCAATTGATTATTCCATTTTTTAGTGATATAATTTATTCCATAAATTTTTATAGGGGGATTTTATATGAGTTTATTTGATGAGATTGTTGATAATGCTAAATCAGCAGCCAACACAGTTGGAAAAAAAGCAGGACAACTAAAAGAATATTCTAAGTTGAAATATTCTGAAAGCGGAATTAAGTCTGAAATTAATAAGAAAAAGCTGGCTCTTGGTAACTATGTGTATGAATGTACAAAAACAGGTGACGTAGATCAAAACAGAATGCAATCTATTATTAATGAAATTACAGAGCTTGAAGAAAATCTACAGATTACAAGAGAGATGATTATTACAAATAAAAATAAAATCATCTGCAATGAATGTAAGGCTGAGAATGATAAAGATTCTGTTTTTTGTTGCAAATGTGGACAAAAACTTTCACCTGAAGATGAAGAAATATCATTTAATTGTGATGTAACTGTTATATCATCATTTAATACAGATAACATCAGAAATGAGTTTTCAGAAGATGGGGAATTAGAGGATATCACAGTAGCAGAAAAAAATTCAGATTGTACAGAGGTTAATTCAAATGAAGAGACTGAGGTAGATACAGAGCCTTGTGAAGCTAATGAAATTTCTGAAAACAACTGAAATAAATAAAACCTTTTTGGCGGGCTTTTTCCCGCCAAAATTTGCGTAGGGAGGTTGAAGTATTGTCTGAACGTTTTGAACATAATAATTCTGACAAACATATAAATAATACAAATAACCAACAAAGTGATGGTTATCAGAATACAAAGAGTATGTCTGTACATCTAAAATCAGACAACTCCGTTGTTAATGATAATAAAAAATCCGCTAAAAAAGAGAAGGGCATAGAACAGCAATCCTTTGTAAAGGGTGCTATGATATTAACTATAAGTATTATAGCCGTTAAGCTTATCGGTGTAATATTTAAGGTGCTATTTGCCAATATTGTAGATGGTGTAGGTAATGGTGTATTTAACAGTGCTTACGAGCTTTATAATGTTATATTCACTGTAGCCTCAGCAGGCTTTCCAATTGCATTATCACGAATGGTATCAGAATACGTATCTAAGCAAAGATATAAAGATGTAAGGCGATTGCATAAATTGTCAATTCCGTTTTTTGTTACAACAGGTGCTGTATGTTGCTTGCTTATGATAGCTTTGAGCGGTACATTCTCCAGAATGATTGGTAATTCAGCAGTACAATTACCTGTTATAGCACTTTCACCAATTGTATTTTTTGGCTGTCTTATGTCAATATACCGTGGATATTTTGAGGGTATGCGATATATGGTGCCAACTGCTATTTCAGAGATTATTGAATCAGCAGGAAAATTATTGGTAGGCTTTTCTCTTGCATACGCAGTTAACTTTTTTGCAACAGCAGAGTATAAAGAAAGTGGTACAGTGTTCGGCAAAATAATGGCTGACGAAACAATGTTCAATAATACTCTTGCATCTTACACTGTTTCAGCGGCATTTGTAGGAATCTCATTTGGTTCTTTCTGTGCATTTTTATTTTTGATGATAAAATACAAGCTTGCTAAGGGTGGTATTACAAAGCAACAGCTTGCAGATTCTCCCGAGGCTAAATCTAACAAAGAGTTATTTAAAAAGCTTGCTCTTACAGCTATACCTATAGGCTTAGGTTCATTTGTAATGAGCATAGCAAGTACAATAGACTCAATTCTTGTACAGAACAGAATAGTAAATATAATGGAAACTGGCAATGGTCACATTTTAGAGAGCCTCTATAGCTTTTTAGAGCCTGACAAATTTGCACTTAATGCATCGGGTGAATACAGTATACAAGTTTATCTCTTTGGATGCTACGGATATGCGTTGACCTTTTTAATGCTGGTTACAGCTGTAACTCAGGCTTTTGGTCAAAGTGCTATGCCAGCGTTAACTTCAGCATGGACTGTTAAGGATAAGACACTTATTAAAAAGAACATAAATACGATACTAAAGCTTACACTTCTTGTAACTTTACCAGCAGGTATTGGACTATCAGTGCTTGCACAGCCATTGCTTACTCTTTTGTTTGGTGTAAGAGATGAAGTAATAATAGCTACATCTGTATTACAGGTAATGGGTATATCAAGTATCCTTATAGCTACAAGTACACCAATCTGTAGTATGCTACAGGCTATAGGTAGAGTAGATATGCCTTTAAAGCTGTACACAGTTGGTATGATAATTAAAATTCTAATAAATTATATTCTTGTAGGTATACCATCAATTAATATTCAAGGGGCCGCTGTTGGTTCATTAGTAGCATATTTATTTGTTTCTATTGTAGGAATATATATAATAGCAAAGGAAACAGGTGTTGTACCTGATTTTAATAAAATATTACTAAAGCCTTTATTTGCGGCAATTTGCTGTGGTGTAGCTGCATTTGGAAGTAATTATGTGGTTTCAAATTATATTTTAAAGACAGGCAGATTTACTGTATTACCTTCTATAATAGTTGCAGTAATTGTGTATACATTTGCACTTTTGTTGTTTAAGGGTATTACAGAAGAGGATTTACAGGAAATGCCAGGTGGAAATAAAATAGGAAAAATACTTGCAAAATGTAAGCTTTTAAGGTAAAATGTAATATAGTCGTTTTTAAGGAGTAAGGAATTATGAGTTTTAAAGAGAAAGATAATTATAATGTATACGATTTAGTTGAAGTTATAAGAAAGCTTCGTTCTCCAGGTGGCTGTCCATGGGATATTGAGCAAACTCATCATTCTATACGCCAAAACCTTATCGAAGAAACATATGAGGTTATTGAAGCTATTGACAAAGAGGATACAGAGCTGTTAAAGGAAGAGCTTGGCGATGTACTATTACAGGTTGTATTCCATTCAATTATAGAAGAAGAGCAAAGCTCATTTAATATTGATGACGTAGCTGACGGTGTTTGTAAAAAAATGATAATCCGTCATCCTCATGTTTTTGCAGATGTTAAAGCAGATACAACCGAGCAGGTGCTCAAAAACTGGGATGCAATAAAAATGAAAACAAAATCTCAGAATACACAGTCAGAGGTTCTTGACGGTATTTCTCGTTCGTTACCTTCACTTATGCGTAGCCAGAAAATCCAACAAAAGGCTGCAAAGGTTGGCTTTGATTGGGATAATGTAAATGGTGCTGCTGATAAGTTAACAGAAGAGATTGAAGAGCTTA
Source organism: Acutalibacteraceae bacterium (assembly GCA_036311185.1). Classification (GTDB taxonomy): domain Bacteria; phylum Bacillota; class Clostridia; order Oscillospirales; family Acutalibacteraceae; genus CAG-964. The sequence continues at coordinate 4,011 of JAXJQK010000198.1, read as the reverse complement.
AAGAGGCAATTCAAGAGGGTAATAGTGACCATATCGAAGAAGAGCTTGGAGATGTATTGTTTTCAGCTGTTAATGTATCACGCTTTGTAAAGGTAGATGCTGAAAAGGCTCTATATAATGCTTGTGAAAAATTCATTTCTCGTTTTTCAAAAATGGAAAAGCTTGCAAATGAAGAAAATATAAAAATTAATGAGACTTCTCTTGAGGCTTTAGATGAGCTTTGGGAAAAGGCTAAGAAAATGAATGACTAATTTTATACTTGGAGGATTTTAAAAATGAACAAAACAGAACTTATTGCAAAGGTTGCAGAGAAAAGCGAACTAACAAAGAAAGATGCTGAAAAGGCTGTATCAGCTCTACTTGACTCTATTGTAGAAGCTGTTGTTGCTGGTGATAAGGTACAGCTAGTTGGATTTGGTACTTTTGAACAGCGTCAGCGTAGCGAAAGAACAGGTTTAAACCCAAGAACTAAAACAGAAATTGTTATCCCTGCTTCTAAAGTTCCAGCTTTTAAGGCTGGCAGAAACTTTAAAGAGGCTGTGAATAAGTAATTTTATGCCACTTCAACCGACTTTCGCCCGAGAGTCGGTTATATTTTTTTAAAATTTAAGGAGATAAACTATGAGATTAGATAAATTTTTAAAGGTATCAAGAATAATTAAGAGAAGAACAATCGCTAACGAAGCGTGTGATGCAGAAAGAGTACTTGTAAACGGAAAGCCACAAAGAGCCTCTTATGCTGTTAAGGTAGGTGATATTCTCGAAATACAAATGGGAGCAAAACCTTTTAAGGCTGAAATAACACAGATAAATGAATATGCTAAAAAAGAAGATGCCGGACTTATGTATAAGGTAATAGAATAATTTTCATAATAAAAATAAATATCGCATATATTGTACTATAATAATATAGGGTGGGATAATATATGCACGAAGATAAGCAAAGACCTAAAATACCACACAGTGTTATAATAGAAAACAGAGCATCCATATCTTTTACAGGTATAAAGGATATGGGAAGCTTTGATGAACAAGCAGTAGTTTTGTATACTGATTACGGAGAAATTAATCTACGAGGTTCAAAGCTACATATAAGTAAGCTTAATCTAGAGAGTAATGAAGTTGATATTGACGGAAATATTGAAGCAATAATATATACTCAAAATAAGCAAAGCAGTGGATTTTTTAATAAGCTGTTTAGATAGGGTGTAGCTAATGCAATTCTTTATTACAGAGCAGGTTTCAGTTTTTTTTATGGCTGTTTTATGTGGATTAATAATAGGTATTGTTAACGAAATATTTAGATTTTTAAGATATATGGGAGTAAAGAGTACTGTTGCAATTTTTATACAGGATATTTTATTTATGAGCATTATTGCCTTTTTCTCATTCTTTTTTTCTTTATGCTATAATAAGGGCGAGGTGCGTTTTTTTATACTTGTGGGGGAGTTTTCAGGTTTTTTAATATTCAGATATACTATAGGACTTCTTACAGGAAAGCTGTTTTTATTTCTCCGTTTTTGTATTAGAAAAATAGTAAAATTATGCAGAAATATCAGGAATGCGATATCAACAATAACTAGAAGAATTATTGAGATTTTGTTGGTTAAAATACCATTCTTTAAAAACTCTAAAGAAACACCTTGCCAAAAAGGAGAAAATTATTGTATAATATTAAAAAGTGTATTTAGATTTACTAAAGCTCTAAAAAAGAGGTAATATAATGAAACTTAAAGAGGTTGAAGTCTCAACAATACCAAGAACAACAAGAAAAAACAGAAAAAAAAAGAGAAAACCAATTAAACGAATAGATTTAATTATTTACTTAACAACAATTGCATTGGTATCATATGCTGTTGTTTCTTTAATATCACAAAACTCAATTATTAATAAAAGAACAGCAGAGTTAGAAGAAATCAATGATCAGATTATAATAGAAGAGGTTAAAAACGAAGAAATTAATGATATATTAAATTCAAGTAAGAGTGAAAATGCGGCGTATATAGAAAAAACAGCCAGAGAAGACCTTGACTATGCATACAAGGATGAACGAATTTTTATAAATATTTCAGGAGAATAACAATAGTGCTATAGGCATTTTTAGTTTAATTTATATTTTTAGGGGGACATTACTTTAATGGCAGTTGAAGTTGGAAACATTTTAGAAGGCAAAGTTACAGGAATTACAGATTTTGGTGCGTTTGTTGATTTACCAGACGGTAAATCAGGTATGGTACATATTTCAGAGGTTGCACCTACATATGTTAGCAAAATCAGTGATCATTTGTCAGAGGGTCAGGTTGTAAAGGTTAAGGTTCTTTCTATTGCTGAAAACGGAAAAATCAGTCTTTCTATAAAAAAGGCTATGGACAACCAGAATAGAAATGACAAATATGATAGACGTGACCGTAAAGAGCGTTATAATAATGAAAATTCTGAAAACGGAAAGGATAACAGAGGCTTCCGTAATAATAAACGTTATGACAATAAACCTCGTCAATCTGCACCACCTGTGACAAGTCCGGGTAACTTTGAATGGCAAAGCTCACGTAAAAATGAGAATGCCAGCTTCGAGGATCTTATGTCTAAGTTTAAACAAACAAGTGAAGAAAAATTCTCTGATTTAAAGCGTGGTTCAGAGTCTTCTGTACGCAGACCAAGAAGAAATCAAAAGCCATAAATAACTCTATCTATAACAGGTAACAGAAATTTTACTGTTACCTGTTTTTTTATGAAAATCATTGTATTTTTTTAATATATTTGATATAATTTATTGACTGATTATGAATAATTGGTTTATTATTATTGTATTTATTCAAATTAAATTAGTGGCTATTTGAATAAATCAATTTGAGAGGTGTAAAATCTATGAAAAGAGAACGATTGGGAAGTCGTCTTGGATTTATTTTACTTAGTGCCGGATGTGCTATCGGTGTAGGTAATGTTTGGAAGTTCCCATACATAACAGGTGAAAATGGGGGAGGATTTTTTGTACTGTTCTATCTGTTTTTCCTTATTATTATTGGAGTACCTGTAATGACTATAGAGTTTTCGTTGGGAAGAGCAAGTCAAAAAAGTCCTGTAAAAATTTATGATGAGCTTGCACCAAAGGGTAGCAAATGGAAATATCACGGTTATGCAGCAATGATAGGTAATTACTTACTTATGATGTTTTATACAACTGTTGCAGGTTGGATGGTTAGTTATTTTGTTTCTATGATTAAAGGTGATTATCAAGGATTATCTCCAGAGCAGGTAGGAGCAGAATTTAATAATGTGCTTGCTGATCCTGCAAAAATGATACTTTATATGGGAATAATAGTTGTATTAGGCTTTTTTATTTGTTCCTTTAGCTTGCAAAAAGGTCTTGAAAGAGTAACAAAATATATGATGATTGCTTTGCTTGCTATTATGGTTGTACTTGCAATTAACAGTATTTTCTTACCAGGTGGAGCAGAAGGTCTTTCATTTTATCTAAAGCCTAACTTCAATAAAATGAAAGAAATAGGTGTTTTTAACGTAATTGTTGCTGCTATGAATCAGGCGTTTTTTACTTTAAGTTTGGGTATGGGTTCAATGGCTATATTTGGTAGTTATATTGGCAAGGAGCGTTCTCTTCTAGGTGAGTCAGTAAATGTTGCTTTACTTGATACTTTTGTTGCTGTAACATCAGGCTTAATAATATTCCCTGCTTGTTTTGCTTATAATGTTCAGCCAGATAGCGGTCCAAGCCTTATATTTGTTACTCTACCAAATATTTTCAATAATATGCAGTACGGAAGAGTATGGGGTAGCTTCTTCTTCTTGTTTATGACATTTGCTGCATTTTCAACTGTACTTGCAGTGTTTGAAAATATAATTTCTTGCTTTACTGATTTGTTTAATTGTAGTAAAAAGAAAGCCTGTTTAATAAACTGTGTGCTTATTTTCGTATTGTCATTGCCTTGCTTGCTTGGTTTTAATCTATTAAGCAATATAACTCCATTTGGCAAGGGAACAAATATTATGGAT
>JAXJQK010000197.1:0-9675 GCA_036311185.1 Acutalibacteraceae bacterium | reverse complement strand
TCCTTTACTTTTTACTCTTTGTTGTTATTTACGCTTTTATATGGTTTAGTCAATATATGGCAGTAAAAAAGCGTATAAACGAAGTAAATAAAAAACTTCAAGAAACAACTTAAATAGTCGCTATATCCAGTTTTTCTACAACTTTACATATTTATTATGCTAGTATGAATATGTAATGGTTCTATATATGTTTCGATTGTAAGAATTTTAATTGACCACCCTTTTTCTTTGCTTTAGTAAGGGTTTACTACAAAAAACAGCAAACAAAAGTAAGAATATTTAAGTTAAGAAGTGCAAGATGCATCTTACATTGCTAAAATGCATCTTACCATCTGAAACATTGAAAACAGACAAAGAGTCTCATATAATAATCACAGTTCAATTATTTTGCGTTTTTTACTTTTGATAACGGATTTGAGTTTACAGCATTTTCCATTTGAGTATCGGATAAGTGAGTATATATTTCTGTTGTACCTAAATTTTCGTGTCCTAAAATATCCTGTAATACTCTTATATCAACATTGCCGTGTTGATACATAAGAGTAGCAGCAGTATGTCTTAATTTATGTACAGAATACCCTGCTCCGTCAAGTCCAATTTTACACAAATACTTATTCACCATAGCTTGAACTGTTTTTGGGCTAATTCTATTATTTTGTCTGCTTAAAAACAAAGCCTCTCGGTCTTTAACACCGTTTACAGGACGAACCTTTTTATATTCATTAAGAGCTGAAATACAAGCGTTGTTAAGATAAATAATTCTTTCTTTGTTACCTTTACCAGTAACAATCATCTGTTTTTTACCCTTGAAACTGTTTATGTTCAAAGATGTCAGCTCTGAAAGACGTAGTCCACAGTTTAAAAATAAAGTAATTATGCAATAATCTCTTTCTTTATATTTACCCTCAACAGCATTTAATAGCTCCAAGGCTTCTTCAAGAGTGAGATATTTAGGCAAAGATTTTTTTACCTTAGGAGCTTCAAGATTTTGCGTAGGATCGTTTTTCAGCTTAAGACTTTTATAGGTGTGATATTTATAAAATGTTTTTAACGATGATGTTTTTCTTGCTCTGGTTTTAGCACTGTTATTTCTTTTTGTTAAAGTAAAATTCATAAATTCATAAATTTCCGATATAGTAACCGAGCTTATTAACTCAGTATCTATATCAGAGATACTTATATCCGAAAACTCAGTATCGTTACTAACTAAACCACGCCTTAGCTTTATAAAACGAAAAAAGGTTCTCAAATCCAAATAATATTCTTTTATTGTGTTTTGAGATTTATTTTTAACCGTACCTAGATACATAAGAAATTCACGTACCATTTCAGGCAATTCGTTATAATCTATGGGGTTGCTCATTATTTATCCTTCCTCAATAGATTTTGTAGCATAAGCATTTAAGCTTTGGTCTGCTATGTTGCCTGAAAGATACTCATAATAGCCTTGTGCACCAACCATTGCGGCATTATCACCACATAGATTTTTTGGTGGCATATATAGCTTCAAGTCTTTTTCGTCACATAATTGTTGTAATGTTTTTCTTAGCAATGAGTTTGCTGATACTCCGCCAGCTATAACAATTGTTTTGCTATTTGTATCCTGTGCAGCCTTCATAAGATTTGTTGTTAAGCAATTTACAACTGCCTGTCTGAATGAGGCTGAAAGGTCAGCAACAGGTAGCTCTTCGCCCTTTTGAGATGCATTATGTATAAGGTTAATTACAGCAGTTTTTAAGCCTGAAAAGCTGAAATCATAGGGTGAATTTACAACCTTAGGGAATGGCAGTGTGTAGGCATTTGGATTACCCTCCTCAGCTACTTTATCAAGGTGAATGCCACCAGGATATGGCATACCCATTGTTCTTGCAGCCTTATCAAAGGCTTCACCAGCAGCATCATCTCTGGTTCTGCCTATTATTTTCATATCTGTATAATCATTAACCTGTATAATATGACTATGACCGCCACTTACCACTAAACAAAGAAAAGGTGGCTTTAAATCGTGATGTGCTATGTAATTTGAGGCAATATGTGAACGCAGGTGATGAGTAGGTATTAATGGAATATTCTTTGAAAGAGATAGTCCTTTTGCGAAATTAACAGCAACAAGTAATGCACCAATCAAGCCTGGAGCATAGGTAACTGCAATAGCATCTATATCGTCTAAGGTAGAGTTAGCCTCTTCCAAAGCCTGTTGTACTATGCCTGAAATTGTTTCTGCGTGTCTGCGTGAGGCTATTTCAGGAACTACACCACCATATAGCTTATGTTCTTCAACCTGTGAGGCTACAACAGAGGATAGAACGGTTCTTCCGTCTTCAACCACAGCTGCAGCTGTTTCATCACAAGAGCTTTCAATAGATAAAATCTTCATTTTTTTCAATCCTTTATATTTAGATACTTTGTCATAATTAAGCCGTCTTCAATGGGGGAGGAGTAAAAGTTTTTTCGCTTTCCAACCTCTTCAAATCCAAGTGAATTATACATTGAAATGGCAGGCTTGTTAGATGGGCGAACCTCTAACGAAATAAATTCACAACTTAGCTTTTCAGCTTCTTCAATTAAATGTGATGTTATAGCTTTGCCCAATCCTTTTTTACGAAAATCAGGTAATACAGCTATATTTGCTATATAACATTCGTCCATAGCTATGTGCATACCACCATATCCTGCAACCTTATCATCACATAGCAATACATAAAAATGTGCGTTTTCATTGTTTAGTTCTGCTTCTATTGCATTTTGCGACCAAGGTTTACTGAAACAGCTTTTTTCAATTTCTGCTACATCATAGGTGTGTGATATTGTCATTTTAGTTATAATGTAATTCATTCTTTTGTCCTCGTAAGCGTTTCTTTTAATATTAAAAGATTATCATATATTTGCTTACAACATTCTTTATAAAGCTCTAAGCTACCACCATAAGGGTCACTTACATTTAATGTGTATATAATGTTTTCAGGTATTCCAGCATTTATAAGAGCCTGTGTATGGCTTTCTGTCATACATACAAAATAATCACTTGAATTAAGAGTTTCTAATGTGAGCTGCTTTGCTTTATGTGTTGAAATATCAGCGTTATATTCTTTACAGGTGATCACAGCTTTTTCTGATACAGGCTCACCATTATTTGCTATAAGCCCTGCACTGTGGATTTCTATTTCAGGTATATCCTTTGCAAGCTCCTTAAAAATCCCCTCAGCCATAGGGCTTCTACAGGTGTTACCTGTGCATACAAATAAAATTCTCACTGGTAATCTCCTTATTTTAATTTTTCGTAATATGTATAAAGCTTTTGTACACCATTTTCAAGACGAAAATAATGTACAATATAAGGAACAAGCAGGCTCATTAAAGCAACAAAGAGTAATGCTATACCTATGCTTTCAAAAGCGATAAATCCCATAATTGATATAATAGTACATAACGCAAAAAGTACGGTAACAATTAAATGGATTAATCTCTCGTGCTGAAAATAACCGATTTTTGTTTGCAACTCAATATTTAATTTTTCTTTTTCTTCGGTTGTCAGCTCTTTGCTGGTTTGCTCTTCCATATATTCCATAAAGTCTTTTAATGCTTGCCACATAAATTATTACCTCCTTGTTATTTATCCTTTTGCATCATACCAGGTTTTTCCCATTGCAGCCTCAGCAACTAATGGTACATTTAGCTTTACAGCTTTTTCCATTTCTTCCTGTAAAATCATAGCAACCTGTATAGCCTCGTGCTTAGGTGCTTCTACAATCAGTTCATCGTGTACCTGTAAAATAAGCTTTGCCTCAAGATTTTCAGCCTTTAAGCGGTTAAATACCTTTATCATAGCAATTTTAATAATATCAGCAGCAGTACCCTGAATCGGCATATTTCTTGCTACACGCTCACCGAAAGAGCGTGTTATTTTATTTGAGGCAGAAAGCTCTGGTAGGTATCTTCTGCGATTAAACATAGTTGTTACATAGCCTTTTTCTTTTGCATTATCTATAATATTTTTCATATACTCATTCACACCACTGTAATGAGTAAGATATGCTTTAATATAATGGTCAGCCTCTTTTATAGATACTCCAATATCCTTAGAAAGTGAAAATGCACCTATACCGTAAACTATACCGAAATTAACAGCCTTTGCTCTACTACGCATAATAGGAGTAACAAGCTCAAGTGGCATACCAAAAACCTGAGAAGCTGTTATAGCGTGAATATCATCATTACTGCTAAATGCTTTACACATTTCTTTATCATCTGAAATATGTGCAAGTACTCTTAATTCAATTTGAGAGTAGTCTGCATCTACAAGAACACAATCCTCTTTTGCTGTAAAAAATCTTCGCATTTCTCTGCCAAGCTCGGTTCTTACAGGGATATTTTGCAAATTAGGTTCAGTAGAGCTTATTCTGCCTGTGCGTGTTTCTGTCTGATTGAAATTTGAATGTATTCTTCCAGTGTCGTCTATTACCTTTATCAGACCATCACAGTAGGTTGATTTTAGCTTTGCGAGCTGTCTGTATTCCATAATCTGGCTTACAACAGGGTGTTCCTCTGCTAATTTTTCAAGCACCTCTGCACTTGTGGAATATCCACTTTTTGTTTTCTTTAAAGGTGGTAGTCCAAGCTTATCAAATAACGCTACTCCCAATTGCTTTGGCGAATTAATATTAAATTCATATCCAACTAAATTATAAACACTTTTCTGTAATTCTGTAATTCTGTCTGATAATTCGTTTCCAAATTTCTCAATACCGTCTTTGTCAGCCATAAAGCCGATATTTTCCATAGATGCAAGTACATTCGCAAGTGGAATTTCAATTTCATAAAGCAACTTATCCTGAGAATTTTCTTTAAGCAATTCTTCCAACTTAACAGCAACCTTATTTAGTTGAACGGTAAATAAAATATCATTCTTTTCAGCTTCGGAATATTCCTTATCTTTAAAATCAATTTCAAATTCGCCTATATTATATTCCTGTGCTAATCTTGTAATATCATAAGATGAGGCAGAGGGGTTAAGCAAATATCCTGCAAGCTCTGTGTCAAATATTTGACCGTTATATGAAATATTATTTTTATCTAGCAATGCAAAAACAGGCTTGATATTATGAGTTATCTTTTTACAATTACTTTCAAATAATATTTTCAAAGTACATAATATATCATCACTTGTATATATCAAATCGTTTTTAAGTAAAACAATATTCTTTTCACATAATAAAAATGCAATATCATCATTATCGGTTATATCTATATTGTCACCACAAACAGAAAAAATTTCTTTTTCTGTTGTATCTTCTAATATGCTTAGTGATATATCAGTGTTAAGTCCAAACTTATCAATTAACGAGAAAAGCTCAAGTCTTGTCATAATTTGCAAGGCTGTATGTGTATCAGGCTCGCCCTGTTTATAAGTTTCCAGATTTGTATTAATTGGAGCCTCTCTTGAAATTTCACCAAGAAATCTGCTTAAATAGGCACTGTCTTTGCCTTCCTCAAGTTTCTTTCTCATGGCAGGCTTAATATCAATTGTATCTAAATTCTCATAAATGTAGTCAAGATTATTAAACCTTGTAATTAAATCAGACGCACCCTTCTGACCAATACCCTTAACACCCGGAATATTATCAGATGTATCTCCTTGAATAGCCTTAATGTCGATAAGCTGTTTTGGTGTAACACCATACTCTTCAAGAATTTTATCATTATCGTATGTTACAACATTTTTAGTAGTTATTAATCTTACCTTTACATTGTCACTTACAAGCTGAAGACTATCTCTGTCACCGGTTGCAACAATACATTCGTTGTTACTGTTTTCACAAATTCTAGCTAAAGTACCTAATATATCATCAGCCTCAAATCCAGGACATTCAATAAGTTTGTACCCCAATGCCTTTAATAATTCCTTTATTATAGGCAATTGTGAGGCTAATTCGTTTGGCATACCGTGTCTGTTGGCTTTGTATCCGTCATATTTTTTATGTCTAAAAGTTGGTTGCTTCAGGTCAAATGCAATTGCAACACCGTCAGGTGCTGTATCAGTAAGGATTTTTGACATCATAGTTAAAAATCCATAGATTGCATTTGTGTACTCACCATTTTTAGTGGTTAGTAGTTTTATTCCGTAAAAGGCTCTGTTTAAAATGCTGTTTCCGTCAAGAACAAGAAGCTTCATTCTTTTTTCCTCTTTCTTTACTGTTATTTCATCAGGTAGTTTACAACCCCTACTATTTTATCATCTTTATAATAAACTCTTGGTACTCGCTTGTTTACAAGACATATTACCTCGTAGTTTATTGTGTTTGTCCATTTTGCAATATCATCAGCAGTAGGCGTATTTTTTTCTAAACCATTGCCAAATATAGTTACTTCATCACCTGTGTTTATATTATCTATATTAGTTGCATCAACTATTGTCTGATCCATACATATTCTGCCCAATATTTTAGCTTTTTTGCCTTGAATTGAAATATAACCCTCTTTTGCAATCTCCCTTATATAACCATCTGCATAGCCTATTGGAATAGTTACTACTTTTTGGGTATTTTCAGCTGTAAAGGTTCTACCATAGCTTACAGTTGTACCCTTATAAATTTCTTTGCATTGTGAAACAACACTTTTTAATTGCATAGCAGGTATTAAATTAAGTCTGTTTTTTAATTTTTCAGACGGTGCCAGACCATATAAAATAATTCCAGCTCTAACCATATCAAGATGCATTTGAGGATAATCTATAATTGCACCACTGTTTGCACAATGTTTTATTTCAAATATTATATCTCGTTTTTCAAGCTCATTTATAGTGTATGTAAATGCATTAAATTGCTGTAATGTAAAGCTTTTACCGTCTTCAGCCTCATCACTTACAGCGAAATGGGTAAATACACCTTGAGGGTATAGATTTGGCATTTTGCAAATTTGTTCAGCAATGTTTATATTTATTTTATCACGTTCAATATCATGACACATTAAACCAATTCTTGACATACCCGTATCAAGCTTTAAATGAATTTTCACTGTTACATTTTGCAATACAGCCATATCCGAAAGTGATTTTGCGTAATCTATTGAATGGCAGGTCTGAGCAATATTATATTCTGATAAAATTTTTGCATAATTAACAGGTGTATATCCCAATATCAAAATAGGCAATTTAATGTTATTATTTCTAAGCTCAAGTGCCTCATCAATATTAGATACAGAAAACCAGTCTGCACCTAATGATTCATATAGTTTTGCTAACTGCACAGCACCATGACCATATGCATCAGCCTTAATTACACAACACAACATTGCATTATTAGAAATATTATTTCTAATAGAATTATAATTGTGTATAATATTGTTAAGGCTAATTTCAGCCCATGTTCTTTTTGTATAGCTATTCATTTCAAAATCACATCCGAAAATTTCTTAAATTATATATACTTAATTATAGTACTTAATAGATATAAAATCAATATTTCAATGATTATAAAATAATATGTATTGTTATAAATAGATAAAATACAAACTGGTTTTTGTTTTGTTTGCACATAATGTGAAAAAAGAATTTTCTTGTAGATTTTAAAGTTTTCTTGTATTGCAAAGGCTTTATAATCGTGATAAAATAATTTGTAAATATCTAAAGATAGTATTTGTATAATTAGGAGTAATAGTGAAGTGAAAATAAAAAGAGAAAATTTAAAAAAGATTATCATTGCATTGTCTTTGATAACTGGTTTTGTTGTTTTTAGTACAACTGTATCAGCAGATGATAAAATTGGCTGTGTAGATATATTTGATGCTAAAAATCAAACACAAGATTCAATAACTCTACAATGGGATAGAGGTATTGGTGCAGATGGTTATGTAATATCAAGACAAGATAAAACAACAAATGGCAGTTATATTGAAATTGCAACTATTAACGATTCTAATATAACTCAGATAAAAGATACGAATATTCAACCGGGAAGTCAGTATAACTATAAGATACAATCATATACCAATTATGGTGATAAAAAAGTTTATAGTAAGGCAGAGGTTGTAAAAACAGCTTCTAGCCCTGTTAAGGTAGAAAAATTCTCTCTTGTAATACAAAATCAAAAATCCATTACTTTGGAATGGGGAGAGGTTAAAGGTGCTACAGGATATACCCTATACAGAATGGATCATACATCGAATGGGGAATATAAAAAGATATGTGATGTGAAAGATGTTTCTAAATATACTGATAAAGGGCTTAAACCATCACATAAATATTATTATATAATAAAAGCCTATAAAGAGATAAGTGGAGAACGTTCATATAGTGCTAAGAGTGATGTTATAAAAACAGCTACAAATCCTGAACAAGTACAAAATCTAAAAGCTGTAAAGAGAGATGAAACATCAATAAAAATCAGCTGGGATAAATCTCCTAACGCAACAGGATATGTCATATACAGAATGACCAATAATGATAATGATTATGAAGGTGAATGGCTATATGACGATACAAACGGCTGGTATTATTCATCAAAGGTTGGTAAATATATAAAGTATGCTGTTATTAATGATGTTAATAAAACATCATACACAAATAAAAATCTAAATGAACAGCAGAACTACAATTATAGAGTAGTTCCATATTATAAAGCTGACGGTAAATATTATTACGGAGATTACAGAACATTGATTACAGGTACAGTTACTGATACTCCTGAGCCTACTGTATTTAGCCGTGATAAAAGAGTTATGGCTAAGTGGTACCATGTAAGTGGAGCAGAGGGTTATGCTGTTTACCTTTCAGAATCAAAAAGTGGACCATATAAGCTACAGGGAACAACGGAAGATAATATTTATCTTACTAAGCAAAAAACTGCTGATAAAACCTACTATGTTAGAGTATGTGCATATTATACAACTGATGATGGTGAAAAAATATTCAGTAATTACACAACAGAAAGTGTAAAATGCAAAAAAAGTAATATGGTAGATAAATACAATGTTGGTACTACATATATTGAAATTGATATAGATATGCAACATATGTGGTACTTTGAAAAGGGTAAGCTAGTAGTTTCTACCCCTGTAGTAACAGGTTTAAAATATTACAGAGATACAACTACAGGTTTGTATGACGTTTATTTCAAGCAATCACCGGCAAGACTTGTTGGCGAAACTTGGGATACAGATGTAAACTATTGGATGGCTGTAACATATGATGGAATAGGTATACACGATTCATTATGGAGATATGACTACGAGTATGGTGGAAGCACATACACATACGATGGTTCACACGGCTGTATTAACACACCTTATTACAAGGTTGAGGAGCTGTATGAGCTTGTAGATATAGGTACCCCAGTAGTTATTTATGAAAAATCAAGAGAAACTGAAGATGAATAACTTAACATTGGTTACAAAATAAACCGTTATTTAAAACTGAAAAAAGTGGTTGTTTCACTAGGTCGTATCTGAAAACTCAAAACAACTGTCTATTTCTACTAATACGAGCAATTTCTTCGAAAAAACACTCGAAATACGTCAGTATTTCTCCGTTTTGCTACTCAAATTTGCCTTGGTATTAGCGGAATATTCAGCCATTTTTCTGTTTTCAGATACTCCTTAACGAAAGACTTCGTTAGTTTATTGTTTTTTATCGATAGTTGAAAAGGAATTCAAAAACAGGAAAGTGAAAATAAGCAATAG
>JAXJQK010000196.1:0-6283 GCA_036311185.1 Acutalibacteraceae bacterium | reverse complement strand
TAACGAGAGATTAAAGTTTGCAAGCGAGCAGAGAATTACACTAAAGAATGCTTTCGACCTTGCTGACGATGTTCTAAGACAGGGTGTACAGAGTATTTCAGACCTTATCTTAATTCCTGGTCTTGTAAACCTTGACTTTGCCGATGTAACATCTGTTATGAAAGAGGCTGGCTACGCTCATATGGGTATCGGTTATGCTACAGGTAAAGAGAAGGCAGAGGAAGCTGCAAGAATGGCTATTACAAGCCCACTTCTTGAAACATCAATTGACGGTGCAAAGGGTGTAATTGTTAACATCACAGCTTCAGCAGATATCGGTCTGGATGAAATTTCACTTGCTTCTTCAATGATTACAGATCAGGCAGATTCAGATGCAAATATTATCTGGGGTGCTGTACTTGATGAAAATATGGAAGATGAGATGAGCGTTACTGTTATTGCTACAGGCTTTGCTTCTTCTGACAATTTTGTAAAGGCAGAGGAAAAGACAGTTAAGAGAACAGCTACAAGACAACAGCCTGTTGAAAGACGTCAAGCTCCAGCTACAACATACAGAGATACTGCTCCAGCACCATCAAGAAGATTAAATGACTCAGATGATGACGATACTTACTATGATATTATGTCAATTTTCAATCGTAAGTGATAATAAGTGTTTTTGTTAATAAAATAGAAATGCAAAAAGCCAAAACCATTTTTGTGGTTTTGGCTTTTTGTTGTTAGTTCGGATAATTTTTTTGAAATAAAAGTAACAAAGCCTAATTTTTAACATATTATATAAAAATAAATTTTAAAAATTAGTGTACAAACTTGTATGTTTGTAGGAAAGTTTTTGAGCTTTTTTTCTATTTTATGCAGACATATTGTTTGTAATAAAATGAAAGGAGCAAATGATGGACGGAATTAAAAAAATCTATTTAAAGGTGTATTCTGATGGAACAGTCGTGACAAGTAGTGATGTACTTGGATATGTTGGTGAACATATGAGTACATCATTAGTATTTGAGCTTCCGGAGAAGTTGAAAGATGATAGCTATACCTACACATTAAATTTTGAAGATGATATTGGTAATGTGTGGTTAGGAACTTTGCTTGATGACTACACTTTTATAATTCCTATGGAGCTTACACAAAACAAAATTCTTTATGTACAGCTGACTATTTTAGAAAAAGATAAGATTGTTTTTAAAGGTAATTGTATAGAGTTTAAATTGCATAAGGGTGTAGATAATGTAGAGATTGCAAACAAGTATATAGGCTTGCTTGAAGATACATTGGAAAAATTTAATAATCTTATAAACAAGCTTGGTAGTGAAGATTTATCAAAGATGAAGGGTGTAATATCTATTAAAAAAACAGGTGTTAATGGTTTGCAGGATATCTATACAGTAACCTATACTGACGCAACGACAAGTACTTTTATCATTACTAATGGTATTAAAGGTGACAAAGGAGATAAAGGGGATAAAGGAGAAAATTATGTTTTAAGCACTTCTGATAAATTTGAGATTGCAAAAATTGTTTCTGAAGAATATCCTGCCGATCCCTATAGAACAGTAAAACCTTATACCGATGTAAGTAATGCATATATAACGATAACAGAAGAAATTTTTGAGGAGGGTGAAATATAATGGCATACATAAAAGAAACAATTTCGGTATACGGAGATAGAAAGAGCTTTGCAACTGCGTTAAGAGATTTTTTTACAAATAATGAGGTGTTAGCATTTGAGTTAATAAGTGACGAAACAACAAAAGATGTTCCGTCATTTATAATACAGCATAATAATCTTAAATTATCTATATCGATTGGTGCAAGTTCTTACGGAACAGGATTTGGAGTATCGACAAAAATCAACGAGGATACATATTCTTCAAAAACAGAGTATAAGATTTCTCACATAGATAATGATAGTTCAACTGATACAGTGGCTTATCGTGCCTTGAAAATATTGCTGATAAAAAACGAAGATGCAATTGTGCTACAGGTAGCCGCCTATAACTCTGTTAGCGTTGAAAGGGGATTAACAATAATAGATACAGAGCTTAGTAATGGTAGTAATATTATAGGAAGTGCAACATACTCTTCAAATAATACAGCAATTGCATTTAAAGAAACTACTACACAACTAACTTATACTCCTAGACCATTTCATATAGGTTCAAATGTTGAAAATGCATTAATATTAAGCAATACTCTTGCTGTTAATAACAATAGTGGCGTTTATTACGCAAATGCAAACGGCTTGATAAGTGCAGGTGGAGCAAAGCAGTTTAATTGTTATGTTACTGGCTTAAATAAATATTACGGATTATTAGAGAATGTTTGTATATCTATGGGAGATAAGCTTGAGTATTTGTCAGATGACCTTACAGAATATATGACATAATAAAGAAAAGAGGAGGAAATTTAATGGATTTAAAAACAATAATGGGAATGGAATTTCCAAAAGATAAGGCTCCGGATTTTGGTTCTATTAGGCTTGTAACTGCTGAACATTCTAATGTTAAAAGCTACATACTCAATTCATCAGATGTTACTAAGCTTGATTTAATTACAAATGCAATTGATGGTAGTATAGCCTATTGTGTTGATACAGGTAAGCTATATATTAAGCATTTGAACAGATGGAATGAGGTGTGATAATGGATAATGTAATATTAACAACTCTTTTTGATAGAGTTAAAAAGGTTGAAAATCAACAAAATAAAAAATTTGAGCTTATTGAAGCTATTACAGTTAATGAGGAAAATGTAGTTGTCATAGAAAGAAATCAAGAACCAAATGGTGAATTGTATAGATTTAAAGAGATACTTGTAAATTTTGAAATAGAAGCCTCTGATACAACCAGCTTTTTGTTGTGTCATGTTAACAATGTTGGTGTGGCTAATATAGGAGATATAATCAATACAACAAAACATTATAGTTCACTACACGTAAGAGAAGATAAGGGGATTTTATTTTCTGAACATCAGGCAGCAAGTCCGGCGATTACAGCTAGTGGAATATTGCGAGCAAGAAATTTAGAATTAAGAGAAGTTGATTTTATAAAAAGTCTGAAATTTTCTTGTAATGTGGCAATTCCTGTTGGTTCTAAAATTACAATTTATGCAGTTAGGAAGTGAAAATATGATAATTGATTTTAATGGTGTTGTTCGAGAAATGACTGCTGAGGAAATTGAGAGATTAGAATATTTGATAAGTCTTTTTCCTGAGAAAAATGAAATATACAGTGCTATTTCAGAGCGTATACAAAAGCTTGAAAATGAAAACACAAAAACTGTTCTTGAGTTATCAACTTTAAAAGAAACAATGAATAACGTGAAAAATTTATTGTTATCTTTTGATAAATCAACAACAAATCCAAAAGTCTCTGTAGATGATTATTAAAAGAGGGAGTGTTAATATGTCAATAATTGCAGAGCTTACCAAATTAGCAAAAGCCGAAATTGGTAACAATGGCAGTAAATACCGTAAATGGTTCTATAATCGTACAAGTGACTATTATGGTGTAAACTGGTGTGCAGTGTTTATCAGTTGGCTTTATAATCAGGTAGGTGGTTTGAATAAATATATTGTAAAAACAGATGGTGCTGGTACTGTTGCAAGATACAGTGACGATAAATATGGAAAATGGTATGAACCCAACCAGATAACCCCTAAAGAGGGTGACATAGTTATGTTTAGGTGGGGTGGAAGTTATACTGATAAATACCATAGTGACCATTTGGGTTATGTATATAATGCCGATAGCACCTATATATATACAATAGAGGGAAATACAGGAAGCAACAACGCAGATTACTCAAGTGTAATGTATAAGCGATATAGTCGTAGTAACAGTGTTATTAACGGTTATTTCAGACCTAATTATAACGAGGAGAGTGATGATATGAATTTTACAAAGGGTGATAAATCGGACGGTGTGCTTGCTTATAAATCAATGCTTATACAGGCTCGTACACTGGGGTTGATAACACAGAAAGTAAATGCTGACAATGTATTCGGTGAGGGTACACTAAAGGCTACCAAGCAGGTGCAAAAGAAGTATAAGCTAGAAGAGGACGGTATTGCAGGAAAAAACACCATAACAGCACTTCATAATGCTATAAGTAAAGAGCTTGAAGACGTGAAAAATGCAATAATTAATAGTACTATAGATTATCTTGAAAAGGGTCTTAATTAATGAATGAGATAATTGTTGCGTTAATAGGCTTATTAGGCTCAGGTTGTGGTGCTTTGGTTGGTATTGTCTTACAGTCTAAGCTGATAAAGTACAGGATAGAACAGCTTGAGAGAAAAGTAAGCGAGCACAACAATTTAGTGGTAAGAACCTACGAAACAGAAAAACAGCTTCAAATACACAATGAGAAAATATCAGTTGCAAATCATCGTATTACAAACCTTGAGGAGGTGGTAAAAAATGACAGAGTTTGCTAATGTAGCAATGCTTATAGGTTGTCTTGCAACTATTGTAAGCATTATTACTCAGGTAACCAAAGAATTGAAATTTTTAAAAATAATACCTACATCACTTCAGGTAACGGTGATTTCTATTGTTTTAACCGTACTGGCTTATATTGCATATACATCATATTATAGTATGGCTATAGAATGGTATATGATTATAGGTGCAGTTATAGGAGGTTTTATAGTAGCATTTGTTTCAATGTTTGGTTGGGAGAAGCTGTATGGAATTTATAACAGGTACAAAAAAGAATAATTGCAACTTGCTTGAAGAATAAATAGTAAAGGCTGACTTACCCAAAAAAGTAAGTCAGCCTTTACGTGTGTATTGATACAATTAACTTAGTTTGTCAAATCTACGGATAAATTTACCGTCTTTTTCAACTAGCTCAATAAACATATCATATGGTCTTGCCCAGTGTTGATGTGTTTTAACATCAAAATAAATTACCAGCTTTTCAAGAGTTTCACTATGCTGTGCAACAGCTATAACCTCGTATTCGTTACCCTTATAATGGCGATATCTTCCCGGAGTAACATTTTCAAGTGGCATAACCATTTCAACTACAGGTATATAGTCATCATCGCTTGTGTTTGTTAATACCTCAGCCTTTATCTCAGGCTCTATATCAGGCACTATCTCAACTTTTACTTCAACATTTATATCGGTGCTTGGAGCTTGAATATCAGTTTTACTCTCAATTTTCTCTTCGTTGATTTCAGGAAGAGTTTCTTGTTTATTAAAGTCTATAGAGAAATCTCCATTATTCATAACAAGGATTCTTGCACTGTTGCCTTCAATAGAAATTCTTTGGTAGCCTGTATTTTCAAAGGTATCACCTGTAAGTGCATCGGTAATTTTGCTAAAGCCACCAACAGGGTTAAACTCTACATCTTGTTTATTTGCGTTTAAATTAAGTGCAACATATACAAACTGATTATTATAGCTACGAGAGAAAACGAGCTGTTCGTTTCTTATATATTCATTTTTATAATTACCGAATTGCAGAGCTTCTAAGGAGTTGCGTATCTTACCTAGAATTTTTAAGTAAGAGTTAAGCTCCTCGTTTGCGTTTGAAATTTTACCAAGATTAATTTCAGGTCTAAGCTCTTTATCACTGTGTTTACTTCTGGTACCCTCAACTGCCCATTCACCACCATAGTAAATTGAAGGAGTACCAGGCATACAATACATTAGAGTATAAGCGTTTTTTAGATGATTTTTATTTTTTAAAGTACTTGCTATTCTGTTTACGTCGTGGTTATCCAAAAAGCTATAAAGGCATAGATTTTGATAAATTCCACCCTGCTGGAATTGTCTTTGCAAGGAATGAGCAATCTCAAAATAATTATGGTCATTATGTGATGAATAAAGTCCCTTATAACATTCATAATTTGTAACAGAGTCAAGAGTATCCTTGTTTGCCCAACGGTTGTAATCACCGTGTATAATTTCTCCCATTAGCCAGAAGTCAGCTCTTTTAGTTTTGCAGAAATCCTTTAATTTACGGAAAAAATTAAGGTCGATACAGTCAGCAGCATCTAATCTTAAACCGTCTATTTTAAATTCGTCAATCCACATTCCTACAGCACCAAGTAGATGCTCAACTACCTTAGGATTTTGAAGATTAAGCTTAACTAAATCATAATGACCACTCCAGCCCTCATACCAAAAAGGATCTCCCTTAGGACTTCTTCCACCAAAATTCAGATTTTGAAACCAACTGCAATATTCTGAATTGCTTAGCTTGCTTTGTACATCTTTAAAAGCCCAAAAATCTCTGCCAACGTGGTTAAATACACCGTCTAAAACAAT
>JAXJQK010000195.1:0-3857 GCA_036311185.1 Acutalibacteraceae bacterium | reverse complement strand
GGAGTGCAGATAGTTTGGAAATTCTAGCAATGGAGTCTTCGGCAACAGCTGCTTCGGTAGCATATGTAAAAGACGGCAAAATATTGGCACACAACTATATAAATGCAGGGCTTACACATAGCACAACGCTTATGCCAATGGCACAGGCGTTATTACAAAATGCAAATTTAAAGCTTAGCGATGTTGATTATTTTGCAGTTTCTGTAGGACCTGGTTCATTTACAGGGCTACGTATAGGAATTTCTGCAATAAAGGGAATTTCATTGGCTGAAAATAAGCCTTGTGTACCTGTTTCAACCTTGGAGGCTATGGCTTATAACTATGCATATACAGATACAATTGTATGCTGTGTGATAGATGCCAGATGTAAAAGATTTTTCAACGCTATTTTTAAATGTAGTGCAGACGGAAAAGTTGAAAGATTATGTGATGACAGAGCAATATCCTATGAGGAGCTTGAAGCTGAGCTTAATGAAAAATATTCTGATAAAGTAGTTGTGCTAGTTGGTGATGGAGCAGGGCTTGCACAGAATTTAATGTGTAATGCTAAGGCTGATTTGCAAATTGCACCTGCACATTTAAGATATCAGCAGGCAACAGGTGTGGCTATGGCTGCACAAAATCTTGTTGAGTGTGGAAAAACAGTAAGCTCCAATCAGCTTTTACCGTCATATCTTAGCTTGCCACAGGCACAAAGAGAGCTACAGAAAAAGCTTAAAAAAGAGAACTAACAAAATTATACATAAAGGGGAAGTAAAAAGTGATAGCATTAGCAGCAGACCACGGTGGATTTGAAATTAAAGAGGCAATAAAAAAGCACCTTATAAGTCAGGGAATAGAGGTAAAGGACTTTGGCACAAACAGTACAGAGTCAGTAGATTACCCTATTTATGCAGAAAAGGCTGCTCGTGCCGTAGCTAACAAGGAATGTACCTTAGGTATAATTTGCTGTGGTACAGGTATAGGTGTTTCTATGGTTGCAAACAAGGTTAAGGGTGTAAGAGCAGCAGTTGTTACAAACGATTTCTGTGCAGAGATGACACGTCGCCATAACGATGCAAATGTACTTTGCTTAGGTGGTAGAGTAATCAACGAGGATACAGCTGTACATCTTGCTGATATTTTCCTTAATACACCTTTTGAGGGTGGCAGACACCTTAACAGAGTTTATATGATTAAGGATATTGAAGACGCTGAATAATTTTACGTTAATATGAAAAATATAAGGAGGAAAATAGTATGACTAATCAGGTAACAGTGCTGGATCACCCTTTAATTCAGCATAAGCTTACATTTTTGCGAGACAAAAACACAGGTAGTAAGATGTTTCGTGAGCTAGTGTCAGAGGTTTCTATGCTTATGTGCTATGAGGCTACAAGAGATTTGCCGCTTGAAAGCATAGAGATTGAAACACCTGTATCAAAGTCTAAAACAAAGGTGCTTGCAGGTAGAAAGCTTGCATTTGTACCAATTTTGCGTGCAGGTAGCGGTATGCTTGATGCTATGCTTCAGATGATACCAGCGGCAAAGGTTGGTCACATTGGATTGTATCGTGACGAAGCTACACTTGAGCCTGTAGAGTATTATAAAAAATTACCTGCTGATATTGAAGATAGAGATGTTTTTGTTCTTGACCCGATGCTTGCAACAGGTGGCTCTGCTGTAGATGCAATTTCAATTATTAAAAAGAGCAATCCTAAGAGTATTAAGTTCTTGTGCATAGTTGCAGCACCACAAGGAATAAAAGCTCTTACAGAGGCACACCCTGATATACAGGTATTCTGTGCAGCTAAGGACGAAAACCTTGACGAAAACGGTTATATCGTTCCTGGTTTAGGTGACGCAGGCGACAGAATTTTTGGTACAAGATAATTATTTGTTTATAATACTCCCTTGTTTATTGCAGGGGAGTATTTTTTATACTAAAAAGTGAATATTTCCATTTGTATTGCCAATAATATTTGTGAGAAATTGGTAGAAAGTAAATTTACCACAAATTAACGGAGGTACAAAATGGAAGATATGGAATATGAATATAATGCTCCTGAGGGTGAAGATGAGGATATAGCTAAAAAGAAAAAATACACAAAGGGCTTTTACGTTGTGTTTGCATTATGTCTTTGTGCAATAGGTGCAGCTGGGTGGTATACTTATTCAGATGTAGCTGATTATATGAATGATACAGAAATTCCTGAATCTATAGTAACCTCAACTGAACCCGAAAATAAACAGGCAGAAGCAAAGGTTGAAGGGGTAGATAAAAAAGATACAGATAAAATCAATGCTGACCCTACAGAAGAGTTAACAGAACCCCCAACAGAGCCCGAAACAGCTCCACCAACGGAAGAACCAACTGAATCTAAGCGTGTAATGCCGGCAGAAAATACAGAGGTTATAACGGAATTTTCAGGAGATAAGTTGGTATATTTTGAAACTCTTAAGGATTGGAGGGTTCATAAAGGTACAGACTATTCAGTGAAAAAGGGAGAAAATATATATGCAGTTGATTCAGGTACAATAACCGATTTTTTTAAAGATACCTTATATGGCAACGGAATAAAGCTTGAGCTTGCAGATGGCTTTACAGCGATTTATTACGGAGTAAAGTCAAATGAAAATATAGCAGTAGGCTCAGTAGTAAATGTAGGGGATTTAATAGGCACGGCAGAAAGTGTTCCTTGCGAAAAGGATAAAAAAGACCATATTCATTTGGAAATCCAAAAAGATGGGAATTATGTTAATCCTCAGAATTATCTGAATAAAAATGCTTGATACAGCATAAAATATTATCGAGAGCCCTCGTATCGTTTTAGGGGCAAAAAAATCAGGCACTGCAACAAAAAAAGCAGTGCCTGATTTTTGTGATTAAATATTATTATACGGGTGAAAAATTATGACTCGAAAACTTCAACGTAATGTTTGATGATATCTACAGCCTTTTCTTTAGTGATTTTACCGCTGTTAACACAAAGGTGATAGTTGTCAGCTAAACCCCATTTATTTTCAGTGTAGAATTGATAGTAGTTAGCTCTGGTTTTATCAGTTTTACGAACAACAGCTTCACTTTTGGCTTCGGGGATATTATGAAGTCGTATAGCTCTTTCGATTCTGTATTCAAGGTCAGCATGAATAAATACGTTTATGCAATTTGTTCTATCTCTTAGAATATAGTCAGCACAGCGTCCTACAATAACGCAAGGCTCTTCAGCCAATTTTTTAATGATTTCGTGCTGTAATAAATATAACTGATCGTTTACAGAAATCTGATCGCGAGGCGAAAATCCTGTTTGTCCTAATGTGAATAATCCCATAGAAAGACTATATAATAAGCTGTTAGAAGCGTGTTCATCAATTCTTTCAAACAAAGCAGGATCGATTCCGCTTTCTTTAGCGGCTAAAGAAATAAGCTCTTTGTCGTAGAATTTAACACTTAAAGCCTTTGCAAGCTCAATTGCAATTTCTCTGCCACCGCTACCAAATTCACGGCTGATTGTAATTACAGATTTACATTCCATTTTATCCACTCCAGAAATAAATAAACTATTATAAAGGTATTATATAACTAATTTAGTTAAATTGCTATTAACAAATTAAACAAAAATTCATTTATTATATTGTATGCACAAATAAATAAAATTGCGAAAAATGTCGTTGACAAACAGGAATAAAAACGATATAATAACAAAGCTGTCGAAAAACGGCGGTGAAAAACACCGAAAACAGGTTATAATTTTGAAGTAAATAGTTTAAGGTTGGCTTTGATTAGCACAAACCTGAATGAAAAAACTTCAAAAAACTTGAAAAAAGGTGTTGACAAATGAAACTTGATTTGATATAATAATCAAGCTGTCACAAAG
>JAXJQK010000194.1:0-9788 GCA_036311185.1 Acutalibacteraceae bacterium | reverse complement strand
GTGCAGAGGCTGGTGGTATGATAATTAAACCATTTCAGATTTCACACGACTGTGCAGAGGGCTTAGGCTATGTTATAGAAACACCTGATAACAGAAAGCTGGCTATTGCTACCGATACAGGCTATTTATCCAACGAGGTAAAAGAAGCTTTAAAGGGTAGTGATGTGGTTATAATAGAGTCTAACCACGATGTAAATATGCTGTTAAACGGAAGCTACCCTTATATGCTCAAAAGAAGAATTTTATCTAATATAGGGCATTTGTCAAACGAAACCTGTTCAGAGTTTTTACCTCATTTAATTCGCAGTGGTACAACAAGATTACTGCTTGCACATTTAAGTCAGGAAAATAATATGCCACAAATCGCACTTGAGTCTGCTCGCTGTTGCCTACAGCAAAAGGGTATGAAAGAATCAACCGACTATACCTTAGATGTTGCTAAAGAGGTAACTGACGGTAGCTGTATAATTTTTTGAGGTAAGTTTTATGTTAAATGTAAATATTATATGCGTAGGTAAGCTAAAGGAAAAATACTGGACACAGGCTGTTGCAGAGTATGAAAAGCGTTTGAAATCATTCTGCAAATTCAAGGTGATAGAGGTAGACGAGGAAAAAATACCTGACAATCCAAGTGACAGCCATATTCTTAACACTCTTGAAAAAGAGGGAAAGAGAATTATTAAAAATATAGGCAAGGGTGCAAAGGTTATACCACTATGTATAGAGGGTAAAATAGTATCTTCACCCGAGCTTGCAAATATACTTGATGATACAGCTGTAAACGGAATAAGCGAAATTGATTTTATAATAGGTGGCTCGTGGGGACTTTCTGACGAGGTTAAAGCACTTGCAGGCTTTAAGCTGTCTATGTCAAAAATGACCTTCCCACATCAGCTTGCAAGGGTTATGCTATGTGAGCAAATATACCGAGGCTTTCAAATAAGCAGCGGCGGTAAGTATCATAAGTAAAAAATAAGGAGATATAAAGTGGATATTTTACAGGATTTAGGTATAAGTAGTGGTACAGCAATAATTGTATTGATTGCTTTATATTTTGTAATAAAATATGCAGTGAAAAACGGAATTAAAGAAGCGTATAAGGATATAAAAAATAACAAGCTTGATACTTGGCTGGACGAAGATGAAAACGAAGAAGAGTAAAAATTCGTATACATAAGAAAAGAGTATCATAAGTAGAGGTATAGATATGTATATAGAACATATTGCAATGTATGTAAATAATTTAGAAGAAGCTAGAGATTTTTTTATAAAATATTTTAATGCAACATCTAATGAGGGATATCATAATAAAACAACAGATTTTCGTTCATATTTTTTATCATTTGACAGTGGTGCAAGACTAGAAATTATGAATAAACCTAATATGCTTGATAATGAAAAACAATTAGTAAGTACAGGATATATCCATATTGCTTTTAGATTAGGAAGTAAAGAGGCTGTTGATAGCTTGACTGAAAGATTGAAAAAAGATGGATATAATGTTGTTAGTGGTCCAAGAACAACAGGTGATGGCTATTATGAAAGCTGTATTATTGGAATTGAAGGAAATCAAATTGAAATAACAGAGTAATCAGGCTCTATTATTATAAGAAAGAGGTGTTATTATGGCACTTGACGGTGGATATTTAAGACATATATGTAACGAGATAAATTCTAAGGCGATAAATAGCAGAGTAGAAAAGGTGTATCAGCCTAATAAAGATGAAATTGTGCTTGGCTTGCGTGGTTTAAATGGTGCTTGTAAGCTTTTGCTTTCTTCCAGAGCAAATAGTCCCAGAATAAACTTTACAAGCTATGCACCTGAAAATCCAAAGGTACCACCTATGCTTTGTATGCTTTTTAGAAAAAAGCTATGTGGTGCAAAGCTTATAAGAGCCTATCAGGAGGCTATGGAGCGTATTATATTTTTAGATTTTGACGCTACCAATGAGCTTGGCGACCATATAATTCTTACCTTGGCTGTGGAAATTATGGGTAAGTACAGCAATGTTATATTCTTAGACAGCGATAAAAATATTATTGATGCACTAAAGCGTGTAGATATTTCTATGTCGTCACAAAGGCTTGTATTACCTGGCTTAAAATATAATATGCCACCTGCACAGGATAAAATAAATATTTTAGAAAGCAGTGCAGATGATGTACTTAAAAGAATTGAAAGTATAACTGTAGATACAAAGCTTAACAAGGCTTTGCTTAACACTATACAGGGTATTTCTCCTATTGTGTGCCGAGAGCTTGAGTATCTTACAGGCAAGGGTGACGATGTAACCACAGGCAGTATAACCGAACAGCAAAAGAAAAGACTTTTGTTTTTCTTAGACAGAATGAAAAACGAGCTTACCGATTACAATGGTACTCCTTGTATGGTTATTATAAATGGCAAGCCAATGGATTTTGCGTTTATGGATATAACCCAGTACGGTGAAATTGCAGAGATAAAGAAAGTAAGTAGCTTTAGCGAATTGCTTGATGATTACTATGCAGAGCGTGACTCAATAGAGAGAATGAGGGCAAAGTCACAGGATTTGCACAGAATTTTGTCAAGCACAACTGAGAGATTATCCCGTAAGATAAATTCTCAAACAGCCGAGCTTGCACAATGTGCAGACAGAGAGCCTTTAAGAATAAAGGGCGATCTATTACAGGCTAACCTTTACAGAATAGAAAAGGGGGCTAAAAGCGTTACAGTTGAAAACTATTATGACGAAAACAAGCCTATAACAATAGAGCTTAACCCAGCCTTGTCAGCTACACAAAACTCACAGAGATATTATAAATCCTATCGCAAGGCAAAAACAGCCGAGCAGGTTCTTAAAGTGCAGATTGGAAAGGCTACTGAGGATTTAGAATATATAGAAACAGTGCTTGAGGCTCTTAACAGAGCAACCACCGAGGCAGAGCTTGCAGAAATTCGTGCCGAGCTTACCGAGCAGGGTTATTTAAAAGCACCAAAGGGCAAGCAAAAGAAAATGTCAGCACTTCCACCATTAAAATTTACTTCCTCTACTGGATTTACAATTTTAGTTGGTAGAAACAACAAGCAGAATGACAAGCTAACATTAAAAACTGCCTCAAAAAATGATATATGGCTTCATACCAAGGATATCCACGGTACGCACACTATTATAATTACCGAGGGTAAAGAAGTAGATGACACTACACTTTTAGAGGCAGCACAGCTTACAGCCTACCACAGCAAGGCACGCAACAGCTCACAGGTACCTGTTGATTATACCCTTGTGAAAAATGTAAGTAAGCCATCTGGTGCTAAGCCTGGTATGGTTATTTATGTAAAAAATAAGACATTATTTGTTACACCTAAACTTATTTAAAAAGTATATTGCATACAATAGGGTTTTAGGGTATAATAATTAAAAATAAAATTAATTGGAGGAATAAATAATGCAGATTACAAAAGATACAATTATCGGAGATATTCTTGATTTTGATAGCACAACAGCACCAATTTTTATGGAGATGGGTATGCATTGCCTTGGTTGCCCTGCATCAAGAGGCGAAAGCCTAGGCGACGCTTGTATGGTACACGGCGTAGATGCAGACGAAATGGTTGAGAAAATCAACAAGCATATCGCAGGCAAATAATCCTGTAAAATTTGTTTAAGCTAAGTGATTGGTGCATTTGTGCCAATCACTATTTTATTTAGCAATTAAATTGCTTTATTATGTAGATGAGTTGGAGTTTGAATTTTAAGATTACAAATAATTTTTTATTAAACTTGGTTTGTATTTTAAGGGACACATATAATGTGTCGATGTCTTATTTGATTTAAAAATAACTTTAAGATACTAGCTCTTACAAACTATTAATTTATAATAAAATTTTTATTTTTAATAATGTGCTCAAGCCGCACAGGCTCTTACTTTCTTACAAAAGAAAGTAAGCAAAGATTGCTGGGGAGGGGTTTCGATCCCCCTCCCACAGACCCCTCCCTGAACGACCACAAGGGGGTCTTATGACCCCCTTTTTGGATTATCCCCCTCTCCGTCAGGGTTTTTACGTTGTTATAAGAAAAGTTTGTGCGTTAATAAAAAATAGTATAATACTTTAAGAAAGAGAAAAATTATGGAAATACGTTTATTTGATTTGGATAATAGATTGGGGCTTTGTGCAAGCCTTGTAAGAAAAAATCATCGTGTAGCTGATATAGGTACAGACCATGCATATCTTCCTGTATGGCTATGTAAAAATAATATAGCAACATCTGCAATAGCGGCAGATATTAACCCAGAGCCTTTAAAAAGAGGTGTGCAGACAATAGAAAAATATTGTGCAACAAATGTAACACCTTGCCTGTCAAATGGCTTACAGCAGATTAACCCAGACTTGGTTGACGATATTATAATAGCAGGTATGGGTGGCGAGCTGATTGCAGATATTATTTCAAAGGCACCTTGGGTAAAGAATGAAAAATATCATCTTATTTTACAGCCTATGTCAAAGGCTGATTCACTTAGAGAATATTTATATAAGAATGGCTTTGATATTAAATACGAAGAGGCAACAGTTGCAGAAAATAAGCTTTATACTGTAATGAGTGTTTATTTTACAGGCGAGATTTCTGAAAATATTAGCCTAAAAAAATATTACGGAGCCTTAAACCCATCTGCAAAGCAAGAAAATAAAATCTACATAGAAAAAACAGCAAATGCACTGCTTAAAAAGGGCAACGGAATTTTAACATCAGACAAATACAGCAGTAGGGCTAATACCTATATAAGCTACGCCAATGTACTTGAAAATTATGCTAAAACAGGTGTGTTACATTGCATAACAACAGTAAAGGATATTTATAGCTATATAGACAGCTTTGCACCATTTAATACAGCATTTGATTACGACAATGTGGGTATGCTGGTGGGTAACAATAAGGCTGTAGTTAAAAAGGCTTTAGTTGCACTTGATGTAACAACAGATGTAATAAAAGAGGCTGAAAAGCAGGGTGCTGACCTTATAATAAGTCATCATCCAGTTATATTTAAGCCTGTAAAAAGCATTAATAGCAACAGCATACCGTATATGCTTGCTCAAAGAAATATGAATGTAATCTGTGCACATACAAATCTTGATTTGTCACAGCAGGGTGTAAATATTTGCCTTGCAAATGCACTTGGTCTTGAGAATATTTACTTGCACAGCGAGGGTATTGCTGTGGGAGATGTTACAGCTGATACAGCCTACACCTCTGAACAGCTTGCTAAGCTGGTAAAGGAAAATCTTAACTGCACAGGTGTAAGATATACAAATATTAAAAATAAGATTACCCGTGTAGCTGTGGGTGGTGGTGCCTGTGGTGAGTATATTTACCTTGCAAAGGAGCTTGGTGCAGATGCCTTTGTTACAGGCGAGATAAAGCACAATTATATTCTTGAGTCGCACGATATAAATTTAACAGTAGTAGATGCAGGTCACTACAGAACAGAAGATGTTGTAATTGATTATCTTGTTAATAAGCTATCAGAGGAGTTTCCACATATAGCCTTTGAAAAATCAAAAGCCTTTACAGATTATATAAGCTATGTTTAAGCTACTGTAAAAATAAAAATTATAAATTTTATAATTTTTATAAATTTTTATGTAACAGACTGTTTGTCCTTTCAATATAATAGTATTGTAAATGGTTGAAAGGAGGAAAACACAATGTGCCTAGGTAACTCTTTCGGTAACGGTAACTGCTGCTGGATTATCATTCTTGTTATAATCCTTTTAGTATGCTGCAACGGTGATGACAATAGCAATAGCTGTGGTTGTGGTTGCTAGTAATCAAATTTTTATAGAAAATTAATTTAAAATAAGTTAAAATAAAAAGCCGATGTGCTACTTACGTGGTAGCTCATCGGCTGATTTTTTATTTAGGTGTTGCTAAAAATATTTCATAGAACATAGGCACTATGTAAACTCCTGCTATTACACCACCCCATACTAAGTAAAGTACAGTTTGTGCTAATATTGCAAGGAATGTTGGTGGCTCTGTATTTTTACTGCGTTTGCGTAGCAGAATACAGGCTATGAAAATTGCAACAAATACAATAGATATTACTATACCTACTGGCATAAGAGTAGGGAAGAATTTAAGTGTAACCTCGTTTGTTCCGTTCTCAAGTGGTATAGCCATAAAGCCCTTGTTAATAGCAGGCTCTATTTCAACAGGCTTTCCGTTTACGGTAGCACTCCAGCCCTTGTCGTAGCAAACAGGTACAAACAGCATTTTATTACTTTCTGTTGTAGTTACGGTTACTTTTAGTTTGTTTTTCTCTGTTGTGGCTGTGTAGTCTTGACTATTATATTCATTACATAATGCTTCAAGTTTACCAATATCAAATGCATATAGATAAACGGAATTTGGTGTTATTGTTTCGTTAGAATCTACTGCTACCTTTACATTTACCATTTGATTATTAAATACACCAAGCGACACTAAATTATTATTGAACTGTGCAGTGTATTTAGTGTTGTTTAAATTCATATATGAAGGTATAACTAATTCTTTACCGTCTACATAAATGGTAAGATTTTTCTTGAAGCTTTTGAAATACAGCATTTTTTCGCCTGTAACCTTAATATTAAGGTTAAGCATACCGTCATTATCAGTATAAGCATTGTAGGAGCAACCTAGCTTTGTTGTAGATGATAGGTTTTCCATAATACTTTCCGGATCATCTGAAAGGCTGTGGTAAATTTCGTTATTTACTTGACTTATTGATGTTGAAACGGTGTCGATTTCTGTAATTTTTTTATCAGCTATTACACAGGTTGGTAAAGTGAAGTTGTTTTTGTAGTAGCTATAGTTATATATAATATCTGTACAGGTGTAAGCCTCTTGAGGTAGTATAGTAGTTGAAAGAGTGTCTTTAACTCCCATTACTGCATCTGTAAGCAATGTTCCACCAGTGTCAAGCATTCGTGTAAAGGCACTGCTGTAGCCCATACTTTTTAATGATTTAAGAGCCTCGTTTGTTGCATAGCCATTCCAGCTACTTAATGAGCCACGCTGTAAAATAAGTGGATAATTTGTATTAAGACAGTTATCGGCTACTTTTATTCTGTTAAGAGGGTTTTTCTCCTTTGGCAGATTATCATTGAGCATTTCTGTTTCTGCAATAAAATCAGGATATTGCTCTGCATATACGTATTTATCTGCACCTATAAACGAATATGTATTTATACATAAAGGAATTATAATGGCAACAATTACAAAGAAGTTTTTTATCTTACTATTTTTAATTGCAAGAATACATAGTAGACCAATTATAGTTATTAGTACAACCTTTATATAATTTTTAGGTATAGCAAGCTCTTTAGTGCTAAGGAAGAAGCAACCATAGCGTCTAATAAGCTTACTACTTTCAAGCATAAGAGGTACAGAAAGGCATATAGCAGTTATACCCATTACACCCGAAACTAAAGAGGTGTAAAAGCTGTTATGTATTTGGCTAAGCTTTGCAAGCTTTTCATTTTTACTGTTTGCTGTAGGTGCTTTATTTAGCCTGTGGCTTTTTTCGAAGCTAAGACAATAGCAAGCACCAACTATAAGTACAAACGAAATAGTAAATGCACTACGCATAGGGAATCCAACATAAGAGCCCATATGTAACAGCTTGTTTGTTCCCTCAAAAATTACAGGTAATCCTACTATAAGAAGCTCTCCTATAAAAAATAGAGTAGCTCTTTTATGCTTAATAAATCTTGCAATAAGAATAACCCATATTATTACAGCAAGCTCTAAACCAAGGAACATAAACCATTTATTTATATCATTACCTGTTAGCTCTTTTAAGGTTTTAAAGGTTACATCTATTATTTTAAGATATCCTTTGTCTGCATTACCCTCTCCTCGTGAAGACCCCATAATCAAAAGAAATACTGTCAACGATTTGAACATTGACATACCCATTCCTATTATGGTACTAAGTGCAAGGTAGAATGAACGGTTTTTTCTCTGTGATTTTTCTACCATAAGGGCTATATACAAGCCAGCTGTAAGCAGTAGGAATATCATAACCTGTACACTAAGATAAAAGCTTACTACCATTGTAAGTGTTACACACACAGTATAAAGAATGATTTTTTCTTTCTTCATCAGGTAGTAGAATCCAAGCATTAATAATGGGAATATAGCCATAACCTCAAGCCACTTTATATTTGTGTAGTACTGCAATACATAGCCACTCATAGCAAACAAGGTAGAGAACGCTATTTTATACCCTGCATTTATATTATTAAATACCTTGTCTATGAATATATGGCAGGTTATAGATGATACTAGCACCTTAAACGCAAGAAAGAACGACATACTCTCTAAAATACTATCTCGTGGAATAAACAAAAAGAAAATATTGAACGGTGAGAATATATCGGTAGATATCATATTTATACCCGTACCTGCATACCAGTCTAAAAATGGATTAGCCAAGCCGTGTAGAACGTCCCACGTATGATACAATAAAGGTACATACATCTGCCCTATATCTGCATAAGCAATAGACTTATCGCCAAACGGGAATATTCCCTTAACATAGTAAACACTAAAAAGAATACCCATTGTTATAAGCGAAAGCAGAATATACGGTGCAAGCAAAGGCACTATATTTTTCGATTTCTTTTTCATACACTTTTTTCTCCTTATCATATTTATAGCAGTATGATAATTATAATCCCTCACATAAAAATATGCAATGAAAATTGAGCTATTAAACAAAACTAAATGGCACCTCCAATTATGAGGAAGTGCCATAGCTATTTACTGGTTATTTAAAATTTTATTTCGCATAGCTTGTTTGATTATCTCTTCGGATTCTTTTGTAAGAGTAATCATATCAAGATCTACTGTGAAATTTATGCCTGTGGTATCATTAAGTTCGTTTTCTACAAGCTTGCCAATATCTGCTGTTGATAGTTGTGTGTAAGAAATACCGTTGTAGCTATAAATTACTCTTTCAACAGCATTGATTAAAAGACTTCTTGTGTGGTCATTAATAGAAAAAATGTTTCCAGTATTCATATAATCAGTAACGAATTTTACAACATCGCAGATTTTATATGAATAAGTTCCACGTACTATTAATGCTAACATACCATATTGTTTATCGTTGAAATTGATTGGTTTAACTGTGCCCCATTTGAATTTATCGCTTTCTTTTAGGCTGATAGTGTAAGCAGAACCAGTAGCAAAGTTAGACACGTTTGAGTCATCTAAAACATACATTCCCGTTGGAAGTAAATCAACTATAGTGCCATCTTTAATTACAACAAGCATTTCACCAGAGCTTACCATAATCTGAGTACCACTCTTGATTTCACCATTAAAAACATATTTGCTTATTATACCGTCACTGTTGTTATCAGGTGTGGATGTGCTTTTTTCAACGGTTGGTGGATTTACTTCAACCTTATTTGTAGGGTTTGTGTTGTTTGTATGTTCTGAAAGCTCGGATATTGTATCGTCAACAGATGATGTAAATGCAGAAAAAAGACGTTTAAGTAAACTCATAATAGTCCTCCTAAGAAATAGTATTAGGGCTTGTTTGAAAAAGAAAAAGTGCTGGATTTTTGTTACGAATCGAGGAGTTTCAAGGCAAAATATACAGTGCTTTCGATTTTTCAAATAAGTTCTAGTATTATACTAACATTTCAGTTTTTTATTAGCAATATATATTTTAAATTTTCTTCAAGAAACAATAAACCACCAAACAGATTTTTGCATCTGCTTGGTGGTTTTTAGCTTTTTGTATTGTAAATATAATAT
>JAXJQK010000193.1:0-3865 GCA_036311185.1 Acutalibacteraceae bacterium | reverse complement strand
CATAATATACATATAAGATATAATGTTCTTAACATAATTTAAGTTATTTGTACATAATGCTAAACTATGAGATAAATTATAGATTCAAGGAGTGTATATATAAAATGATACAGTATGAGGCTAAAAAAATAAAAAATATCGTTTTGGCAGGTCACGGTGGCTGTGGAAAAACTTCAGTTGCTGAGGCTATGCTATATTTGTCAGGTGGTAGTGAAAGATTAGGTAAGGTAGACGACGGAAATACAGTGTTTGATTTTGATGCAGAGGAAATTAAACGTCATATTTCGGTTGCGTCAGCAGTTGCACCTGTAGAATGGAAGGGATATAAAATAAATCTTATTGACACACCTGGTTTATTTGATTTTGAAGGTGGTACTTGTGAAGGTATGCGTGCGGCTGATGCTGCGTTGATAGTGGTTTCGGGTAAAGATGGTGTTAATGTAGGTACTGAAAAGGCTGTTAAAATGGCTGAAAAGGAAGGTATGTCAAAGGTGTTCTTTGTAAATGGCCTTTGTGATGAAAGTGCAAGATTTTACAGAGTTTTTGAAACACTAAAGGCAAAGTTTGGTCCTTCTGTTTGTCCTGTTGTTGTACCATTTATCGAAAATGGTCAGGCTAATTGTTATGTGAATATTCTTGAGTATAAAGCGTATAGATACGAAAACGGTAAAATAACTCAAACAACTATGCCAGATATGGGCGACCGTCTTGAGGGTTTGCGTACAGCTATTTACGAGGCTGTTGCAGAAACTGACGAAGAAATGTTTGAGAAATATTTTAGTGGTGAAGAGTTTACTCCTGAAGAGGTTATAGTTGGTGTAAGTCGTGGTGTAAAGGAAGGAACTATTACACCTGTATTTTGTGGAGATGCCCAGAATACATATGGTATAGAGCATTTGCTTAATGGTATTACTTGGCTTGTACCTTCTGCTGATGAAAAGGGCGAGCTTGCTGTAGATGTAAATGGTGAGCCTGTTGAACTAGCAGTAAATTCTAATGGTGCAGCTGCTGCACTTGTATTTAAAACAATTGCAGACCCATTTGTAGGTAAGCTATCATACTTTAAGGTTGTTTCAGGTAAAATTGCTGCTGATACTCCACTTGTTAATATGAGAACAGGTGAAAACGAGAGAATTACAAAGGTTCTTGTTCCAAGAGGTAAAAAGCAGGAGGAGGTACCATTTGTAGGTGCAGGTGATATTGGTGCTGTGGCTAAGCTTAGTGGTACAATTACAGGAGATACATTGTCAGCTCCTACAAGAAAGGTAATTTTAGATAGAATAGATTATCCTGTACCAAATTATGCAAAGGCTATACTTCCTAAGGCAAAGGGCGAAGAGGATAAGGTTGCACAGGCTCTTGCTAAAATTGCTGAGGAAGATCCTACAGTTGTATTTGAAACTAATAAAGAAACAAAAGAAATGGTTGTATATGGACTTGGTGAACAGCATTTAGATGTTGTTGTATCTAAGCTTAAAAATAAATTCAATGTAGATGTTACTCTTGAAGCTCCAAAGGTTGCATATCGTGAAACTATACGCAAGAGCGTTAAGGTTCAGGGTAAGCATAAGAAGCAATCAGGTGGTCATGGTCAGTTTGGTGATGTATGGATTGAATTTGAGCCAAGCGAGAATGACGGACTTGAGTTTGCTGAAAGAGTTGTTGGTGGTGCTGTACCAAAGGGATTCTTCCCTGCTGTTGAAAAGGGTTTAAAGGAAAGTATTAAAAAGGGTCCACTTGCAGGATATCCTATGGTTGGTGTAAAGGCTACATTGTATGATGGCTCTTATCATCCGGTTGATTCATCTGAAATGTCATTTAAAATGGCAGCATCAGCAGCTTATAAAGCTGGTGTACCACAAGCAAATCCAGTACTATTAGAGCCTGTAGCTACAGCGTCAATTATGATTCCTGACAATAATATGGGCGATATTATGGGTGAGGTAAATAAACGTAGAGGTAGAATTCTTGGTATGAATCCTGGTAAGGATAATATGCAGATAGTTGAAGCCGAAGTACCAGTAGCAGAGATGAGTGATTTCTCAGTATATTTAAGACAGGTTACACAGGGCAGAGGAAGCTATACAACAGCCTTTGCAAGATACGAGCCTGTACCTGAGCATATTGCAGCAAAGATTATTGAATCAAGAAAATCTGAAGAAAAATAAATTTTAAAATTAGCTATAACATATTGCTTGGGTGTATGCAAGTGTGTGCACCCAAGCAACTTTTTGCGTATTAAAAAAGGAGTGGCATTTTTGAAAGTTGCATTATTTCAAATGAATATTGAGTGGGAAAATAAGGATAAAAATTTTGAAAAGATTGAAAGTGTTATATTAAGTGCAAAAGAACAAGGTGCACAGGTGCTTTTTCTGCCAGAGATGACGTTTACAGGTTTTTCTATGAATATTAATATTACAGCTGAATCTGACAGATATACAGTAGAAAGAATGAAGTCTGTATGTAAAAAATATGGTTTGGCTGTGGGCTTTGGTTGGACAGAAAAATGTGGAGAAAAAGCTAAAAACTGTTATACTGTAATAGATAAAAACGGAAATGAGCTTTCAACCTATGTTAAAATTCATCCGTTTTCTTATGCTGGAGAGGATAATTATTTTATAAAAGGAGATAAAATAATTACATTTGATATAGATGAGACAACCTTTTCTAATGTAATTTGCTACGATACCAGATTCCCAGAGCTATTTCAGGCTATAAGCAAAGACGAGAGGGTAAAGGCTATAGTGATTCCTGCAAACTGGCCTGCAAAAAGAGCAGAGCATTGGAAATCTCTTGTAAAAGCAAGAGCAATAGAAAATCAGACATATATTATTGCTGTTAATTGTGTTGGTGAGATTGGTGGAAATAATTATTCAGGAGATTCCTGTGTAATTACCCCTGATGGTCAGGTTCAAGCTATGGTATCTAATCAGGAAACACTTGTATGCGTTGAGCTTGATTGTGATGTTGATAGTTTGAGAAAGAATTTCCCCGTAAAAAAAGACAGACAAATTGATTTTTACAAAAGTATACTGTAATCAAAATGTTTGTTTCTATATGTTAAATATGCAAAATGACGAATTATGTGTTAAATTGTACTATTAAAAGGTTTGAATTTAATATAAATTTTTGGTAATCTATTGAAATTTACTTTTAGCATTGGTATTATATAACTATGAATAAATATAATTAATAAAACACCGAGAGAGGGGTTTAAATTGTGAATTTTATTATGAACGAAAAGCAGCATCTACAGGCTTTTGCAGAGGGTAAAAGCTTTAATTCATATGAGTATATGGGTGCCCACAAGGTGGATGACGGCAATTGCTATGTTTTTAGAGTATGGGCACCAAACGCTATTGCAGTGTCGGTAGTAGGTAGCTTTAATAACTGGAATGAAACAGCAAACCATATGTCAAGAATAGGAAATGGTGATGTATGGGAATGTTATATAAACGGTGTAAATGAGTACGATTCGTATAAATATTGTATAGAGTCAATTAATTTTGAAAGATTATATAAATCTGACCCGTTTGGTTTTCACTTTGAAACAAGACCAAATAATGCTACGGTTGTTTACAATGTAGACAGCTATGCTTGGAATGATAGTCAGTGGCTTGAAGAGAGAGCTAATAGAAATCCTAAAAGCTCAGCAATGAATATTTACGAAGTCCATGCAGGTTCATGGAGAAAATATTTAGACGGTAATTTTTACAATTATAAAGAGCTTGCTAATCAGCTTGTACCGTATGTTAAAGAAATGGGTTATACACATATTGGTCTTATGCCTATTATGGAACACCCTTTTGACGGTTCTTGGGGATATCAGACAACAGGCTATTTTGCACCAACCTCACGTTATGGT
>JAXJQK010000192.1:0-5963 GCA_036311185.1 Acutalibacteraceae bacterium | reverse complement strand
GTTAGAATTTCATTCATTCTATTTTCCTCTTAATTTTGAAATTTCTTCCCTTGCGTCTTGTCTTGCTTTTTTGATTTCTGCAGGAATTTCATCGCCAGTATCTGCAAGGCGTATCGCATACCAATCTGTTTCTTCGAGATATTTCTCAAGCTCTGCAATTCGTTCACCATCAATAACTTCTTGAGGTTTAGCTGGAGCATAACCTTTCAAATAAAAATTACCGTCAAAAGCTATTTCAACTTCATATTCAGGTAATCCTTGATTTTTAGCATCAATTTGATTGATGACCGATACTCTTTTATCTTTTTGTAAAATTCCTCTTTTAATCATATTTATTCTCCTAAAAATGGGTATAATTGCATATTAACAGCTGTTGCATTTGATACTGCTGTAGTTATAACGTCGCCCGCAAAGACTAAAAACATATTTCCGACATCAGTAGTTTGTGCTCCAGCATTTGCTAATCTCCACGTATACGCACCGTTGACATAAACTTGTATAGACATATTTGTTCCTGAACCTCTTACCATTAACATTCCGCCCTTCGTTAATGTCGTTCCGTTGGAGATACTAATTGGGTTTGCAGTGTCATATTTAAATAGCTCTCTTATATTTGTCTTTGCTGTAGCTGTAATATTTCTTAAGTCTGTATCAGCTTTACTATTAATTGTTTCTGCTTTAATACCAGCTATTTCTGCTATTTCTTCTACATCTGTTGAACCAAGATAGAAGTAGAGATACATTTGTGTAGCTCTTTGTTGAACTGGTGCATTGTCTCGATAAGCAGAAGATGAAAGAGATGCATCAATGTACAGACCCTTATTTGAACCAGTTGTAACACTATCTATTCTTCGATTATCAGAACTTACTTGAGTGTTATCGATATATAAACTTCCTGTTGCGATTGTGTTAGGTGTGTCTGCTAAAATATTTACTGACCCTATGATATTTGGCAAACTTTCAGAAATGTAATTACCAGCTTTATCTCTTACACCAGTAAATCCCCATTTTGTTCTAGGAAGTTTAAATCTTTGATTTACAGTATCAAGGATGTAATACCATTGAACTCCTGTAGCGTTATAAATTGATTCTGCATTTGCTATCTCAGCATCGCTTGTAACAATTTTCTTGCCATCATTTGTTTGATAGTAAGTAATTGTTATTCCTTCTATTGTTTCTGAGCTAGCTGAAACTGTCTTATAACATTTAAACTCTTCAATGGATGCTCCAGAATAAGTATATCCTTGTGAAGAGCACCAAGATTCTAATTGAGCTACCGTAGCACTATTTACAAGAACTGTAGTTGTTTGCATAGAACCATCTGAAAAATTACATACATAATATGTATCACCAGCTCTAAAAGTTCCTACTGGATTTAATT
This sequence comes from Acutalibacteraceae bacterium, assembly GCA_036311185.1. Classification (GTDB taxonomy): domain Bacteria; phylum Bacillota; class Clostridia; order Oscillospirales; family Acutalibacteraceae; genus CAG-964. The sequence continues at coordinate 4,582 of JAXJQK010000192.1, read as the reverse complement.
GGGAGTTTAATCTGTTATAAGCTCCAACATAAGTTGAACCATATAGCCAAGAATAGTTGTTTGCATTTACCCAAGATGTGTTAAATGGTAAAGAATCTAACCAAGCACAGTAGAACAAAGGTATATTTGCTGGTGTTGAGGATTGGGCACTGATAACACCGTTTTCATCAATAGTAATACCATTTCCTGCTACTAATGTATTTTGCTTAGCAGATAATAATGATGACATTAATGTTGCAAGCTGTGAATTATCTCCAGAATTAATTGTTACCCCATTACCTATTAAAAAGTTACAAATTTCTTTAGAAATAATATCAACTTGACTATCAATATCATAAAGTTGTCCATTAAGATTTGGTGAGGTTAAAATTGTGTTAAAATCAAATCCAGCATTAATTTCTGCATCTGTCAATGTTCCTTTATTACTTAATGAACTTGTTACGGAAGTCTTCTCTTTCATTATAAAACACTCCTATTTATTGTTACTGTTGCACCTGTTGGTCTTCCCAATAAGTTATTGTCTATTCCATATAAAGCATTAAACACTCTTAAATCAGCAATATTAGCAAACACTAAGTTTATTGTCATTGTTGCATTTCCTTCGATAATATCGATAGAATAAGGATTAAACGCTTCTTTTAAAACTGCATATATATTTGGTATACTAAAAGCTTTTCTTCTTCTGAAAAGGGATAGTTTAATTAAAGCTCTATACTTAAAATCGTTAATTGAACCTTCTTGACCGTCTAAAACTATTGTAGGGTCGTCTAAATAATCAATATCAAGAGTAAAAGCGTCATTTAATGCTGCATACCATCTAGGAACATTACAGTTGCTACCAATTAAATTAAGCCACTCTCCTGCTGCATTATCAAGGTCATATACATTTTTTAAATCATCAGGTGAAGCTTGAACAGCTAAATTATATAACCCTTCATAGATTGTCTTAATCTTAGGGCTATTTTTATACTGAAATAACAATGAATTTTGTCTGTTTTCCATTATTCACCTAGTTTTGAACTGTTATTGTAATAGCTGAAGGTTCACAAGTTGCATATTCTCTGTTTCCTAATGTAATATTTGTAGAAGCAGAAGTTTCTCCAACCAAACCAATTTCAAGAGAAACTATATCAAAGTCATTATACTTAGCAAATATACCATATATTGTTGTGTAAGAAACATCAATTCCAATATCTTGACCATTAACATAATCACATACCTCTTGTTTAATTATGCTATTGTTGTTTACATTAATTGTTGTTTGACCTTCTTTTTTAGTAATTACAGCTTTTACTTCTACTTGTTTTTGTGTAGGGCGAGAAAAATAAATTGTTCTTGTTCTGCCATAGTAATTATCAACCACAACTGTTGTAGAACCGTAAGTTAAACTTGTAGGACATTTATGTTCAAGTATCGTTTTAGCAATATCTTGTTCATCTCCACCTACAACTAAAAATTCTGTTGAGTTTGTAGGAACAGTAGAGTCATCTTCTTTTTGTAAGAATCCAATCTTTATTACACCATCAAGCCTTAATAAAGCAGAAAGAGTTGAACCTAATGTATCTAAGAAATCGTCTGTCATTAATTGAAGTCTTCTTCTCAACTCTTCATCTGTTTCTGTGTCTTTTCCTTTAACTACAGCAGTTACTTGAATGTTTGTAATGCTTGGAATATAAATATCTGATTGCAAATAATCACCAACGCTTACTTCTTGATTTCCTGATTCTACAGCTCTTAATGTAATTGATTGTGGACTTACAGCTATTGTTGTTGCTGAAGTGTTCTCATATTGATAATCTGTGTCTAAAACTGTAAATTTTGTATTTGCTGATAAATAAACAGGTGTAGTTGTTGCTGTGAAAGAACAAGTAAGTTGTTGATTAGTTCCTAGCTTTCTCTTTGTTCCCCTTAAGAAAGCAATATAATCAAGTAATACTCCTGTAGCTGTATTTACATTAAGTTGAAGAAAAGCATTCAAACCATCCATATCACAATTATAAAACAATTCAGCCAAACGATTAATAAATACACCTTGAGGAGTATCATCTGCAATTATGAAGTCATTACCAAAAGCATCGACAAATACTTGTTGTATTTTTGTTTTCCAAGTTTCTAAAGTATTAGTTGAATATCCTTGATAAGTTAATTTACCCATTCTATACCTCTATTATTTGGTCTATGCTTATGTTTCCATAAACTGATTTTATTGTGAAGCTATAAGTCACACTTCCAGTTTTCTTGTCTTGTTTATAATTATAATCTTCTACACCATAAACACCATCCAATGACTCTATAACCCTTTTAAATTCTTGTATTTTATAGGCTGGACTAATGCTTTCTAAGATAATGCCGAAGTAATCAACACCAAAGTCTTCATTCTCTGTTTCTCCTTTAAATGTTTGGAGAGCAGACTGAATTCTACTTCTTAATGCCCTAAGTTTATCAACGGTAGTAATCTTACCGTTAGTAATACTTAAATCATTATCTTCTGTCAAATCCCAATTTCTCATTTATAATCCTAAGGTGTAGGTGTTTGAGTTGATTTTTGTACTGGTTGTCCATTTGGTTGAGTATCATCGTATAAATGAACGTGGTTTTGTAATGAAATTCCAGCACCTACCACATCGCCTGTTGCAGTAATAGTTCCATCAACATTAACGTTTCCTGTTATTGAAACATTACTTGTGACATTTGTGCCACCTGAAGCTGTTACTTCTATAGAATCTTCTTTTACTCTTATTATAGCAGATTTTGATTTAATTTCAAGATAATTTGCATTAAAGTTTAAGTCTTTGTTCGATTCGTTAGGCACAAATGGACTAAATACACAAGAGTTTATGTCATAAGGATAAACGTGATATGCTCCTGTAACTCCACCTTCTACTTTCCAATTTTCAATATCATTCTTTAAGAAAATAACGACCCCTGTATCTCCTGCTTGTAAAGGTGCTGTAATGCTAAACTGACCACATCTGAATTGTTGAACAGGAATATTAAGAAGAATTACTGTATCTTGGTCTTGACTCATTCTTGTATAATCACCATACATATCCTTACGAATTTCTCCATTCATATCTCTTTGGTAAGGTTTAACACAAGCTTCAATATCAACTGTTTGCTTGTCAGGATAGAAAGTTATAACTTTAAATATATCTGCTGTTCTTACTAAGTTTGCAGCATTTATTTTAGCCATTCTTAAGATTTCTGATTCATCATATTTCATTATAGAGCCTTTATTGCTTTAGGATTAATTGTTTCATTGAGTGTTACAGTTGTTACATTAGTTTCCCAAGTGTTTTCGTGTGTATCTCCTTTATGCGATACATAAACAGCTTGAGAATTTGAATAAAAAGACTTAAATCCCATTAAATAATTAGCATTAATTCTTTTTGTTGCATCAGTAAAGTTATATCCACTACCAGAGTAATCAGCAAAGTCTGACATTACTTTAATAGGAGTAAACATTTTTATCTTAGGGTTTAAAATTGTTTTAATCTCAAGTCCACTATCTGTAACATTAGGATTATTAAGAAGTCCATTTTGTGGAGAAAGCTCTACCAAGCCTAATTTTTTTTCGTCTTTAAATGACCCTAAGTAAATTTTGTTATCTTCAATATAATAATCACAAGATAAATCTTTACTTATTCTATCTAACATTCCTCTTAATCCGTCTACAGTTACATTTTGAAATAAACCTGACCCAAAATTAAATTCTGTTTCTTTGTCCATATAACTTGTATCAACACTTATATTTTCTTGTAAAATCAATGATATATCTGAAAGTATCAAATTTAACATTCCTTTATATGTTTGTGGCATTTTAAATGAGTATGATTTTTGATAATCCTTGCCAAGCAAAACAGAAGAAAAACTGAAACACCACATATATGTAATCATATCGTTATGAGCATAAGACACATAAGAAGTATTAATTGTCCCTTTATAAATTGTTTCGATTTTATCTCCATAACCGACTTGAAGCTCAAGCTTTTTTACTAACGATTCGTTTGCTAATAAATCATTAATATCGTCAGAAATATTATAAATTAATATTTTTGCAGTACCATTATAATCAAGTCCTTTGGAAGGGTATTTTTCAACTTCAAAACTTATTCGTGTATTATTATAAATTTTTGTGTTGTTTAATGATATATAATGTTCATAAGTAACAGTTTTAAAAGGTAAAATAAGATTCTCTTGATTATAAAATTTTAATATAAGTTTTGCGTGTCTGTTAAAATATGAAAGTTTAGCCATTATATTCCTCACTATCAATTAACACTAACTTTAATCTTCCACCTAAATCATTCTTTATGTTAAGTGGATATATCGAATTTGGGTTAGAATCAATTATACCTAAAACAGGAAGCTCTCTATAGAGTAATCCACGACTTGCTATACAACCAACTTCTAGCGATACTCCATACTGAGATTTTTTATCAGAAATTATATTATAAAACCAATAGTTGTAATAATCATTAAACCTAAGCTCAATGGTATAATTGTTATAAGGAAAATTTTGTTCCTTTGCTTCTACATCTAGTATAACCATTAGAATAATCCTTTCAAACTATTTTTAAAT
>JAXJQK010000191.1:0-2476 GCA_036311185.1 Acutalibacteraceae bacterium | reverse complement strand
ATATAATATGTTACGTCAGCATTTAAAGAATTAAGATAATCATATAGCAACGCAGTTGATGTTACTCCGTCAGCATCATAATCTCCATATATGCAAATACGCTCTTTATTATTTAGTGCTTCAAAAATTCTTTCTGTAGCCTTATCCATATCTATTAATAAAAAAGGGTCATCAAGCTCATCTTCTTCGTATAAAAAGCGATTAATTTCTTCAGATGTGTTTATTCCTCTTATACTTAAAAGCATAGCAACAATAGACGGAATTGAAAATTCCGTCATTATTTCTTTAACCTGTTCTTTATCAATTTTTTCGGGTTTCCAGTCTTTCATATTTAAAACCTACTTAATTATTTTTTCAACAGCATTTCCTCTGCGTGTTTTAATGTTAGCTCTGTAATAGATACACCACCTATTATTCTTGCAACCTCGTGCTTACGTTGCTCAAAATCAAGCTGTAGCACCTGTGTGTATGTTCTGTTTGAGTCTATTGTCTTTTTAATTAGAAAATGTGTATCAGCTAATGCTGCAATTTGTGCCTGATGTGTAATACATATAACCTGTCGTGAGTCTGAAAGTGCCTTTAGCTTATAGCCTACCTTTTGTGAGGCACTACCACTTATACCTGTATCTACCTCATCAAATATCATAGTTCCTACAATATTATTTGAAGCTATAACATTAGTGATTGCAAGCATCATTCTTGAAAGCTCACCACCTGATGCAATTTTAGAAACAGGCTTTGGTTCTTCACCTGGATTTGCTGATATTAAAAATTCCAGCTTATCACAGCCATTTTCATTTAAAGGACATCTTTCTATACTAACCTTTAAATTCACATTAGGCATATCAAGGTATGTCATTTCGTCCTTTACCCTAGCCATAAATTCTTGGGAAATTTCTCTTCTGCGTTCAGAAAGCTTTAAAGCCAAAGTTTTTGTAATTTGAAAGTATTTATCGTATTGTTCTTGTAGCTTTTCTATATTAAATTCGTAATCTTCAAGGTTTGAAAGCTCTTTTTTTGCATTACTGCAAAATTCAAGTATTTCTTCTGTTGTACTTCCGTATTTTTTAGAAAGTCTGTAAAGTGAATCTAGTCTTTCTTCGATTTCAGCTAAACGGTAAGGGTCTGCGTCTACACTATCGGTAAGCTGTGACATTTCAGCTGAACAATCCTGTAGCTCATAAAAGGCTGTAGTAATTCTTTCTGAAATTTTTTCAGCCTGTGGCAGATAGTCTGTTATTCCGTTTAGCAATTCTGAACAGCTTCTTAAAGCTGACAGACAACCCTCATACTCATCTGATCCTGAAAGAAGTCTTTCAGCAGATGAAAGATTACTTATAATCTCTTGAGCATTTACAGCCTTATTACGTTCCTCTGTAAGCTGTTCGTATTCGCCCTCTTTAGGGTTTACTTCCTCTATTTCACTAATCTGATATTTTAACAAATCAATCTGTCGTTCTCTTTGAGAATCGTCAGATTGTGCCATTGTAAGCTTTTTCTTACATTCACGTAATATTGCAAGATTTTCTCTATATTCTTTTTTTATGCTTTCTAAATCACCTATACTATCTATATAAGAAATATGCTTTTCGGGTGACATAAGATTATAGCTTTCGTGTTGACCGTGAATATTTACAAGGTGTGCAGTAATTTCTTTTAAAATAGATAGAGTTACAGGTCTGCCATTAATTCTACAGCTACTTTTACCTGAGCCTGACAGCTTGCGTTGTAAAATAAGCTCGTCATCTTCTTCACATTCATAGCCGTATTGTTCAAGCAAAGCGTGTACTTCTTTATTGGTTACTGTAAAGCTACCACTTACAAAAGCGTAATCTGCACCTGAGCGTATCATATCCTTTGAAATTCTACCACCCAAAAGTGCATTTATTGAACCTATAATAATTGATTTACCTGCACCAGTTTCACCTGTAAGCACATTAAAACCGTTTCTGAAATCAATAGTTGTTTTTTCAATTACTGCAATATTCTCTATGTATAATGAATTAAGCATAAAAATTCACCCTCTACATATTTTTCTTTAACTCAGATGCAAGCGACGCCGCCTTACTGCTTGTTGAGGTTACTATAAATATAGTATCATCACCTGCTATTGTACCAAGCATACCGTCCCATTCAATTGAGTCAATAGTGGCACATACTCCCTGTGCCATTCCACTTGTAGTTTTTAAAACTATCATATTCTGAGCAAAATCAACACTTATTACAGCTGTTTTAAACAGTGCGTTAAAGCTTGAAAGTGTATCTGTACCAGTTTTATTCCCTGTTGCATACTTATATTTACCGTTGCATATAGGAATTTTTACAAGTCTAAGCTCTTTAATATCTCTTGATATTGTAGCCTGAGTTACTTTAAAACTTTTTTCTCTTAGCTTTTCTAAAAGCTCTTCTTGAGTTTCAATATCATATTCTTGTATTATTTCCAATAATATAGCGTGTCTTTTGGATTTCATAGTAT
>JAXJQK010000190.1:0-5658 GCA_036311185.1 Acutalibacteraceae bacterium | reverse complement strand
TCTTATATGGCTTGCTCAGAACTCACACAAAGGTAATAAGGGATAATAGATTATGGAGAATTTTAATGAAGCATTAATCAATGGAATGAAAAAGTTTAACATTGAGCTTACAGACGAACAGATTAATAAGTTTAATATTTACTGTAATATGCTTATCGAGTGGAATAGCAAAATGAATCTTACAGCTATAAAAGAACCAACAGAAATTGCTGTAAAGCATTTTGTAGATAGTTGCTCTGTTTTGAATTATGTTAAAATAAAGAAAAATGCTAAGGTAATAGACATAGGCACAGGTGCAGGCTTTCCTGGTATTCCTCTAAAGATTTTAAGAGAAGATTTAGACATAACCTTGTTTGATAGCCTTAATAAGCGACTTGTTTTTCTAAATGAGGTAGCAAAGGAATTAAACCTAGAGCTTAATACTGTTCATTCAAGAGCAGAGGATTTAGGCAGACAGGAAAATCATAGAGAACAGTACGATATAGCAATATCTCGTGCAGTTGCTCCACTGAATGTGCTTAGCGAATATTCTATTCCTTTTGTACGCAAGGGTGGAAAGTTTATTTCTATGAAAGGTCCTAATGTACAGTCAGAAATTGACGAGGCTAAAAAGGCTATAAGAATACTTGGTGGAAAATGTAATAATGTGGTGCAATTTAGTATAGGTGACAATAGCAGAAGTATTGTAATTGTAGACAAGCTAAATCAAACACCATACACATACCCAAGACACGGTTCAAAGATTTCTAAAAAGCCATTATAATTGAGAATAATTGATAAAAGACTCCTCTCTAAGTGATTTAGAGGGGAATTTTTTATAGCTATATTCATATAATTTATTGGCAAAATTCACTCAGCACCTCGTATTTATTATTATTCGGAGCAAATTCTGCTCGATAATTCATTCCAAAGTTTAGTATAAAATAAACAAAAAGAGGGATTGTACTAATAGAAGTAATACAATTAATACAAACTTTATCAAAACCTATTGACTTTGATGTGTTTACAGAATATAATCGTGTTGTTAAGTTTTGAAACACAAAACATTTTAGGAGGTTAATTTTATGTTTAAGAGATTAGGGAAGAAAGTTTTAACAGTTATTATGGCTACTATGCTTGTAGCAAGTATGAGTTCTGTAAGCACATTTGCGGTAGAAACAGATACAAATACAAAAGAAAGCAAAGTAGTAGCTAAAGCTCAGGCTAATACATACACAGACAAAAATTCTGGGGTTAAGCTAGAAAGTGATAGCGTAACACTAAATAAAAATACTACTTTTATTTTTAATGCTTACGATAAGTTTATCCCAAAAACAGATTTGTACGAGAAAATCCTTGATATCGAGGTATATTCAAGTGCAGATGGTTTAGAAATGGCAGATTTGTCAAAAACACCTGTTACAGCATATATTCCACACAACAAAAAGGGATGTTATGTAGTTTTTTCAGAATATGAAACAAGCAAACTTACACAGCTTAAGGCTGAATATGTAGATGGCTGTTATAAGGTAGAGATGAAGGGCAGTGGTACTTATATTATCTGTGATTATCCTTTAGCAGAGGGTGAAGGTAAATTAGTACAGCAGACTCTTGTTGATAAAAAAACAGGTGTAAGCGTATCTGGTATGATTCCAACTGACAGTAAGCTGGTTGTACTTGATATTGATGAACTTTATGACACAATGGTAGATGATAATGGTAGTGCAGAACAAACTCCTATTTCTATGGCAGAAAAGTACGATGGCTACAGTGTGCATATTGTAAAAAATCTTGAAGAGATAGAAATTAAGAATGAGCTAACCTTTACTATACCATATGACAAAAAGGGCTATGAAATGAGATGTATTGGTGATAAACCAATGACAGATGAAGAGCTTTATGAGATGGACAATCTAGGTATGGAGTTAATAGATCCAAAAGGTATTCCAGCTGAAGAGTTGGCTGAAAAATTGACAGTATTTTACAATAAGCAGTATCCAGCACTTGAAAGTAAATATGTTGACGGAAGCTATGTTGTAAAGAATAATTACACAGGCTACTATCTATTTGGCGAGGTAGGTTCATTTGTTGTAACAGCTGATGAGGTAAACGAAATAAGAGCTGAAAGTAACGCTGGTGAAGACGAGTTTGAAGAGCCAACAGAGACTCCAACAGAAGCACCAACAGAAGTTGCTACACAGGCACCAACACAGGCACCAACACAAGCTCCTACACAGGCACCAACACAGGCACCAACACAGGTAGCAACACAGGCTCCTACACAGAAAGCGACACAGGCTCCAACACAGAAAGCTACACAGACTGCAACACAGGCAGCTACACAAAAAGCTACACAGTCTGCTACAAATGCAACAACTTCTACAACACAGGGCAAAGGTACAGCAACAACAGGCGATAGCAGAAATATTCCTATGCTTTTAGCGTTAATGGGTACAGCAACAGCTACAATAGTTGCTTTTAGAAAAAGAATTGCAAAATAATTAATCAAAAGGCTTACAGCAATTAAATACTGCTGTAAGCCTTGTTTTTTTAGTATTATCAGTTTTATACTAAACTTATTTAAATGATTAATCTAACAAGCTATATTTAGATTTTATAAACTTGTTTTCACCTATAACAAATTTCTCTTTTGATATTTTAGTTGCTAATTCTGATGAAATAATAAACTCTTTAGATACACGAACCAAAAATTGTTTATCATTTTTTTCTACCAAATAATAATTATCTGTATTATTAAATTGATCTACAAAAGAGAATATACCAAAAGAAGGCATTATTGTCCATTCGAGAATATGCTCTATCTTACTTAGCTTTTTTTCTCTAAAAAGTAAATAGATTGCTGTTGCATCTGAATACTTTTCAACTACTACTGAATCCTTTTTAGAATGGCGTAATTTATGTTTTTTGTAATTATCTAAATTAATAGGCTCTTTTATAGTCTGAAAGCTAATTTGCTCGTCTTCAGCCAGTAAGTAATCTATACTAATATCAAGTAGCTGTGAAATAGCCTTTAAATTATCAATATCAGGCATACCTTTGTCGGTTTCCCACTTTGCTATTGCACTTCTTGAAACGTTTAGCTTTTCTGCTAACTGCTCCTGTGATAATTTAGCGTTTTGTCTTGCTTGTTTTAATTTTGCTCCAAATGTCATAATTTTATCCTCCGTGTTTTTGATAGGTTAAGTGTATCACCATAACTGCATAACAAGCAATAAATCTACTGTAACAACTGTGTTACGGTTAGTAACAGCGACAAAATGCATTGATTATTCAATGATAATTATATATTAAATAGCATTTATTGTAAATGAAAATATAGTTATATGCTTTTTTCGACTGCAAATAAATAATTGTAACTAAAAGAATATATTTACTTCACTCTTACTTTGACAAATAAAAAATAGCTTTAATGATAATATATATTTACAGAAATAAAGTAAAGATTGAGGTGATATATTTGATTTTTAACAGAGATAGTAGTAGGCTTGCAGAAATTCCTGTTATATATATTTTCCCTAATAAATCACAGCCAAGAAAGTTTTTTCAAGAGGAGGAACTAACCTCACTTTCTAATAGTATATATAGAAACGGAATTATACAGCCTCTTACAGTAAGAAAAATAAGCTCGGTTGAATATGAGCTTGTTGCAGGTGAACGCAGATTGCGTGCGGCAATTATGGCTGGATTTAATAAAGTACCTTGTATAGTTATGAAATGCTCTGATAATCAATCAGCTGTTTTTGCATTGATAGAAAATATTCAGCGTGCTGATTTAAATATGTTTGAAGAAGCGTTAGCAATAAAAAAGCTGATTTTAGAATGTAGGATGACTCAGGATCAGATTGCAAGACAGCTAGGTAAAAAGCAATCTACCATAGCTAACAAATTAAGATTATTAAAGCTAAATGAAGATGAGCAGAAATTTATAATTGAAAATAAGCTTACAGAACGTCACGCAAGGCTTATGTTAAAGGTAGATGAAGATGAAAGAATAAAGGTGCTTGAGAAAATAGTAGAAGAGTCGTTGAATGTAACTGACAGCGAAAAATATATTGAAAATATGCATAATAAGACCTTTGAAAAGCAGATTAAAAAACAAAATCAGAAAATTATAATAAAGGATGTAAGAATATTTATAAATACATTAACAAAAGCATTTGATACAATGAAATTAAGTGGGGTAAACGCTATAAGTAATAAAATTGAAAGTGATGAATATATTGAATACAGTGTAAAAATCCCAAAGACATCTGTTTACAACAGATAATTAAATTGCTTACAACTTCCACTCATACCCATTTCCTTATCTAAATTCAGGGCAAAAGCTACGCACAGATATTATTGTGTGTGGCTTTTGTTCGTTTGGGTAATGTTTCACGTGAAACATTAGGAAATTTAAATACTAACAATGTTTCACGTGAAACATTGAAAAATTTCTGTAAGTACTTTTAATTATAGTGAAAAAGTGCTATAATTAGTCTATAGCTTTTGCATATAAGAAAGGGGAATGTAAATGGCTAAGGTTATAGCAATTGCAAACCAAAAAGGTGGAGTGGGTAAAACAACTACTGCAGTTAATCTTGCAGCCGCTTTTGGTGTTAATAATAAAAGAACTTTATTAATTGATATAGATCCACAGGGTAATTCTACAAGTGGTGTTGGTATAGATAAGAGAGATTTAGATTATACAGCCTATGATTTATTAGTAGATAATGTAAGTGTAGAAAAAATTATAAAAAAGACAGAGTTTAAATGTCTTGATTTATTGCCTGCAAGTATTAATCTTGCAGCCGCTGAGCTTGAAATAGCAAATAAGAAAAATCGTGAAGCATTACTTAAAAACAGCATTACACCTGTAAGAGGTGATTATGATTACATAATTATAGATTGTCCACCGTCTTTGGGGCTTATTACAACTAATGCACTATGCTTTAGTGATACAATTTTAGTGCCTATTCAGTGCGAATATTACGCTCTTGAGGGATTATCTCAGCTTATGAATACTGTACGTAGAGTTAAAAGACAATATAATAGTAAGCTAGAAATGGAGGGTGTACTTCTTACAATGTATGACGGTAGACTTAATCTTACTCAGCAGGTAGTAGAGGAGGTTAAAAAGTACTTCCCACGAAAGGTATTTTCTACTGTTATTCCAAGAGGTGTACGTTTATCAGAGGCTCCAAGCTTTGGTATGCCTATTATGTATTTTGATAAATCAAGTAAGGGTAGCATAGCTTATATGGCTTTAGCACAGGAAATATTAAGTAATAATATTTAAACGATATAATATAAGTTTAAAGAAAGGAGTTGACCTTAATTGGCTGCAAAAAGTAAAAGAGGCGGATTAGGCAAGGGCTTGGACGCTATCTTTATTGATAATGAGCCTGAAGAAAGCAACAGTGCCATTACGTTGAAAATTTCAGAGATTGAACCTAATAAGTCACAGCCAAGAAAAGAATTTGATGAAAATGCGTTGGCTGAGCTTGCTGACTCAATAGCACAGCACGGTGTTTTACAGCCTTTGCTGGTAAGACCAATTGCAGACGGTGGATATCAGATAGTAGCAGGTGAGCGACGCTGGAGAGCAAGCCGTATGGCTGGTTTAACAGAGGTTCCTGTAGTAATTAGAGAGCTTACCGATAGCGAAACTATGGAGCT
>JAXJQK010000189.1:0-18935 GCA_036311185.1 Acutalibacteraceae bacterium | reverse complement strand
CATTAGCATCACACGGTGTAAACATTCGTGCACTTTCTATTGCTGATACAGAAGAGTTTGGTATTCTTCGTCTTATCGTTAACGATAATGAAACAGCATCAAAAATTCTTGCTGACAAGGAATACCTTATCAAAATAACCGAGGTTGTCGGTGTTAAAATTGGTGATGCACCAGGTAAGCTTTCAACAGCTTTAGAGGTGCTTGATAAAGAAGATATTAATGTTGAATATCTGTACGCTTTTATGGCTCGTACCGAAAAGCACGCATATGTTGTACTAAGAGTAGCTGACAATGCTTTAGCTGAAGAAGCTCTTGAAAAAGCAGGCTATCATATGATTACAGATGCTGATATAAATAAGCTATAATATATTAATTAAAAATAAAAACTCGAAATTCAGTTTTATCGAATTTCGAGTTTTTGATCTATAATTAATGCTAATACTATAAAAAACAGACCTCTTCTTAGCAGTCTTTAGAGTAAATTACAAATTTGAGAGTTGACAGAAAATTTAAAGATTAAATTTGAATTTTAGGAGAATGAAAATATGAGAATATGTGTATATGGTGCAGCGTCACCAACTATTGATAATATATACAAAGAAAAGGTAGAGTACTTAGGCAAGGTGATGGTACAGCGTGGCCATTCACTTGTATTTGGAGGTGGTGGCAATGGCTTAATGGGAGCAGTTGCAAATGGTGTTCATTCCGCTGGAGGTCATATTATTGGAGTTATTCCACAATTTTTCTTAGATGAAAAGATTGAAGAAGTATGTGATTTTTGTGATGAAATGATAACAACTGAAACAATGCGTGAACGCAAACAAGTTATGGAGGATAATGCAGAAGCGTTTATTATTGCACCAGGTGGTATTGGAACATATGAAGAGTTTTTTGAAATATTAACATTAAAGCAACTTTGTCGTCATAATAAGCCGATTGTTATTTATAATATTGAAGGATATTATAATGAAATTGATATAGCGATGAAAGAAGCAATGAAAAAGAATTTTATAAAAGATAGCTGTGTTGAGCTATATGTAATTACTGATGATTTAGATAAATTATTTGAATACATTGAAAATCCTCAGCAAAGAATAAGAACAGTAAAAGAGCTTAAAGACGGCTAATAAATAAGATTTAAGCAATTTTAAGTATAGATATAATTAATGAATTTAATATATTTCATATATCGTAGAACAAAAAGAAAGCGAGCATAAAAATGACCAGCAGTATTATCTGTTGGTCAAAATTGTTTCTTATTAATACATAACGATATGTGTTTTGGAATAGAAAATTTGTCTAAAAAAATTAAATAAAACACTTGACTTGTTACTCGTATTATGATATTATCAATTTGTAAATAACAAACAGATTAAAAAACATCAAACAAAAGGAGTGATTTGTATATGAGTACCGAAAAAGCTTTTTTGGAAAATTATAATATCGAAAGCTATGACCGACCATCGGTTGCTACAGATATTGTAGTATTTACTATGCGTTCAGAAAATACAGAAAGTTTTCGTAAAGACCCTGTCAGTAAGCTATCTGTTCTTCTTATAGAACGAGGGGAACATCCTTTTAAAGGGATGTGGGCATTACCTGGTGGTTTTGTAAAAATGGACGAAACGGTTGAAGAGGCAGCACTTCGTGAGATTGTAGAAGAGACAAATGTTAAGCCTACTACACTTATTTATACAGGTGTTTTTAGTGAGATTGACCGTGACCCAAGAGGCAGAATTATCTCGAATGCGTTTACCTGTATTTTTAGCAAAGAACCAAAAGCTATAGCAGGAACAGATGCCCAAAACACAAAATGGTTCGATATAAGCTTACGAGAACCGCAAAAAGGTAAATATATTCTTGAGCTGACAAACGATGAAACGAAGCTGAGTATCAAAATTAATGAAAAAAAGTCATCACTTGGAATAAATCAATATGAAGTAGAAGATAATGATGTATTGGCTTTTGACCACGCTCAGATTATTTTAACATCACTCAAGGCTTTAAAAAGTCGAGCCACTAATTTTGAGTTGATTTTTGACTTTTTACCTTTTGAATTTACCTTAGCATCTCTTCAAAAGATTTACGAAACAATAACAGGTATTTCTACAGTACCTGCAAACTTCAGAAGAAAAGTGTGTGAGTATGTTGAAGAAACAGGCAATTGTACACAGGGGGCAGGGCATAGACCTGCTATGCTTTACAGAAAGAAGGTAGGCGTTTAAAATGAAACTAAATGCAAAAGAAGCCTATAAGCTTTTAATAGAGGGTTTGGAAACACCAGAAAATATTCAATATGTAACCCATTGCAGATATGTTGGAAATTTGGCAGGAATGATTGCAGAGGAGATAGGATTAGATTCACAGTATGCGACGGTTTTAGGTTATCTTCACGATATAGGAAGAAAAATTGAGCCTGATAATCATATGTATGCAGGATACGAGTATTTGAAAAATAATGGATATGATGAATATGCCTATATTTGCCTTACACACTCATTTTTGAATAATGATATTGAATGTATCTGTGGTTGTTTTCTTGAACCTGAAAGCAGAGGATATAAAGAGGTAAAGGCATTTATAGAGGAGCATAAAAACACAATGTATGATAAAATTGTTCAGACCTGTGACTTGCTGTGTCTTCACACAGGTGGTACAACCTTAGAACAGAGAATAGAGGATATAGAATCCAGAAAAGGAACACATTATAAGTCACAATATCATAAAGAAACAGCTACAGCACAAAAAGCTGAAATTGAAGCTATGTTAGGACATTCAATTTACGATTTTTATGATAAATTAACAAGAAAGGAAAATGAGCTATGAAAAACTTTTTAGTAGTTGTTGATATGCAAAAGGATTTTGTAGATGGTGCACTTGGAACTCCAGAAGCAGTAAAAATTGTACCTGCTGTTGTTGAAAAAATAAACAGCTTTAATGGTGAAATTTTTGCAACCTTTGATACACATTTTGAAAACTATATGCAGACTGCTGAGGGAAGAAATCTTCCTGTGCCTCACTGTGTAAAAGGTACAGACGGTTGGAAGCTTGATAAAAATGTTGCATTAGCACTGGAAAAAAGAGGATATACTCCAGTAGAGAAGGTAACTTTTGGTTCGGTTGATTTGCCAATGCTGATTAAAGAGGCTAGTAAAGGTGAAGAATTTACTGTAGAGCTTATAGGATTATGTACCGATATCTGTGTTGTTAGCAATGCACTTATGATTAAAGCACATTTTCCAGAAGCCAATGTATCAGTTGACGAAAAATGCTGTGCAGGAGTTACTGTACAAAGCCACTTAGCAGCACTTAATACAATGAGAAGCTGTCAGATAGAAATAAAATAATGAGGGTGATATTATGAATTTTAATGCAGAGAAAGTTAAGAACGATTGTGTTCAGTGGATTAGAGATTTTTTTGAGAAAAACGGAAAGGGCTGTAATGCTGTAGTAGGTATATCAGGTGGTAAAGATAGCTCTATTGTAGCAGCCCTATGTGTAGAGGCACTTGGCAAAGACCGTGTTATTGGTGTGTTAATGCCATATGGTGAACAGCACGATATTGATATGGCACTGCTTTTAGTAGATTCATTAGGAATTAAGCATTATATAATAAATATCAAAGAGTCAGTAGATGCACTTAAAAGCAGTATTCCGTTTGAGCTTTCAACACAGAGCTTGGTTAATTTAATGCCACGAGTTCGTATGGCTACTTTGTATGCTGTATCACAAAGTCACAACGGACGTGTAGCAAATACCTGTAATCTTTCCGAAGACTGGGTTGGCTATTCTACACGATACGGAGATTCTGTAGGTGATTTTTCTCCGTGTTCAAATCTTACAGTTGACGAAATGAAGAAAATAGGCAGACTTCTTAATATTCCGGATGTTTTGGTTGATAAGGTTCCAATAGATGGATTGTGTGGAAAAACAGATGAAGATAATCTTGGCTTTACCTATGCTGAGCTGGATCGTTATATTCGTGAGGGTGTAATTGAGGATCAGGAAAAGAAAGAAAAAATTGACAGATTGCATAAGATGAATTTATTTAAGCTGGAGCTTATGCCTGTGTTTCAGCCAGAGTTTGAATGATGATTCAGGGGTGATTATATGAATAAAAAACCATATAAACTGGGTGTTCTTGTCGGACGATTTCAAACATTCCATACAGGACACGAAGAAATCATAAGAAAAGCGATTGAGCTGTGTGAAGAGGTAGGCATTTTTGTTGGTTCATCACAGGAAAGTGGCACCTTAAAAAATCCATTTTCATACGAAACACGAAATAGAATATTAAAAAAAGTTTTTGAAAATGAAATTAATATTTATCCGTTGCCTGATATTGGGGTTGGTAATAACTCTAAATGGGGTGACTATGTTCTAAAAAATGTATATGAGCGATTTAATAAAGCTCCAGATTTGCTTATTTCGGGAAAGGAAGAACGCAGACTAGATTGGTTTGACAGTGTACAGGGGCTTTTAGTAGCAGAGCTATATATCCCTAAAACAATTGATGTTTCAGCAACACAGATGCGTGAGCATCTAATAAACGGTGAAATTGAAGAATGGAAAAAATATACAAGTGAAAAGCTTTGGGATGAGTACGAAGAGCTAAGAAGCACAGTTTATGCGTGCAAAGACAATTTTAACACAGACAGTATTTGATTATCTGAAAGGGTGTAAGTAAAATGAAATTAGATCCTATTGTTATATCTTTACTTGATACAGACCTATATAAATTCAATATGAATCAAGTTATTTTTCATAAACACACAGACCTATGTGGACAGTATTTCTTTAAATGCCGTAACAAAGATGTAGTATTTACAGCTGAAATGGCAGAAGAAATAAGTGCACAGATTGATCACCTATGCACATTAAAATTCACAAAGGAAGAGCTGAATTATCTCCGTTCAATCCGTTTTATAAAAAATGACTATGTAGAATTTTTAAGATTGTGGCATCCAATTAGAGATTATGTTACAGTTACTCTAAGCGATGATGGCGAACTTAGCATAATTGTTGATGGTCCTTTATTTTCAGCAATGCAGTTTGAGATATATCTGCTTGAAATCGTAAACGAAGTATATTTTAGAATGTCTTATGACTATAATGTTTTACTTAAATCAGCAGAAGAAAAGCTTGATAAAAAGATAAAGGCATTAAACGATGGTACATACACATTCAAGTTTGCAGAGTTTGGTTGCAGAAGAAGACTTTCACGAGAGTGGGAAGAGGTAGTCGTAAAACGCCTTGCAACAGAAACAAAAAGCTGTGTAGGAACATCAAATGTATATTTTGCAATGAAATACAATCTTACACCTGTTGGCACCTATGCTCACGAATTTGTACAGATGTATCAGGGGATAGATTCAATCCCACTTGCTTATACTAACCATTTCGCTATGCAGGATTGGTATAATGAATATCAGGGTGACAACGGTACAGCACTTACAGATACTATTACAACAGACCTTTTCCTTATGGATTTTAACCGTTCAATGGTTAATAACTACACTGGTGTACGTCACGACAGTGGAGACCCATTTGCTTGGGGTGAAAAGATGATTGAGCACTATAAAAGCTATGGTGTTGACCCTAAAACAAAGCTACTATTATTTAGCGATAGCCTTGATTTTGACAGAGCACAGGCATTATATGATTATTTTGCCGGCAGAGCAAAGGTTTCTTTTGGTATAGGTACATTCTGTTCTAACGATACTTGTGAAAAGGCACTTAATATTGTAATCAAGCTACAGTACGTAAATGGCAGACCTGTTGCCAAGTTATCAGATATACCTTCAAAGGCTATGTGTCAAGACACAGAATATCTTGATTATCTAAAGCGTTCTGTAGATTTCAGACTTCAAAGAGAAAAATAACTTATACTAGGGTTTGTTTGAAAATAGATAAAGTACTGAATTTTGGAACAAAACAGATAGTGCTGTTGATTTTTCAAATAGTCCCTAGTATGTTTAAAAATTGCATCGAAAGTGAGGAAGAATAAATGAAAATATTAGTTTTAGGCAATGGCTTTGATTTAGATCACAACTTACCCACAAGTTATATAGATTTTTTGAATTTCTGTAATTATGTGCTAGATATGAATAAGCCAGAGCTTTTAGAAAAGCTCAAACCAACACAAAAAGAATATATTAAAATTTTAAAAAATAGTGAAGATATTAAAAACACTTTTTTGGCTTTTTTGAAAAACAACTATCTCCTAAAATATTTTAACTCAAAGATAAAATTGCATGGTGAAAACTGGATTGATTTTGAACGTGAAATCCAAAGCATAGTTAATGAGTTTAAAGTTTTAGAATTTGAGTTTGAACAATCTAATCAGTATAGATATAATATTGAACCAAATCATAAGATACATAAAATATTAAAGAATCTAGGTATGGATTATATAGATTCAGAATCTTGGAGTGAACTTGATTTGTCATTAGTACATAAAGATTTGTGCCGTTCACTTAATGATTTTTCCCATGCACTAGAATATTATATTTCGGTATTTATTAATAACACTTATGTTGAAGGTGTTTCTCCAGATATAATTGATTTTGATGCAAACAAAGTACTTACCTTTAACTATTCAAATACATATGAAAAGGTATATGCAGGTGTTCGTTGGAATGAATCTATCGACCACATACATGGAGTAGCTATTGACGACCCTTATAATGAATCAAGTATTATTTTAGGAATTACTACATACGAAAAAGATTTGCAGAATTATTATGTAGAATTTGAGAAATACTTTCAAAGAATAACCAAGAAAACTGGTAACGAATATAAGAAATGGCTACAGCAAGTAAAAGACACACACGAAAAAATGGAGGTAATGTTTTTTGGACATTCCTTAGATGCAACGGATAGCGATATTATTAAAGAGTTGATTTATTATGATAATTCGGTATTAAAAATATATTATTTTAACGAACAATCCTATCAACAAATTGTAGCAAATCTTATTGAGATTATTGGAAAAGATAGTTTAATTGATTTTGTTTCTAGAATAAATCCTAAAATTGAGTTTATAAAACAACGAAAACATTGTGTAGATAATACGGCTGGAATAGAAATCACTCGTGACATACGAATGCTATATAAACTCCATACATTAAGCAATAAAGCAATAGAAAAATTGCTATGTAAACTAAAAATAAAAATTGAAGCAAAAGATCGCTCCTATTTTTATTCGCAAAGGAAGACTATTTCTCTTTATGATGTTCTAAAATATTATGGTTTAGAATTAACCACGCAAGATGACTTCTTAGCAATTTGCGAAAAATTGGATTTTAAAAGAAATAAAAACGGAAAAGTTTATTTTTATGAGAAAGAGGAATGGGAGCATATTATTATATGGGGTGATGACGAGATTCCATGTGATGAAGAAACAGCTCAACTAATTAGTAAGATTAATAAATCAAATAAAAAAAGATTTCAGGAAGATGAATCTTCAAAAATTTTGACATTGAAATCAAGCGAAGAAATAAAAGATGTACTAATTCATCTTTTTGAAGAAGAAAATCCTGATGATACTTATTGGGAACAACTCGAAGAATTATTTAATTTGATGTATAAAAATGAGCTTTTTGAAAATGCCTTAAAACTAATAAAGCCGGAAACACTTACACTTCCAATCAGAGCGAAATTCATACATTTTAAAAATGCTTATTATGAGCATTGTTTTTATACTGATTATACAAAACAGATGGAAGAAGCAGAACAATATGAAGAAAATATTTGACCAAAAACGGGTTCGTAAAATTCGTGAACCCGTTTACACTTAACTTATATTATTTATAAAAAACAGTATAAACTTAAAAGCAGAGAATTTTTGATTAAAAAGTAAGAACTCTCTGCTTTATACTTTTTATCGCCAGTGTACACAAATTTATCAATATAACATACTATATAGTAACCGTATTATTTTTTGTGTTGAGAGGTATAGTATGATGAATATAGAAACTTTTGGAATAATAGGCGGTGATAGACGTCAGCTTGCAACGGCAAGAATGATAGCAGCAGACGGTTACACTGTTTATCTTAGTTGTTTTGAAAAGCTTGGTAATCTTGTGAACCAATTTGGCGGTTCTATAGGGTTAGAAGAGTGTATATTATGTAGTGATATTATCATTTTGCCTTTACCGGTAACTAAAGATGGTGCAACACTCAATACCCCTTATTCAACAGGCAAAATTATTTTTAACGATGAATTTGCAAGAATGTTTAGAGGTAAAATTGTATTTTGCCCAATGAAAGATAAGCTTATAAAAACAAGCAAACACTGGCAGGATGTAAAGGTTTATGATTTTTTAAACAGAGAGGAAATGCAGGTTTGCAATGCTGTACCTACAGCAGAGGGTGCAATTGAAATAGCAATGCGAGAACACCTTGGCACTATAAACTGTTCAAAATGTCTGATAACAGGGTACGGAAGAATAGGCAAGGTGCTTGCTCAAATGCTGAGAGGCTTAGGTGCTGATGTATATGTTTCTGCCCGTAGAAAAGAATCATTAGCGTGGATTAAATTAAACGGTTACACCCCAATAGAACACAAAAACTTAATAACCAGTGGAGATTTTGATATTATTTTTAATACGGTTCCTGCACAAATTTTAGATGCTCATATTATGGCTAGAATTGCAACAAATGCCTTAATAATAGATTTAGCCTCTTTGCCAGGAGGAGTGGATTTTGAAAGTGCTAAAAGAATGGGTATACCTACAATACACGCATTGTCGTTGCCTGGAAAGGTAGCCCCAAAAACATCGGGAGAAATTATAAAAAATACTATCTTTAATATTCTTGAGGAGGAAAAAGAGTGAGCAGCACCAGAATAGCATTTGCCATGTGTGGCTCGTATTGTACCTTTGCAAATGTAATACCACAAATGCAATTACTAAAAGATAAGGGGTACGACATTACACCTATTATGTCGCAAAACGCCTCAACTACAGATACAAGGTTTGGCATGGCAAAAGATTTTATTGAACAGATAGAGAATATTTCTGAGAAAAAAATAATAAACACAATAAAAGGTGCAGAGCCTTTGGGACCAAAAAATATGTGTGATGTAATGTTAATAGCCCCCTGTACAAGTAATACACTTGCCAAGCTTTGCAACGGTATTACAGATACAAGTGTAACTATGGCGGCAAAATCCCTTCTAAGAGTGGGTAAACCAATAATAATAGCATTATCATCAAACGATGCTCTTGGGATTTCAGCTCAAAATCTGGGAAGAATAATTAATTATAAAAATATTTATCTTGTACCATTATCTCAAGATGATGTTATAAAAAAGCCAAATTCATTGGTAGCAGATTTTTCAAAAATTCCTATAACAATAGAGCTAGCTATAAAAAACAAACAGATTCAACCAATTTTTGTTTAAAACTTAATAAATTTTTCTTAACTCCCCTTATGGTAGATACTTGAATTTTTAAATTTCAATACTGCTATAAGGGGAGGATTATTATTAAGTTACCCTATGGCAATAGTTTAGGTAACCCGAAAACAAGAAAAGTGAAAATAGATAACGGCAACTAAGCTGTTGCTTATTGTTGATTAGAGAAGATGTGTAGAATTCTATTGCTAAAGCGATAGAAGTTACGGTAGTTATACACATTGCTTTTGCGTACCTTGTAAGCATAGTTTTAACACACTTCTGGAAAAATTTTATACCACAGATAGAAGTATAATTAATCTATTTAATTAGGGTATATCTGAAAACTCAAAAATATTGTATTATTTAGTCAATCCCATATAGAAGCAATACAAACAAAGTTTGCACTTTCAAAGTTTGCACTTTGTGAATGAATATAATTACGAATACCCTTTTCCGATATTGTTGATAATTTAGCTAAGTTCATTCACTCTTTTTGCTGTTATTTTAATTACAGAGTTATTTCAGAATTAGATTGACGTGATAAAATAGTTGTATGATCTTGATAAGATTTTTCCTTTATGATATCTTATAATATAGAATAATCAAAACGGAGAATACCTATATGGAGATAATAAAAACTGATGTTGCAATAATAGGTGGTGGAGCTTCTGGCTTGATGACTGCGGTAGCCATAGCTAAAGCAAATATCGCTTGTAAAGTACTTGTTATAGAGCACCATCAACGTACAGGAAAAAAATTAATGGCTACAGGTAATGGTAGATGCAATCTTACAAATACTTATATTTTTGACGATGCCTACTATGGTTCAGCAAAATTTTATGCTAACAAATTATTCAAAAAATACACCTGTGAATATATAACTGATTATTTTAGTGAAATAGGCTTGATTATACGAGCAGATTCAGAGGGTAGAGTTTATCCTGTAAGTAACAATGTTGCTTCTGTGCTTGATTCTATAAGAAATTATATTAGTGCACATAATATAAAAGAAATTTGCAATACAACAGTTACTAATATAATAAAAAGCAAAAACACCTATACACTTGAATGTGAAAACACAAAAATTATAGCAAAGTATGTAGTTTTAGCTTGTGGTGGTATGGCTAGTTCTAAATTAAGTACAAATGGTTTTGGCTACAGGCTTGCAAAAGATTTGAATATCTCTCTTTCAAAGCCATTGCCATCACTTGTAACAATACCTTGTAAAAATATAAGTCTTGTAGTATTAAAAGGGTTACGCATAAAGGGTAGTGTAGGTTTAGTTGCAGATGGTAAAATACTAAAAAGTGAAAATGGAGAAATACAATTTTCAAATGGTGCATTAAGTGGTATATGTGTATTCCAACTTTCGAGAATGGTAAATGAGTTTTTCGAATACAATTCAATTAGCGGAACAAAATACAATAAAATTAATTTAGTTATTGATATTATGCCTGAATATACAAAAGAAGAGTGTAGAGGCTTACTATATAGCCGATTGGCTGTTATGGGGAAATATCCTCTGGAAAACTTTTTTGATGGATTTCTTCACAAACGTGTTGCTTCTGCTATTATGCAAGAATGTAATATAAAAACAGATAAACGTAACTGTGCTACTCTTACAAAGAAAGAATTGTCATCAATAGCTAAATGTTTAAAATGTTGGTCTTTTACTCCGTCAGAGAAAAGTAGTTTTGAAAGTGCACAGGTTACAGCAGGTGGTGTACTTGCAAAAGAGATTGATTTTAATTCAATGCAATCTAAAAAGCATAAAGGTCTATATATAATAGGTGAGCTTGTAGATATAGACGGAATATGTGGTGGATATAACCTGCATTGGGCTTGGACAAGTGGTATAATTGCAGGTGAAAATATTATAAAAAATTTCAGAGGTAAAAATGATAAAGTTAAGTAATGTAAAACTTCCCGTAAATTATACAGATAATATAGTAGTGGCTGAAATATCAAAGTTGCTCAAAATTTCCAAAACTGCAATTTTGAAATATGATTTTTCAAAGCTATCAGTAGATGCACGAAAGAAAAATAATGTTCATTATACTGCTACTATAAATGTAACAATAAATGAAAAAATAGTAAAAGAAAGCGATGTAATAAAGAAAAATAAAAAGCTAAATATAACAAAGGTAATACCATATGAATATCTAGTGAAAAAGATAGAAAAACCTTCACTTTCTCCTGTTGTAGTTGGTGCAGGTCCTGCTGGATTATTCTGTGGTTTAGTGCTTGCACAATCGGGTGCTTGTCCAATTGTAATAGAACGTGGTAAAAGCGTAGATGAGCGTCAAAAGGATGTAAACTATTTTTGGGATACTGGCATACTTAATCCCTCATCAAATGTACAATTCGGTGAAGGTGGAGCTGGTACATTTTCTGATGGAAAATTAAATACTGGTACAAAGGATACAAGAGCACAAAAGGTTCTTCAAGAGTTTGTAAAAAACGGTGCTCCAAGAGAAATTTTGTATAATGCAAAGCCACATATTGGCACAGATAAACTACCCGAAGCTGTAAAAAATATTCGCAATGAAATAACAAGACTGGGTGGTAAGGTTTTGTTTGAAACTCAGCTTACAGATATTATAATAAAAAATAATTCTATTAGTGAAATTATTGTAGCAACTAAAAGCGGAGAAGAAAAAATCCCTTGCACTAAGTTAGTTCTTGCACTTGGTCACAGTGCAAGAGATACATTTGAAATGCTTGCAAAACTAAATATACCAATGGAGCAAAAGCCTTTTTCTGTTGGTGCCAGAATAGAGCATTTGCAAATCGATATTGATAAGGCTCAGTATGGTGAATTTGCACAAAAGGGTAATCTTGGTGCAGCCGATTATAAGTTAGCTGTGCACCTTAATAATGGCAGAGGAGTATATACATTCTGTATGTGTCCAGGTGGAACAGTAGTAGCTGCTGCAAGCGAAGAAAATCGACTTGTAACAAATGGTATGAGTAAATTTTCTAGAGCAGAGGTAAATGCAAACAGTGCCTTGCTTGTAGGAATAAATCCGTCAGACTTTGGCAGTGAAAATATATTAGCAGGTGTAGAGCTACAAAGAAAATTAGAGGAGCAAGCCTTTATTGCAGGAGAGGGAAATTACAAAGCCCCTGTACAACGTGTGGTAGATTTTATAGACAATAGAAAAACAACTTCATACGGTAGTGTTTTGCCTAGCTACACAGCTGGTACAACAATGACAAATTTAAATACTTGTTTACCTAAGTTTGTGGCAGAGTCGCTTAAAGAAGGAGTAAAACAGCTCGATAATAAACTTAAAGGCTTTGCAAATGGCGATGCACTTCTTACAGCTGTTGAAACAAGAAGCTCATCTCCTGTAAGAATTATCCGAAATGAAAGTATGCAAAGTATATTAATAAAAGGACTGTATCCTTGTGGAGAGGGTGCAGGATATGCAGGTGGTATAATGTCAGCTGCAGTAGACGGAATAAAATGTGCTGAACAGATTATAAGTGAATATAATAGTTAATTCTATAATATAAAAAAGACCTGTATACTTAGAATATTATGATATATCCTAAGTATACAGGTCTAAATTAATATAGTTAAACTAATGTATTAAGAGTGTATTTAGCATAAAATTAATATATTGTTCACAAAATTATTGTTAAAAATGTTATTATATAATTGGTTGAGTAAATTGAAATTAATTTTCTGATATATGTCTTTTAACAGCCTCAAAGGTTTCTGCACTTATTACGTGCTCAATTCTACAGGCATCTTCTTTAGCTGTTTTTTCACTTACTCCCAAAACCATAAGCCATTTGGTAAAAACCTTATGACGTTCATACATTGTGTCTGCGATATTTTTTCCTTTATCGGTAAGTTCGATAAAGCCTCTTGCGTCCATTGTGATATATCCATTTTCTCTAAGATTTTTCATAGCAACGCTTACGCTAGGCTTTGAAAATCCAAGCTCATTTACAATATCTACAGAGCGAACCTCACCGTTACGTTCTTTAATAATAAGTATGGTTTCTAAATAATTTTCAGCAGATTCTTTTATTTTCATACAGACTCTCCATATTCAGCATTTGCTATAATTCTATCATAAATATTAATCTATATCAATAAATAAATTTTTAATATTAATACCTATTTAAACACTAGATATCTTGCTGGCAGAATTTACTCAGCACTTCGTCGTTCTCCTTGACAAGTGTCAGCTTGCCTGCGTTGTCGTTTTGGTTATGATTAAATTCTGTTCGATAATCCATTCTAGCGTTCAAACAGGTATTAGTATTAAATCGCATTTGAAAACTAAAAACAGAGGTGTTATTATGAATAATTCTATATTAAGAAAGCTTTCGTACGGAATGTACACTATCGGAGTAAAGTCAGATGAGAAACTCTCGGCTTGTATTGTAAATACTGTTTTTCAGATTAGCTCAAAACCTGTTGTAATAGCTGTAAGTATTAACCATAGCTGTTACACAGCACAACAAATTGAAAAAACAAATGAGTTTTCAGTTACTATATTGAACACTGAAGCTCCAAGGTCAGTATTTACAGCACTAGGCTTTTCAAGTGGATTTGATAAGGATAAGCTTGCTGATGTACCACATACTGTAGTAGAGGGTCTACCTGTAATAACACAAGGTAGATGTGGTTATCTTATTTGTAAGGTTATTGATAAAACTACATTATCAGATCATACCGTGTATTTTGCAGAGGTTACAGCTACCAGTGATGAAACAGAGGGCGAGAGTATGACCTATGATTATTATCACAAGGTTATAAAAGGTTCAGCACCACCAAAGGCACCAACCTATGTTGAAGGAGAAAAAGAAAACTCATCTCAAAAGCAATATGTATGTGATATTTGTGGCTATTTGTATGATGGTGAAATTCCTTTTGAAGAGCTTCCTGATGACTGGAAATGTCCTATATGCCAAATGCCAAAGAGTAAATTTAATTTAAAATAAAAATTTTTTTATCAGTAAAAAGCACATTCTTGTACAATCAGGAATGTGCTTTTTGCAATATTGACTTTATTTTGTTGTTAGGATAGAATAATAAAAAGAAGAATTTATTAAGAGGTATGGTAATGAAAGATAAAATGCTAAGTAATGTAGATTTTGAAACTATGTTAAAATCATCTGTAGAGATGCCTTTAGTTAAGATTGATAGAGCAGAGTTTCTAAAATCAGAATTGCAGAAGTATTATAGTGATGATATAGTCCAAGATGCAATCGATAACAACCCTGCACATGCGGGTATTCCTTTAGAGAAAATTAATAAAATAGCAAATGCATCTATTAATGTGGAAACAATGAAATTAACATCTCTATCCTTTTCTGGCGGAACATCTGAAATAGTAACAGAAGAAAATACAAATGTTGAAGCATCACAATATTTTGCACACGTTTTACGAATTATTCAAAAGCTTGTTTATCTTTATGGTTGGCAGGATATTTTTGATGAAAATGGTTGCGTAGATGACGAAACCACGAAATTGCTTACTGTTTTTACAGGTGTTATGTGTGGTGTAAATGAAGCAAACTCAGCAATTACAAAAATAAGTAATTCCTTATCAGAAAAAGCAACTGAACACTCAGCAAGAAAAGCACTTACTAAGGGTAAGATATATTCATTTGTCGAAAATGCAATTCCAGTGCTCGGTTTTAGTATAACAAAAAAGCTATTTGCAAAAGGTGTTTCAAAAACAATACCTATTGTTGGCGGAATAGTATCTAGTGGCATTACATTTGCTACTTACAAACCAATGGCATTAAAATTAAAAAAGCATCTAGCTGGGTTGAAATTTGCTGATGTAGATTATTATAAAAGCCTGAATAACGAAAAAACAGAGATAATTGCCTTTGATGAACATTCCGAGGTAATGAGAATAGAGGAATTTATAAGTGATGAGAATTTTGAAATCTCAAGTATAGATGAGTTTGTGGGTAATGATACTTTTGAGATAGCTAATTCAATCGATTCGGTTGATGATAGATGTTTTGAAATCATAGCTTCAGATGAAATATCTTTAAAAGAAAATAAATGCTAAAAAGCATAAAATTATAATATAGATGATTTAATAAAGAACATGTAAAAGCAACAGTGGTATCGCTGTTGCTTTAATATTTAATTATCACAATACCATTCCTATACTCCATACCACAAGGCTTTACGCTACTTGTAAAAGTATAGTAAATATCTGTTGCTCTGGCTTCAAGTGTCAGAGCTTTTTTTGCCTGCTCTGAAATGTTTTCAGGAAGATTTGTCAGCTTTGTTACTACAGGTAATGAAGCTGTAGCTTTCATTGTATTAAGTATTTCAGCACCTTTTTTTGTAAATCCTAATACTCTTATATATTGTGGAGCTTCTTTTGAATAATCGCTGGTAATATCCAGTAAGCACGATATTATCAATCTTCTTATTCTTGCATAGGTGTATCTTTTTGATTTTGTGCTTTCTATTATCTCATTAATATTACTACTGTTATGAATTGCATTATATAGTCTGTTTTCCAAGCCCTCGTTTACATCAGCTATTTTAGCAATGTCTGAAATATTCATATTTCTTAGCTTTAACATAATGCCACGCATATTTTCTTCCAGCTGTGCAAACTCACCATTTGTTATTGCTTTCTGTAAAAGCTCGTTGCAATTTTTCGGTATATATTCAGAAACATCACTATGCTTACTTAATAGCTTTCGTATGTTGCTTGCACTAGCAAGCTCAGATGAAATTTCTGTACTGTTATGACTATCACCCTTGCGTTTGATAGTAAAAGGTTCTATATTTGAGTTGATTTCTTTTAGTGCCTTTATATATTCAATTCCAAGTACATTATTAGGGGAGGAGATTATACTACTTATTTCACTGTTGGTGCTTTCTATTGCTTTGTTAAGAGCGTTAGGGTAGCTTATACCCTTTGCAATTTCAGCTTTGAAAATTGTACTGAATTTTTCGGATATAGTTAAATCAGCTGTTTTTATAAGTAGCTCTCTATCTCCACATTCACTTGCAAATGCAAGCTTACTTACACAGCCCATTTTATCAGCTATACCTACACCACCTCTGGCAAAAACCTGTGCATTAGCAACGGCATAGGGTAGAGGTAACTCTATAACAAGGTCTACACCGTTTTTAAGTGCCATTTCAGTTCTTATTTTTTTAGAAAGCACAGCAATATCTCCACGCTGTACATAGTTACCACTCATTATAGCAGTAATATGTGATGCACCATTTTCTTTGCAAGAGTCAATTAAAAACCTGTGTCCCTTATGAAATGGGTTAAACTCACTGATTATAGCATAGTTGTTCAAAATAATAACTCCCCTCTTAATTTTATTAGTCAAAAAGGTTGAATTTGTCAGCTTTTTGTACTATTATATAATAGTAGTTGTACAATAGCAACGAAAATTTAACTCTAAGGAGAATAAATGCAATGATGATTTTAGTTATTAACGCCGGTAGCTCATCTTTGAAGTATCAGCTATTTGATATGGACCACGAAAAGGTTCTTTGTAAGGGTAACTGTGAAAGAATAGGTCTGGATAAGAGCGTTATCGGTCATAAAACAAGTGACGGTAAACAAATTGAAAAAGAAGTAGCTATGCAAAACCATAAGGATGCATTTATGCAGGTTAATGCAATGCTTACAGATGCAGAATATGGTGTAATTAAAAACACAACTGAAATTACTGCAGTTGGTCATAGAATAGTACAGGGTGGTGCACGCTTTAGTAAAAGTGAACTTGTAACACCTGAAGTTATTGAGGGTATCAGAGATTTAATTCCACTTGCACCACTTCATAATGCTGGTCATGTACAGGCTATTGAGGCTTGCCTAGAGGTATTCGGTAACGAAATTCCTCAGGTTGTAGTTTTTGATACAGCCTTCCATTCTACAATGCCACCTAAAGCATATATTTACCCATTGCCATATGAATATTATGAAAAATATCATATTCGTCGCTATGGCTTCCATGGTACATCTCACCGTTATGTAAGTAACCGTTATGCTGAGCTAACAGGTAAATCACTTGAGGGTACTAAAATTATCTCTTGTCATTTAGGCAATGGTTCATCAATTACAGCTATTGAAAATGGTAAGGTTATAGATACAAGTATGGGTCTTACACCTCTTGATGGATTTATGATGGGTACTCGTTGTGGTACTCTTGACCCATCTGTTGTAACATATATTGAAGAAAAAGAGAATCTAACACCTCAGCAGATGAGTGATATTCTTAATAAAAAGTCTGGCTTGCTTGGTATTTCAGGTGTTTCAAGTGACGACAGAGATGTTACAAAGGCTGCAGATGAGGGTAACGAGAGAGCAATTCTTGCACACGATATTCTACAATATGAAATCAAAAAGTTTATCGGTGGTTATTATGTGGCTCTTGGTGGCTGTGACGCTATGATATTCACAGCAGGTCTTGGTGAAAATCAGGCTCACCATCGTGAAGCTATCTGTGAACAGCTTGCTTGCTTTGGCGTAAAGATTGACAAAGAAATCAATATGCAGACAGTTGGAGGTAAAGAAGCAAAAATTTCAACTGATGACAGTAAGATTGATGTATATGTTATTCCAACAAATGAGGAGCTTGTAATCGCAAGAGATACTCAGGAAATTGTAAATAATATGAACTAATTTTATTTAGGAGTACAATATGGGATTATTTGATTTTTTTAAAAAATCATCTAAATCAGATGTAGAAATATATTACGAAGAGCGTAACAATCATCTAAATAATCCAGAGATTAATAATCAACAATTTAGTTATGCTACAAACGATAATTCAGGATATAGTTTTAGTATAATTGTTGAGGATGTATTCTCTATTACGAGAAAAGGTACAGTTATAACAGGATGTATTAAGTCAGGTTCTATATGTACAGGAGATACAGTTACTCTACAGCGTGTTGACGGTACCAGTAGAGATGTAGTTGTTGCAGGCATAGAACAATTCCGTAAAGTTTTGGATGTTGCACATGCAGGTGAAAATGTAGGTATTCTTCTTAGAGATATTTTAAAAAGTGATATCGGCAGAGGAGATATGCTTGTAAAGTAAATAGAAAACGGACTGTCTCATTATATGATGTACAGTCCGTTTGTTATTTAAGATGTAATAGTGGTTGTTTCGGTTCTTTCTCTGAATAATAGCGAAATACACCATAAAGCAGATAAACCTACGAGAGTGTAAATAATTCTACTTATCATTCCGGTTTGACCGCCACATAACCAAGCTACAAGGTCAAACTGAAAAATTCCGACAGAACCCCAGTTAATTCCACCTATTATCAGAAGAGTAAGTGCAATTCTATCTAACATAGTTAAAACCTCCTTTGTGATATTACTATTATTACACGAAGGAGGTTTATTTATTCAAAAAATTATAAAATCAAATAATTGAAAATTATACTAAACTCTAATAAAAAGTGGACAAGAATTTTACAAGCAGATTTTGTGCCAAACGAATACTGACCCACAGCAAGGCTGTCGCCTTGCGAGGACGCAGTATGAAGTGTGGTGCAAAATAT
>JAXJQK010000188.1:0-6192 GCA_036311185.1 Acutalibacteraceae bacterium | reverse complement strand
TAGCAATACCTCAGCTTTGCTATGCAATTTTTTTCATCAATTTAAAAACTTGGGTGCTGTTTTGTTTGCAAAATCACATGATTTAGGGGCTGCCTCACTTTCGCTAGTGAGACAGCCCCATTTTATGGTTACTTATCTCCAGTTATCAATTGTATCTCTATATACATTAATATAGTCATTAGCTGAACGGTTCCAAGAGTTATCGCTTGTCATTGCTCTGTATACAAGCTGTCTCCAGCCATCACGGTTCCAATAGCCGTTAATAGCTCTTGTTAAAGCATAGTGTAGATCATTAGCATCATAATTTTTGAATGTAAAGCCATTTCCGTAGCCATCCTGACTATCGTGAATTGAATCTCTTAATCCGCCAACCTCTCTTACTACAGGAACACTACCATATCTTAAAGCTATCATCTGAGAAAGTCCGCAAGGCTCGCTCTTTGAAGGCATTAGGAATATATCTGAGCCTGCATAAATCTTACGTGCAAGCTCTGGTACAAAACCAGGGCAGAAGCAAACCTTACCAGGGTATCTGTTGTGAAGTGAACGGAAATAATCCTCATATTCCTTATCACCTGAACCAAGAACTACAAATTGAACATCGTTCTTATTAAGGATATCCTCGATAGAATCACGAACAATATCAAGACCCTTATGACTAACCAAACGAGAAACCATAGCAATCATAGGGATATCTCCTCTTTGAGGAAGGCTCAATCTTTCTTGTAGTTTGCGTTTACACTCTTCCTTGCCCTGTGGATATTCTGGTGTATAATTTGCATACATCTGGAAATCTGTTGCAGGGTTATAGCTATCGTTATCAATTCCGTTTAGAATACCACATAGCTTATATGATTTCTCTCTTAAAATACCGTCTAATCCGTGAGAGAACCAAGGGTCTAGAATTTCACCTGCATATGATGGACTTACTGTAGAAATTCTTGTAGCAGTCTCTATAGCACCCTTAACCATATTTAGATCGCCCTTTACCTCAAGTAGCTTTGCACTGTCAGCAGGAATACCTACACACTCAGTATTAACCTCCCAGCCGTACATTCCCTGATACTGAATATTATGGATAGTGTAAAGACTCTTAATGTTACTATACCAAGGATTCTTTGAATAGAAGAAATAGTAGTAGGTTGACACCAAAGATGTCTGCCAGTCGTTTGTATGAATAAGATCTGGATGGAAATCTATATATGGTAGCATTTCAAGAATTGCTCTTGAGAAATAAGAAAATCTCTCTGCATCGTCATAAAAACCATATAAGCCATCTCTTGTAAAGTAATAGTCGTTATGAATAAAATAGAATATAACACCATCATACTCTGCCCAGAAAAGACCACAGTACTGATGTCTCCACGCTACAGGAACTGTAAAGTTATTAATATACTTCATACCATCTTTAAGATATTGTGGAATATCTCCGTAAAGTGGCATAACCACTCTACAATCTACACCACGCTGACGTAATGCCTTAGGTAATGATGCTGCAACATCAGCCAAACCACCTGTACCTGCATATGGATTAGCTTCGCTTGTACAATAAAGAATTTTCATTATATATTTTACCTCCGTATTTTTCTTTTTTATACTAAACACCATTTAAAATCTGTAAAAGAATTTCGAGCAGATTTTGTGCTGAACGAATACTGACCCACAGCAAGGCTGTCGCCTTGCGAGGACGCAGTATGAAGTGCAGTGCAAAATATGCCGAAATGATTTCTGTATTTTAAACGGTGTTTAGTATTATATTATAACACCTTTTCACTTGGAATGTAAATTGGGAATGAATCATATCCACATAGAGATCTACCGTCTTTGATAACTACATCCTTATCACTGATAACATAATCCAAGGTTACACCTTCACCAATCTTTGTGTCGTGCATAATAATACAATTGCTTACCTTTGTACCCTTGCCTATACGCACACCCTTAGAGATTATGCTGTTTTCAACCTCACCCTCAATGATACAGCCCTGAGCAATAAGTGAATTTTTAACAGATGAATTAAGACCATATCTACTTGGCATATCATCACGCACTCTTGTAAAAATAGGAAATTTACTATTAAAAAGAGCCTGTCTGTTTTCTCTGTTTAATAAATCCATATTAGAATTAAAATACTCATTTATTGAGCCTATTAATGAATAATAGCCCTCAAATTTATATCCAAAAAATCTATATTTTCTTACACCAGCTTGGAAAATATTACGCACATAGTTAAGCTGATTTTTACTAATACTTTCCTGTACCAGCTCAAGCAAAAGCTTACGATTGGTAAGTATAGCTCCAACTGCAACATTGCTTTCTGGCTTTGCAGAAGGCTCAACCATAAACTCCTCAATTCTTTCGTCTGTGCCTGTAGTAAATGTTAGGGCATCTCGTCTGCTGGTGCTTGTTAAGCCTGATACATACATTATTGTAAAATCAGCATTATTATCAATATGAGATTGAATCATATTACCGTAGTCAACATTTGCTACAAAACCACATTCAGTAAGTAACACATACTCCGCAGAGGCATCTCTTAAAAATCTTCTTATAGAATATAGGCTTTCTACTATTGAATCACCCAAAATTTCACCTGACTGAATAAAAGGAGGTAGCAAATGAACTCCACCATTTTTTCTGGATAGATCCCAGTTTTTACCTGAACCTACGTGCTCCATAAGTGAAAAGAAGTTTTTATTTACTATAATTCCTATATCTTTAATACCACTGTTTGACATATTAGAAAGAGTAAAATCAACCATTCGGTATTTTCCACCAAAAGGTACAGAAGCCATTGCACGGTGAGAAGTTAATGACTGCATATCATTTACACCAGCATTGCCGAAAATAATACCAAGCACTTCGTTATTTCTCATATTATTCTACCTCCAAAACATCGGCATCTATCATCGCCTTAGGCTTTACAACACAGTTTTCACCGATTGTTACTCCGTCACCGATTACAGCTATACCCCATTCGTCATCATTACTTACATTCTCTCTCTTGTTTCCGATATGTGCATTCTTTTTAACTACAGCTTTTTCAGATACAATAGCATATTCTACCACTGCACCGTCTTCAACTACTGCACCAGGCATAAGTATAGAGGCTGTAACAGTTGCACCCTTACCTACAGTTACACCTGAAAACAGTATAGAAAATTCTACAGTACCGTCTACATCACAACCATCTGAAACAAGTGAATTTTGGATTTTAGCATTTTCTCCTATGTAATGTGGAGGCATTGATGGATTTCTTGAATAAATCTTTTCTGTTTCTCCACTTAGATCTAGCTTTGTCTTTGGATCAAGCAAATCCATATTAGCTTCCCAAAGACTATCTATTGTTCCTACATCCTTCCAGTAGCCTTCAAACTCATAGGCAAACATTCTCTCGCCTGCTTGAAGCATTGCAGGAAGTACGTCCTTGCCAAAGTCGTTGCTTGAGTCAGGATTAGCCTCGTCCTCTTCAAGATATTTTTTAAGCTTACTCCAGCTAAACACATAAATACCCATTGAAGCATTTGTGCTTTTTGGGTTCTTAGGCTTTTCTTCAAATTCATAAATTGAACCATCAGGATTAGTATTAAGAATACCAAATCTTGATGCCTCCTCAAGAGGTACGTCAATTACTGCAATAGTACAAGCTGCCTTATTCTTCTTATGTGCTGAAATCATCTTAGCGTAATCCATTTTATAAATATGATCACCTGAAAGTATTACTACATATTCAGGGTCATATCTTTCAATGAAATTCATATTTCTGTAGATAGCATTAGCTGTACCCGAATACCAATAGGCACCATCCATTTGCTGATAAGGACTAAGACAGGTTACACCGTTATATCTACCATCTAAGTCCCAAGGCTGGCCATTACCTATATACTCATTAAGTACAAGTGGCTGATACTGTGTTAATACACCTACTGCTCCTATACCTGAATTTACACAGTTAGATAGCGGGAAGTCTATAATTCTGTACTTACCACCATATGGCACAGCTGGCTTTGCAAGTTTTCTTGTCAATACACCCAATCTACTTCCTTGTCCTCCGGCAAGTATCATTGCCACCGTAGTTTGCTTTGGATACATTATTTCATTTCCTCCTTATTATATATACCTGTATTCTAATCAAAATGTCATAATTCAATATTATAACACAGTTTTTATGCTTTTTTATTTACAACAGCAGAACCATTCTTTAACTGTTGTGCTACCTTATGTGCTACCTCTTTAACATCATTCTCTATTATAATATCTACTCTTTCTGATGTCTTTTCTTCCTTTGGCTTTGGTATGTTTTTTGAAGCTAATTTTGAATTATTACTCTGCTTTTTATCAATATCAGAATTTTCTATTCCCTCTAAAACGGCAATTTTTCCGCTTAGCTCCATAAATTCCTCTATCGTTTCCTCATCTTCCTTGGCTACATTAACTCCCTTACTTTCACCTATACGTTCCTTACATTTAAAATACATAACTGAAAGTGGTGGAATGGTAAGCTCCAAGCTTTGATCATAGCCGTGCATTGATACCTCAACAGTTTTTATATTCTGTCCATTACTTAAACCTTCGCCACCAAATTCAATACTATCTGTATTGAAAACCTCTTCGTAAATTCCTTTATGTGGAACACCTATATTATAATGCTCACGCTTTATAGGCAAGAAATTACATACAGCGATAATTCCATTACCATTAGTATCTAATCTTCTAAACGCAAGAACACATTGAGTAAAATCATCGTGATGAATCCAATGAAAACCGTCCCATGATTCTTCAATCTCATACATTGGTGGATTTTCTATATAAAATTTATTTAAGCATTTTATAAAATGCTGTAGCTTATTATTTTTAGGATACTCCAATACTTCCCAAGAAAGCTCAGTATCTGTATTCCATTCTTCCATTTGTCCTATTTCTGTACCCATAAATGTTAACTTTTTACCAGGGTGCATCATCATATAAGCCATAAAGATTTTCACCTGATCAAACTTACTGTTAAAATCTCCAGGCATTTTACTTAGCAGTGATTTCTTTCCGTATACTACTACATCGTGAGATATAGGCAAAACAAAGCTCTCTGCAAAAGCATAGAAGAATGAGAAAATCATATTTGCGTGGTTAAATGGACGATAGAATGGGTCTAGCGACATATAGTGAAGCATATCGTTCATCCAGCCCATATTCCATTTAAAGTCAAAGCCAAGTCCACCTTGAACAACTGGCTTAGAAATCATAGGCCACGCAGTAGACTCCTCTGCAAATGTCATAATATTAGGAAAACGCTCGTGTATGCCTATATTTAGATTTTGTATAAATGCAACAGCCTCTAGATTTTCTTTTCCACCAAATTGATTTTTAGCCGACTCTTTACCAGACTTATTATAGTCAAGATAAAGCATAGCAGCAATATTATCAAGTCTTAGTCCATCTATATGATATTTTTCAGCCCAAAATACTGCACTGGAATTTAAAAAGCTTATAACCTCATAACGAGAGTAATCAAATACCAATGTGTTTTTCTCTTCTCTGTTTGCTTTTAATGGGTCGTTATATTCATAGCAACAGGTACCATCAAATTTTGCCAAAGAGTATTCGTCCTTAGGAAACTGAGAAATTGACCAGTCTAAAATTACACCTATACCATTTTGATGACATTTATCCACAAAAAACATAAAGTCCTTTGGCTCACCATAACGTGAGGTTGGTGCAAAATAGCCTGTTGTCTGATATCCCCAAGAACCGTCAAAAGGGTGCTCCATAATAGGCATAAGACCAATATGTGTATACCCCATTTCTTTAACATATGGTACAAGCTGATTAGCAAGCTCTTTGTAATTATAAAAATTACCGTCTAAATATTTTCTCCAAGAACCTGCGTGCACCTCGTAAATATTCATTGGTGAGCTTTTAGGATTTCTGTTAGCTCTCTCCTCAAGCCACTGCTTATCATTCCAATCATAGCTGTCTACATCATAAACAACTGTGGCGTTGTTTGGTCTTGTTTCAAAGTGAAATCCAAACGGGTCAGACTTATATAATCTTTCAAAATTAATTGACTCTATACAATATTTATAAGAATCATACTCATTTACACCATTTATGTAACATTCCCATACGTCGCCATTTCCTATTCTTGACATATGGTTTGATGTTTCATCCCAATTATTAAAGCTACCTACTACCGAT
>JAXJQK010000187.1:0-2326 GCA_036311185.1 Acutalibacteraceae bacterium | reverse complement strand
TCATTTCCTGTAATGCAGACTTTAGCTTTTCAGGATATACCTCACCCTCAAGCTTCATACTCTGTGGCATATTATATGTAACTGCCTCAGGCTCCATTTGCTGAATTAAGAATGTTCTCTTCTGAGCAGATGACATTGGATAATATTCTTTTTCCTCTGCCTTTGGAATAGATAGATACTCTTCACCTGTTGAGCTATCAACAATTTTTGCAAGCTGTTCAGGTGTTGTATGTGAGAATACATCTTTAAGAGCTATTTTCACACCAAGTCTTTCTTCAATGCTATTTACAAGTCTTGTTGCTCTTAGTGAATGTCCACCCAGCTCAAAGAATCCGTCATTTATTCCAACTGTTTCCACTCCCAGTATTTCACCAAATACTTCACAGATTACCTTTTCAGCCTCTGTGCGTGGTGCAAGATATTCTTTTGTTATTTTGCTTTCAATCTCTGGCAAAGCTCTTTTGTTAAGCTTACCGTTAGTTGTCACAGGTATTTCATCAATCTGCATCATATATGCAGGTATCATATACTCAGGCAACGATTTACCTAGTTTATCTCTGATTTCAGCAATTTCAAGCTGTATATCACTTATAAAATATGCATAAAGAGCTTTATCTCCACCCTTATCTGCTCTTACAATTACAGCACAATCACTTACTTCTTCAATCTCTCTTATACGACTTTCAATCTCGCCAAGCTCAATTCTAAAACCTCTGATTTTTACCTGTTCATCTATTCTACCCAAATATTCTATATTTCCGTCAGGTAACCATCTTGCAAGGTCACCGCTTCGGTATAATTTGCCATTTCCAAATGGATTATCAACAAATTTTTCGGCTGTAAGCTCAGGACTATTGAAATAACATCTTGCAACACCGTCACCAGCTATACACAACTCACCACAAACACCTATTCCACAAAGCTTATATTCAGGATTTACTATATAAGTCTGAGTATTATAAATAGGCTTTCCTATAGGTAATTTATCAGAATTTGCTGTAACCTCATAGCTTGAAGTATTTACTGTAACCTCTGTTGGACCATAAGTATTTATTACTCTCTTTCCTGCTTCACACCACTTTTTCAATGTTTCAAGATTACCCGCTTCACCACTTGAATCCAACAATCTCAAACTTGGGAAATCATTTGGATTCAAAATATTAATATATGCAGGAGTTAATGATGTAAGTGTTACATTCTGGTTTGCAATATATTCAGCCAACTTTTCAGGATTTCTTACAGTATCTTCCGGTAATACGCAAACAGCATTTCCATTCCAAACCATACTGAATATATCCCAAACAGATTGGTCAAAGCAATAGCTTGCAAACTGCAATACAATATCATCTTCTGTCATATTGTATATATCTTCATAAGACTTTAACAGATTCAACAAACCTCGGTGTTCTATTACAACTCCCTTAGGTTTTCCTGTTGTACCTGATGTATAAATCATATACGCCGCATTATTTACATCTATTATTTGTGATGGATTTTCTATTACTGCACTTAAATACTCATTATCATCTAAATGAATAATCGGAATATCAGTATCAAATTCTGCATCAGTTGTATTTAATACAACCGCCTTAGCACTACAATCCTGAATTATGTATTCTATTCTTTCCTTTGGTGTTGTAGTAGATAATGGAACATAGGCTCCACCAGATTTCATAATACCATATATAGATACAAGCATTTCTATACTTCTATCTGAAATAAGAACTACATAATCCTCTGCACCTATTCCTTTATCACGTAATAAATTTCCAAGCTGATTCGCTCTTTCATTAAGTTCTTTAAATGTTAATTGCTGATCCTTAAATTTAAGTGCTATTCTATCAGGAATACTAACAGCCTTTTCTTCTAGAAGGTTTATTACAGTTTTATCTCTTGGATAATCAATATATGTATCATTAAACTGATTTAAAACTATATTACGTTCTTCAGCTGTTATCATTTCAAGATTATTAATTGTAAGTTCAGGTGCTGTTGTTATACTTCTTAATAACTCCAAATAATTATCTAACATTCTCTGTACAGTCTCTTTGCTGAACAAATCTGTACAATAATCAAGACATATTACAAACACCTTATCATATTCGTCAATATTAAAATCAAGGTCAATCTTAGATATAGTATTTGTGCTGACAGCATTAGAAATATTAACATCAATTTCCTGTACATCAGCTTCCTCGTTATTCTGTAGTGTAAGCATAACATCAAACAATGGATTTCTTGACATATCTCTGTTTACATCTACATTTTCAACAAGCTCTTCAAATGGATATTCCTGATTTTCATAAGCTTTCAGACAACTCTCTTT
>JAXJQK010000186.1:0-5345 GCA_036311185.1 Acutalibacteraceae bacterium | reverse complement strand
TCATCGTTCGATTGAAAATTTTCTTGTTAATATTCTATCTGCTTTAATCGCATACTCTTTTTTGCCTAAAAAACCTTCTTTACACTTGAATAACAGCCTTGCTTTGCCTTTTTATTGCTAATTTCTGTCGAACTCACGTTAAATTAGGTGCAAAAACTGTAATTGAAGTGATGAATTAAAATTACATAGCAAGCTTAAATTGGAGATCACGAAATTCGTGGTCTCTTTTTTCTGCTTGTCAATAATTGCGTTACTGTAAACAAAGATAAAACTATTTTAATCACTTGCATAATTCTTACTTTCTCGACATACGGTTTATGTTAAAGTCTGTAGAGAAAGGATATTTTATTTTGAAGGATGATAAAGAAAGATGAAACAGTTGATATATAAAAGCTATGATGAATTACCTTTAATGCTGTCAGTAAAAGACTTGGCAACTGTGCTTGGGGTAAGTCGTACAAGTGCTTATGAGTTAACAAAAACAAAAGGCTTCCCAAGTATAAAAATAGGAAGCAGAGTTGTAATTCCAAAAGAAAAATTAATTGAATGGATTGATAAAAATACAGGAGGTAAAAATTGAAAAGCTATAAACGAGATGCAATAAAAAATTACTTTCCTATGCCCAATGAGATTTTTAGTTTAGGATTGTCCTCGGGAGAAATTTCTATATACAGCTACTTAATGTTCTGCGAAGATAGAAAAACATTTCAATGCTACCCAAGCTACAAAACTATTGGTAAGGCTGTGAAAATGAGTCAGAATACAGTAAGGAAATATGTAGCTAAGCTTGAAGATAAGCACTTGATTACAACAGAACCAACAAAGGTATATACAAGCTCAGGTATGGTAAGGAATGGGAATTTACTGTACACCATTCTACCTATACAACAGGCAATTGATTATTTCCACGAGCAACAAATTCTTAAAGTTAACGAAGAATATTTAAAAGCAAAAGTAAAAAACACCGTGAATAACACAGTGAAAAGTCACTCTAAAACAGCAGTTTGATAGTGGTAGAATTTAAAGCAGGATAAAGGCGTATTCCGTGCAAGCACGGATACTGCCGAATTACACCGTACGGCAACGCCGTTCGGGGATTTAAAAAGGTGTTACTTTTTGAGAGTTGTGTTACATAAGGTATCCCAAAAGTTGAATTTTATAAGTGTTTAAGCGATTTCTATGTGTTACTTAGTGTATTACTCTTAGTCATTACATCAAAAAAATAGCTAGTGATATTCAATACCAATAAATCGCCAAATTTAAGCCGTGTTAAGCACGTGTTGCGATTTAATTACATTCATCGGAACAGTAATCGAAATATAGAAAACAGGCAACACAGGCGATTTGTGAGGGTTTGAATTTGGTCTGGATATTTAAATAGCTTTGTGGTATGTTGTTGTACTTGAAAAGGAGGTTGATATTATGTCAACAAGAAAATTACTAACCAACGGAAACGCATTCAAAAGAACAGACAACCGTTGGGGTGGTGTGGTTTGGTATATGGATGAAAGTGGTGAAAGGAAACGAAAGAGCTTTTCAGGTACAACAAAGGCTGAGGTCAACAAGAAGATGACAAAGTATATTGCAGACTTCAACAGTGCAATAATTGAGTCGCAGGAATCAAAGAAAAGGCTTAAAGACAGTATGCAGAGCTGGCTAGAGGTGTTTAAATATCCTTCGGTAGAGCGTACAACCTATGACAGACTTGAAGCTACAGCCAAACACCATATCTATCCTGAAATCGGTGATAGAGTTGTATCCACCATAAAATCAGCTGACATCAAACAAATACTTAATGACCGTATGCAAAAGGGTTATGCTTACACTACGGTTAAGAAAATACATAATCTACTGAATGAATACTTCCGTTACCTAATGCAACAGGAATTTATTCAGAAGAATCCTATGCAAAGTATCACAATGATTAAGAAAAGTAACTTTATGGCTTCACAGGGAAAAGAAAATCTCCCCACAAATGAAACCGTAACGGTGTTCACTCCTGAGGAGATTGAAAGGTTTAAAAGCGAAGCCTTGAGCGTATTCTCAAACGGCAAGAGAAAATATCAACAAGCAGGTGCGTATATCCTAATGCTGAACACAGGCATACGAGCAGGCGAAGCGTTAGGCTTGCTAAACAGCGATATTGATATTGAGAACCGAGTAATGCACCTTAACAGAGGTGTAAAGGAAATCTCAAAGCGTGATGGTGTTACAGCAGAGAAAGGACGAGAAATCAAGGTAGGCAAGCTCAAAAGTGCAACAAGCAAAAGAGATGTTCCACTCAACGATACTGCAATAGAAATGATACTCGACATGAGAAAAGAATTCTACTTCGGTGAGAACGCACCCTTGATACCTGACGAAAACGGAAATTTTACTAAGC
This sequence comes from Acutalibacteraceae bacterium, assembly GCA_036311185.1. Lineage (GTDB taxonomy): Bacteria > Bacillota > Clostridia > Oscillospirales > Acutalibacteraceae > CAG-964. The sequence goes on along the minus strand of JAXJQK010000186.1, from coordinate 2,962 downwards.
CTGTAAACTTCCGCAAACGCTTCTACCGCATACTCAAAGCCGCAAAAATAGAAACCAAAGGTTTGCACTCTCTCCGCCATACTTTCGCAACAAACCTCGTAAACGGCATAAAACAACCCGACGGCAGTATAAAATGCCTCACCCCACGACAGGTTGCAGACCTGCTTGGACATAGCACATCTGAAATTACTGAAAGATATTATGTTAAGAAAGATACAGCTTATCTTAGTGGGATTACGGATGGGTTTGAGATGTAGAAGAGGTTTAAATAATAATGTTTGTTTGCTAAAACGGTCGTTATTTTTGAAGCTATATTGATGCTGTACCAAACGGAAACAGTGGATTTATTAGCATAGCTTGAACCGACATATTAATATTTTGCACCACATCTTGTACAAGTTTTAGAAAACAACCCTCGTAGAGCACCACCACATTTCTTACAAAACATATTAGGGTTCTTTTTTGACGCTAACATCTGTAAGTGAGATAAGTCGATAATTGTTTTTGTTTTATACTTCGTAGTACTTATTCCATACTCTGTATCAGTGATCACAGATATAGAATTACCATAAGCAAAAAGTATTTCTTCTGAATAATTGTAAACGTACATTTCATCAAGAAGTAAGTCATCTAAAAGACACTTATTTGAGTTCAAAAATTTACCACATTCTATTCCTTCAACAAATACATTCCAAAATTGTGTATTTACATTTGGTAATGATAATTTTTTTATTACAATACTACTTGTTATTGTGTCGAAATCACCGTAATACAGTAATTCTTGAAAAGAATTTTCGCCTTGATTAACTTCGTCAAGAAATTTCTCGGTAAGCTTTTGTATCCATTTTGATGTTATTTTCGAAAACGTATATTTGTCTATATAAGTTTCAGTAAAATAACATTTATTATAATTAAAAATAAGTTGTTTTTCAAAATAGTTTTTAAAATGGTTGTTTTTGCTTAAGGTATTATATGTCTCTATTATATTGAATTCAATATGATCTATTAAACTTAAATCATCTATACCCTGATTAGTAAGGAATTTTCTTTTTTGATTTATATTGGATAAGTAGTCGGTAATGTGAAATTCGTATTTGTTTGCTTGGCGTCCACTTGATAGATTTTTACAGAAATTAACAAATTTGGTTAGTATTTTTTTCTTTTCTATCTCACATTCATAAATCGTTTTTTTGAAAACTAATTCAGTTGCGTATCTTTTTACAGAAGGGTCATCAGGATATTGAAAATGTAATATCTCATAAACCTTATTAGCGTTTTCAAAATCATTTTCTGAAATAAAAAGATTACCATTTTTTAATAAATCTTCTTTTTCTGCTTCTCCTTTACTAACTTCAACAGTACCCGAAACTATCAGCTTTCTTGCTTCTTCAAGTGTATATTTTGTGCCACAATGTTCGCATTGAAAGAAACTATCTTTTTTGATAAGCTGATTACTACCACATAATTCACATTTGATAGATTGCATAAAATTTCACCTCAATATTTAATCACTTGATTTGATTAGTTGATATAATTTGACTAGATGATGAATATTCCGTACCATCTTCTAATATTATGTAGCCGATTGCTAAATACTGTACATTGTCTTCTAAATCAAAATACCCAATAAAATTACTTAGTTTTGAAGTATTACCTCCTTCTTGTTCATCATACATTTTTCCATCAGTATTATATATTTCCACTCTGGTTTTTGAAATCACGGTGTCATTATAATTTGAAATGTTGAAGAAAACATAATATTTTCCAGTCACCTCATTTTTAAGAATTTGATTATATGTAATGTCTATTTTACCATTATTTTGTGCTATACATTCGGAAAAAACTGTGATGCTTTGTGAAGTGTTTGGATAATCTGATAGAGTGGCGGTAATTCTAACCACTCCAACTGAATTAGAGATTAATGTGCCATTTCTATCGACGCTTACAATATTGGGATTACTACTTTTCCAAACTATAGTATATTTTTTATCAGAGGGAGGTGAAATAGAATACCCTATTTGATGTGAGTTCCCTAAATATAATCTAATAGTACCTTCTGAAATATTTAAAGAAGGTGTCACTACAGTAGTTGATATGTTAGACGTTGTTTCTGTCGTATCAATATTGTTTTTTTTACTAGAGTTATCTTCATTAATGTAAGGATAAATAAAAGCAAAAATTGCAAATAAGAACGATATAAAGGCAAGGATAAAACTAGTGACATTGAAATTTTTTTCATTATCTTTCTTCACACATAGAATACCATAAAAAAACAATATAACTGAAATAATAAGAAATACGATTGCGAATACAATTGGTTGCACGGTTTCCCTCCTTTTTTATTTGATGCTATAATGATGATGTACCAAACGAAAACAACGGAAATATTAGAAACGGTTGAAATAATTGAATTATAGATTTTCGTTGTTTTTGGAATTTTTGTGCATTTTGCTAAGCCGAATATAAAAAATAATCCTTGAAACCACGAGATTTCAAGGATGTTTTGGCAGGGGCAGAAGGACTCGAACCCTCGGCACGTGGTTTTGGAGACCACTGCTCTACCAACTGAGCTATACCCCTAAATTTATTTAATTCATTCAACGGGTATTATAATAACACAAACTCCATTAAATGTCAACTAAAATTTTATATTTTTTTGAAAAATTCCTAAATCCTTAATTGCAATAAGAAATCGGACAGTTTACAAATTGTTAGTGCGTTATCCAATCGAATTATTATCAGCTGAAAAATCTGCCAAAAAGATGTTTACTTGTTAGAGATGAAATAGTATAGGCTTTATAGCGACAAAAGGTTGCAAATTTTAAGCATTGCAACCTTTTGTTTTTTTACAATTTATTATTTGTTATTCTTGCGAAAATTCAGATAATCCTCAAGAATTATTGTAGCCGCCACTGTGTCTACAACCTTTTTGCGTTTTTTGCCACGTGTATCGGTTGTATTT
>JAXJQK010000185.1:0-14265 GCA_036311185.1 Acutalibacteraceae bacterium | reverse complement strand
CTACATTATACACCATTTTGGAGACTTCTTCACCGAAGTCTCCTTCTTTTTTTGCATAAAAATTAGGCTGTCTCACTTGATTAGTGAGACAGCCCCTTCCAAATAGTGTAAAAACTATCCGTTATTATTCATTTGAAGATTGTGATGGTTTAATAAGCGTAACAATTCTAGATGGTGTAACAACTATGGGTGGAGGTGTATTTTCTCGTTGTGGAAATCTAAATAGTGTAATAATACCTGACAGTGTTATTGATATTGGTAATAATTTATTTTATGATTGTCCTAATTTTAGTGATATATACTACACAGGTAGTGAAAGTGATTGGAATAATATATCAATGGGTAGTAATGAAGAACTTACAAACGTAAATATACATTTCAACTACGGAAAGCCAGTAGCAGGTGACCTAAGTGGTGATGGTGAAATTGCTGTTGATGATGTTATTTATGTGCTGAAATATGTAGTTGGTGATGTAGCGTTAACAGAAGAACAAGTTGCAAACGTAGATTTAAGTGGTGATGGTAAATTAACAATATTAGATGCAATTATGATTCAAAGGCTTGTTTTGCAGATGGATTAATTGGTATTATTTATGACTGAAATCATTATAAAGAATATTTGATAAAAACGGGCAATCATTGAGATTTGCCCGTTTTTGTTAAGAAAATAGGCTCAATGTCAAATAGTTGGGGAAACCCGAAAATAAGAAAAGCGAAAACAGGCAACGGCAACTAAGCTGTTGCCTGTAGTTGGTTAGAGAATATATGTAGAATTCTATTTCTAAAACGAGAGAAGTTACGGTAGCCATAAGCGTTGCGTTTGAGTACCTTTATTTTGTTGTTACAGCCTTCTGTGAATCTGTTAGGGTATTGAGTAGTTAAAGAATATAGGCTCTATTTTATTACTCTAACATTTATTATAGAATAGTTCCTAATAAATGTTAAAACTTATTTTATATCAATCTCTGGAATTAGTACAATATAAACAAATAACATTGACTATAAGAAAAAATATGTTAAAATATACTTAATATAAATAAAATCACATAAGGAGCTGTTGCCAATGAAACAATAAATTTTTGAGAAATTTATAAAAATAATTAATCGGAGAGGTGCAAAAGATGAAGAAAATATTTTCAATACTACTAACAATTACAATGATTTTAGGGATAACATTATCAGTGCAGTTAAGTGCATCAGCTGCAACAACAGACAAGGTTGAAAGCGGTTTTACTTATACTGATAAATATGGTAAGTGGACATATAAGTTAAACGACAATGGTGATGGTTGCATAATTAAAGGATATAATGGAAGTATGACTAATATCGAAATACCAAGTGTAATAGATAATGTTTCTGTGGTAGAGATAGGTTCTTCTGCATTTAGAGATTGCACTAATTTAATCAGTGTAACAATTCCTGATGGTGTTACAACTATAAGCGATTGTGCGTTTTATCTATGTAGGAATTTAACCGATATATATATTCCTGACAGCGTCATTCATATTGGTGATTCTGTATTTGTAAATTGTTCATCTCTATCACAAATAGAAATTCCAAATAGCATTACAAGTATTGGTATTCAAGCATTTTCATCCTGTACAAGTTTAACCAGTATCATAATACCAGACAACGTTAGTACCATTGGTGAAGAAGCATTCTATTTTTGTACTAGTTTAACTAAGATAGATGTTTCGGCTAATAATACAAATTATTCCTCCATAGATGGTGTGCTGTTTAATAAAACACAAACAGAATTAGTTTGTTATCCTCCAAATAAATCATTGGATAGTTATATTATTCCTGACGGTGTAATTACTATTGGTGATTGTGCGTTTGCTGTTAATAAAGGTATAAGAAATACTGTGATAATACCAGACAGTGTTACTTCCATTGGTGAATCTGCGTTTAATAACGCTTGGAATATCACTAACATAACAATACCAGACAGTGTTACTTATATCGGTAAATCTGCATTTTGTGGCTGTCCTAACTTAGCGAATGTGAAAATTTCTAATAGTATTACTGTTATTCGTGGGCATGTGTTTGCTACCTGTTTAAAACTAACGAATGTAATAATTCCTGATGGTGTTACTAATATCGAACTTACAGCGTTTTATAATTGTATTAATTTAACTAGCATAGTAATTCCTGATAGTGTTACTAATATTGAACTTTCTGCATTTAAGAATTGTACTAATCTAACTGATGTATATTATGCAGGCAGTGAAAGAAAGTGGAATAGCATTTCAATAGGTGTTGAAAACGAACCTCTCACAGGTGCAAATATACACTGTGGCATTGTAGAAATAATAATGGGTGATGTAAACGGTGATGGTGAAGTTACTATAATAGATGTACTCTATTTAATGAAAAATATAATTGGTAAGGTTGAACTGACAGAAGCACAGATTTTAAACGCAGACTTAAATGTTGATGGTGAATTAACGATATTAGATGTAATTATGATTCAAAAAATTGTTCTTGATAAGAACTAGGTCGTATCTGAAAACTCAAAACAACTCTCTATTTCTACTAATACGGGCAAATTCTTCGCAAAAAAATATTCGAAATACGTCAGTATTTCTTCGTTTTTTCGCTCAAACTTGCCTCGTATTAGCGAAATATTCAGTCATTTTTCTGTTTTCAGATACTCCATAATTTATATTATTAATGACTGAAATCATTATAAAGAATATTTGATAAAAAACGGGCAATCATTGAGATTTGCCCGTTTTTGTAAGAAAATATTCTTGGTAGGTTAATGTTAAAATTATATAAGAAGATAAACTAAAGCCAAAATTAAGCCAGTGTCGGTTTTTTCTGTGCTTAATAACAATAATAGTAATAAAATAAGACTTCGTTCTTTGTCGTGGAAAATTGATTCAAAAAAGCTTGGTTGCTTATTTTGTGAATCGCATATTTCAGGCTTTTTATGTACAGGTACGGAATCAGGTACAGAAACAGGAGAGGCTTGCTTTTTATCCTGTGGCTGTGGTTGTTCTGCGTTTGTAGTATGAGATACAGCTACAGGCTTACCTCTGCTTTGCATTTCTTGCATTCTGCGTAGTGCCTCTTGTTGCATTTTATCCATTTCATCACTATATTTTCTCATATATACAACTCTCCTTTAAAAGTTAAGTTGCTTAATAACAGGCAAAATTTTTATCAGCTGTAATATTTTTTCAGCCTCATCAAGCTTTTTACGGCGTTCTTCGCATAAAAATGGTCGCAAGGCATTAAGCAAACGTGTAGTATCGTCGTCTTGCTTGATGTTAGACAGCAATGGCATAATTTTCATTACTGTTTTCATTGTATCGTCAGAAAACGACGGTAGTGCTGGTTTTGCAGGCTCATTTTTTGGTGCTTGAGTTTCTTCGTTGCTTGGTGAAAGCAAGCTGGTAAGGCTCATTATTTGCTCCATAGCCTGTGGGTCGCTTAACAGCTGACTTATCTTGCCTGTTATATCATCCATTCTACTTATCTCCCATCAGTTTTTTTAGTAAGGCTTGTGCCTGTGGTGTACTTAATAATTTTTCTGTTTTTTCTTTGTCATTCAGAATTGACTGTATTTTATCAGCTTGTTTTTTATCCATATTATTAAACATTTTAGACATATTTCCGTTTTGTATATTTGCCTTTAATTTGTCAGGATTTTCACCCAGCCTTTGTGATAGTGAATTTAAAATATCCTGTATCTGTTTTTCTTTATCATTCATAAATAACACCACCTTTATACTAATACCTTTTTAGAGTTTAAATAAGTATTAGTATTATATAGCATTATTATGAAAAGTAGTGTATAATTATGACAATATTTTTATAGGGAGATTGATTTTATGAGAGCACTTGTTATTTCTGATACTCACGGAGATTATACAACTTTAAATAATATTCTTTTGTCACAAAGCAAAGCAGAGGTAGTATTCTTTTTAGGTGATGGTGCTGATGATATTGATAAAGTAAAGCCTAATTATCCTGAAAAGATGTTTATTACTGTAAGAGGTAATTGTGACTGGGGGGCTGATTTACCTATAGAACAATTTTTTACTCTTGAGGGTAAAAAAATAATGTCAACACATGGCCACGCTTATGATGTAAAATTCACATACAATCGAATTATCAATCACGCAAAGTATAATGATTGTGACATAGTTTTATTCGGTCATACACATACACCAGTAACACTGTATGAAGATGGTTTATATATTATGAATCCTGGTAGTGCTCACGGTTATGGAGCTACCTATGGAGTAGTAGACATTACTCCACAAGGTATTGTTACAAATATTGTAAAGGTAAAATGATATAGGGAGTATCTGGTTTTCAGATACTCCCTAAAAATTTAATAAATCCCCTGTACTGTAACTTCACCAGAAGATACCTTTTCTACTGTACCATCTGCAAGCTCAACTGCTAAATCACCTGTAACCTCAACAGCAACAGCCCTACCACTAAAGGTTGAATTGCCTCTGCTTACGGTAACTTCTCTTCCAAGTGTAGCACAAAGAACTGCGTATTCTTCAGATATATCACCCTCAGGGTTTGAAAAATAATTATCAAGATATTCTTCAAGAGTAAGCATAATTTCTTGGAATAAATTTTCTCTGTTAATAACAGAACCTGTTTCAATGCTTAATGATGTAGCTTTGTGCTTTATATCGTCATCAAATTCAGTTGTGTTTATATTTATGCCTATACCTGTAACTACATAATTTATCTTGTTAGCTTCTACTGATGTTTCAGTAAGTATACCGCAAATTTTTTTGTTACCAATTATAACATCGTTTGGCCATTTTATAAGAGCATTAAGACCTGTGTATTTGCGTATAGCCTTGCATACCCCTAAACCACAAACAGGAGTAATCCCAGCGATTTGGTTTGGTGCAATTTCAGGCTTTAACAAAATGCTCAGCCATAGTCCTGTGCCATTTGGTGAACTCCATACTCTGCCTAATCTGCCTTTACCCGCTGTTTGCTGTTCGGCTATAACTATAGTACCGTTAGGGTGTATAGAGGCTATTCTTTTTACCTCCTGATTAGTTGAATCAACAGTAGGTAAATAGATTATATTTTTTGCAAGCCATTTAGTTTTTAATCCGTTTTTTAGTAGCGATATATTTTTGTTAATATTGTTATCCATACATAATTCCTCTATATAATAAGGGCAACAAAACAAAATTGTTGCCCCACGTTATATTTTTTATTTATTCTTATCGTAAATTATTCTTAAACCTTTTAAGAGAAGGTCGTTATCTACAATTATATCTTTTCTTTTACAGAAAGGCATAATGCTTGAAGCTAAACCTCCAGTAGCTATAATAGTAGCTGTTTGCCCAAGTTCTTGCTCAATGCGTTCTATAACACCATCTACCATAGCTGCATTACCATATACTGCACCACTTTTCATACAGTCTATAGTGTTTTTACCTATAACCTTTTTTGGTGAGTCAAGGCTTATTTTAGGTAATTGAGAGGTTCTGCTTGTAAGAGCTTCCTGAGAAATCATAATACCTGGTATAATCATACCACCTATATATGTTTTATCTTCATCAATAACCGATACAGTTGTAGCAGTACCCATATCAAAAATTATTGCAGGTGTTTTATATTGCTTTATAGTTGCTACAGCATCTACAACTAAGTCACTTCCTGTTTGTGCAGGATTATCCAGTGCAATGTTAAGTCCTGTTTTTATTCCTGGACCTACCACCATAGGCTCAAGCTCAGCAACAATCTGTACAGCCTGTTTTATTACTCCAGTTAAAGGAGGTACAACAGACGATATTATACAGCCACTAAGCTCGTTTTTTGTTACATTATTTATGCTTAGCATACTTTTTATTTCAACAGCGTATTGCCAGCTGGTTCTGCTTATATCAGTTTTAATTCTAAAAAGAGAATTAACTTTGTTGTTTTTGTCAACACAGCCTAGTACAATATTTGTATTGCCTATATCTAAAGCTAAAATCATAACATCATTCCATTTCAATATTTTACAAAGTACATTAGACCTGTTCGATAACCGGAAAAATGTCGTAGGAACGAGTAATTTTTTCGTCAGACGACGACAATTTTTTGCAGGAATACTGTATGTCTTTCAAGAAAAATTGGCTAAGTATGACGGAAAAAGAATCGTTCAAACGGTGTTTTGGAGGTTATTGAACAGGTCTATTATACACTTTAGTATAATGCGTTTGCAAGGCTTTTATTAAACTTTGCTTTACTTTATGCAATATATGAATATAATATAATGTAGAGTAATAATATAAGGAAGTGAAAATATGCTTAAAGATAAAAATATATTGTTATGCATAAGTGGTGGAATAGCTGCCTACAAAATGCCTAATCTTGCAAGTATGCTTGTGAAAAAGGGTTGTAATGTAAATGTTATTATGACTAAAAGTGCAGAAAATTTCATAACTACAAAAACCTTTGAAGCCCTTACAGGTAATCCTTGCTTTATTGATACTTTCCAGACAACCTATCCAATATCTATACATCATATAAAATTGGCTACAGAGGCTGATTATGTAATGGTAGCACCTGCTACAGCTGATATTATAGGTAAAATTGCACACGGAATAGCTGACGATATGTTAACCTCAACATTACTTGCTTGTAAATGTCCTGTTGCAATTGCACCATCTATGAATGTAAATATGTATGAAAATCTTGTTGTACAGGATAATATAAAAACCTTAGAAAAATACGGCTACAGAATTATAGAGCCAGCAACAGGCTATATGGCTTGTAAAGCAACAGGTAAGGGTAAAATGCCTGAGCCTGCCGAGCTTTTTAAATATATTGAAAAAGAGCTTGCTTATGAGCAACGCTTGGAAGGAGTTAATATACTTGTAACAGCAGGAGCAACAAAGGAGAAAATTGACCCTGTGCGTTATATTACAAATAATTCTACAGGAAAAATGGGGTATGCAATAGCAAAGGTAGCAATGCTAAAAGGTGCAAATGTAACTCTTGTAACAGGTCATACAGCACTTGAGGATATCGCTTTTGTTAATACTATAAAGGTAGATAGTGCCGAGAATATGTACAACGCTGTAACAGCTAATGCTGAAAATGCTGATATTATCATAAAGTCAGCAGCAGTAGCCGATTACACACCTTTAAACGTTGCAGATAATAAGATAAAGAAAAGTGACTCCGATATGAGTATACCTCTAAAACGTACTAAAGATATTCTTAAACAGCTTGGAGCGAATAAAAAAGAAACTCAGTTTATCTGTGGCTTTAGTATGGAAACTGAAAATATGATGGAAAATTCCATAAGAAAGTTGGAAAGTAAAAATATAGATATGATAGTAGCAAATAATCTAAAGCAAAACGGTGCAGGCTTTGGTACTGATACAAATGTAATTACTATTATAACAAAAACTGATTGCATAGAATTGCCTATAATGAGTAAGGAAGAATGTGCAGAGAAGCTACTTGATAAGATTTCAGAGCTTAGAAAAAGCAAATAAATTACTTGGCAAGTCCCTAAAGATATATGGGGGCTTGCTATTTTTATTGTTTATAATATTACAAAAAAGAAATCCCTTTTCAGAATAAAAATAGTATAATATAAGTGAAAATGTCGAGACTATTCTCTTTTTATGTCAACAGTTGTTACAAAATAACCGAAACAAATCGAAAAATAAACAATTTTGTAACCAATGTAAATTTGCTGTAATTCATTTTTCGCAATTTGTACAGAAATTTAACTTTTTTAGATTGAATTAAATAGTGAGAAATGGCTTTTTAAAGCGATTCTTAAGATATTAGAGAAAATTATTCTCACACTTGTTGTTAAAGTGCACAAAAAATGAAATTCCCATTTATTTGACATACCTAAAAAAGCTGATATAATACAAAATGTAGAACAAGATATTAAACTAATGCTTCTGTATTAAGACCTAGAAATTATTTATGCTAAAAAATAAGGCTACGGAAGTAAATTTAGAAAGAATAGGAGTTCTTAAATTACTTATGTTTATTACTACTATGAATAGCGAAGGCAAAGCGAGCAGATTATTTAAAAAATCTGTAGTTGTTATTACAGTAAGCTCTATTTTGCTAACATCAGTTTTTTCAGTAGCAGCGTTAAACAAAACAGCAGTTGTTAATGTTGACGGCAAACAGATTGAGCTTGCAACTATGACATCAAATGTTGACAATATATTGTCAGAGGCAGGTGTACAGCTTAATAGTGCAGATGTTGTTACATCAACAGATGAGAATGGTTTGGTTACAGTAAATATCGAAAGAGCCTTTCCAGTTTATCTTGAAAGTAATGGCAATACAAGCAAGTATATGATGGCTAACGGTACAGTTGCTGACTTTATTAAAAAATCAAATTTGATTATAACAGAGGATCATATAGTTACACCAAAAATGAACACAGAGCTTACAGCTGATATGACAGTAACTGTAAAGGGAAAGAAGATTGTAAACTTTAGTGTAAATGGTGTAAAGGATATCGTAAAAGTACCTGAGGGCACAGTACAAGAGGCTTTAGCTTATCTTGAGGTTAAGCTAGGTAAAAACGATAAATTAAACTGTAAGCTTGAAGATGAAATTACAGATAATATGGAAATTGTTGTTACAAGAGTTGAATATAAAAATGTAACAGCTGTTGAAAAAATTCCATTTGAGACAATCGAAACATACACAGATGAGCTTGCCGAGGGTAAAACCAAGGTTGCTGTAAAGGGTGTCGATGGTGAATTTAAAACTGTTACTAAGCAGACAATTGTTAATGGTGAAGTAACAGAAGAAGAGCTTGTAAGCACAGATATTACAAAAGAGCCTGTAAACCAAGAGGTGCTAGTAGGTACAAAGGTTTCTAAAAAATCTACAAAAAAACCAGCTTCTGTAAAAAGTGATAGTTCATTATCAGAAAACAGTAATGTAATTTACGATGAAAATGGTAACGAAGTAGTTTATACAAGTGTTCTTCACGGTTCAGGTACAGCATACTGTGCAGAGCCAGGTGCACTTACAGCATCAGGTCAAGAGGTTTTTGTTGGCGGTGTTGCTGTAAACCCAAATATTATTCCACTAGGTACAAAGCTTTATATAGTAGCTGATGACGGTTATGTTTATGGCTATGCAACAGCTGTAGATACAGGTGGAGCACTTATGGATGGTTCAGCATTAGTAGATTTATTCTACTTCTCATATGACCAGTGTATCGAGTTTGGTAGAAGAGATGTAAGCGTTTATATTCTTGCATAATATAAAAATACATAGGCTTTTAATAATCTTGAATAAACCCTCCTTTTACGTAGAGTAAGAGGAGGGTTTTGATATATACAAATGGCTCTATGTCAATAGTTGAACTTACCCTAAAAAGAAAGGCGAAAACTGGCAACGACAACGAAACTGTTGTCTACAGTCTGAAAATTTTATAATACATAAAATTTCTTCACATTTATAACTGTGCAAAGTACACAAAAAAACTCACTTAAAATTTATTTGTTTTTTTATAAAAACATTTGAAATTTTATATAGATTGTGCTATTATATTTAAGATATCTTTATGAATATTGTGCTGATATAGCTCAGTAGGCAGAGCGCAGTCTTGGTAAGGCTGAGGTCACGGGTTCGACTCCCGTTATCAGCTCCAAAGAAACTCGAAATTCATTTTTAGAATTTCGAGTTTCTTGTTTTTTAGTTTTTTAAAGGAGCTTAATATTAATGGTTGTGGCACCCCCAACCATTAACGTTAAACAAAAAAGCAAAAAAAGACTGAAGGTTACCGACTCCTTCAGTCTTTTTTTCATTATTTATAAAGGTTACAAGAATCTTAGACTCGTTTAAATGTCTAAGTGTGAGAAATTTCTTTAGGAAGAATGAAGTAAAATAATTTATATGGCACTTTGCTACCTTAACGGTAGATAATTAATTAACTTCCTCTTTCTGTAATTAATTATAATATAGTATCAACAACAAAATAACAACAAGTAATCATTGAAAATAAAAAAACTTAAAATTTTATTAAAAAACAAAAAGTGTTGTGTTTTTTTACTGTCATCTATATACTTTATTAAAATAGAGTGTAATCTAAAAGCAACGCATCTTGTTTGTTGTATGCAAACAAGATGCGTTGCTTTTGTGCCAGCACGCTCAATTGCCTGCTGAATTGTATCTGTTGTTACTACTCCAAACATTACTGGTATTCCTGTTTCAAGTGACACCTGTGCTATGCCCTTGCCCTATTCTAGGGCATTTATAATTTCTGTGGTAGCTTACATACTCTTTAGTAGGTTTGCCATTTCTATCGCACTTACTGCACAGTCATAGCCCTTATTGCCTGCCTTTGTGCCAGCACGCTCAATTGCCTGCTGAATTGTATCTGTTGTTACTACACCGAACATTACTGGGATTCCTGTTTCAAGTGACACCTGTGCTATGCCCTTGCCCTATTCTAGGGCATTTATAATTTCTGTGACAGCTTACATATTCTTTAGCAGGTTTGCCATTTCTATGGCACTTACTGCACAGTCGTAGCCCTTGTTACCTGCCTTTGTTCCTGCACGCTCAATTGCTTGCTGAATTGTATCTGTTGTTACTACACCGAACATTACTGGGATTCCTGTTTCAAGTGATACCTGTGCTATGCCCTTAGAAACTTCCGCACAAACATAATCATAATGAGTTGTGGCACCTCTGATAACTGCACCAAGGCAGATTATTGCATCGTACTTTTTGCTTTGTGCCATTTTCTTTGTGATTACAGGGATTTCAAATGCACCTGGTACCCAAGCTACATCTATATCCTCGTCATTTACTCCGTGACGAACTAAACCGTCTACGCAACCACCAAGTAGCTTTGAGCCGATAAACTCATTAAATCTGCCTACTACTATACCAATTTTTAATCCCTCTGCTATTAGCTTACCCTCTAAAATATTCATAATAAAAATCCTTCTTTCTTTTATTTTTATCTGTTAATTTTACTTATTAAAGTCAAGTATGTGACCCATTTTTTCTTGTTTTGTTTTTAGGTAAAATTCATCATATTTATTAGCTTCAATTTGTATTGGAACTCTTTCGACTATTTCTAAACCGTAATCCTCCAAACCGTCTATTTTAAGAGGATTATTAGTCATCAATCTTAATCCCTTAACACCGATATTCCTTAAAATCTGTGAGCCAACAGAGTAATCACGCATATCAGCTGGGAAGCCAAGAGCTATATTTGCCTCTATTGTGTCCATACCTTTATCCTGCAATGCGTAGGCTTTGATTTTATTAATCAAGCCTATTCCTCTACCCTCTTGACGAAGATATATAAGAACACCTCTGCCCTCTTTTGCTATTGCTTTCATAGCTGCATCATATTGCTGACCACAGTCACATCTTGATGAGCCTAATGCATCTCCTGTTAAGCACTCTGAATGCACACGACAAAGTACAGGCTTACCGTCGGTAACATCGCCCTTAATAAGTGCTACATGGTGTTCACCGTTTATTTTATTTACATAGCCACGAATCTCAAATTCACCATAGCGTGTAGGCATATTTGCTTTTGCTACACATTCAACAAACTCCTCGTGAACTCTACGGTATTTTATAAGGTCTGATATTGTACCAATTTTTAGATTATGTTTCTTAGCAAACTCCATTAAATCATCAAGTCTTGCCATTGTGCCGTCTTCCTTCATAATTTCACAGCACAAACCTACTGGCTTACAGCCTGCAAGTCTTACTAAATCAACGGTAGCCTCTGTATGACCATCACGCTCAAGTACACCACCATCTTTTGCAAGTAGTGGGAACATATGACCTGGTCTGCGAAAATGCTCTGGTCTTGCTGAGTCCTCGACAATTTTCATTGCTGTAAGAGAACGCTCATACGCAGAAATACCTGTTGTAGTATCTATATGGTCGATAGATACTGTAAAGGCTGTGCAATGATTGTCTGTATTATGTGAAACCATTTGAGGGAAACCAAGCTTATCCACATACTCCTTTGTCATAGGTGTGCAAATAAGTCCACGAGCATAGCTAGCCATAAAGTTTACATTTTCAAGTGTTGCGTGCTCTGCTGCACAGATAACATCACCCTCGTTTTCTCTGTCCTCTGAGTCTAGCAATACTACATTTTTACCGTTTCTTATATCTTCTAAAAGCTCTTTAATTGTATTGAATTTGTAATCTGACATTTAAATTCTCCTTTCATTTTACATAAATCCATACTCAATAAGCATTTCTTCTGTTATATTATCTTCTTGTTTATTTTCAGTTTTAAAGCCCATAAGCTTTTCAACATATTTAGCTATAACATCACATTCCAAATTAACCGTATTACCTACACCCTTTTCAAGCAAGGTTGTTTGCTGTGAGGTGTGTGGAATAATTGAAACCTTAAAGCAAATATCATCTACATATGCAACTGTAAGGCTGATACCGTCTATTGCTATTGAGCCTTTTTCTACTACATATTTCAAAATTTCTGTAGCTGTTTGTACAGTTACCCAGGTTGCGTTATCTTCCTTTTCGTATGAGGTAATAGTACCTATACCGTCGATATGACCACTTACTATATGACCACCCATTCTTGTAAGAGGTGTTAATGCTCTTTCAAGATTTACAGGACTATCTGGCTTTTGCTGTGAAAGATTTGTTCTTCTCATAGTTTCAGCCATTACATCAGCACAGAAATAATCACTGCCCATATTTGTAACAGTAAGACAAACACCATTTACTGCAATACTGTCACCTAATATTGTATTTTCTAAAACCTTTTTTGCTGAAATTGTAAGAGTTGATGACTTTTCTCCATTTTTTACAGCCTTAATTTTTCCTATTTCTTCTACTATACCTGTAAACATAAGTCATTTCCTCCTTTAATCTTTATCAACATATGCAGTAATGCAGATATCATCATCTACTATATTAGTTGTTATATTTTTTAGCTTTACACTTTCTGATATTTTATCAAAGCCATTACCCTCTACTGAGGTTTTTGCATTTACTCCACCAAAAATTTTAGGTGCTATGTAGTAAATTACCTTGTCAACAATGCCTTGATTAAATGCACTAAAGGCAAGCGTACCCCCACCCTCAAGCAAAATACTGTCTATACCAATTTCGCCCAGCTTTTCCATAAGGTGATTAAGGTCAACTCTTGCATCTTTTTCTTTTACAGATATAACCTCTGCACCCATCTGCTTTAGCATTTCAGCTTTTATACAGGTATCGCTCTGCAATGTAGCTATTATTGTTCTGTATTTATCAGCTGTCTGTATAAGGTTTGACTCAACAGGAATTTTCAGTGATGAATCAACAACTATTCTTACAGGTGATTTACAGCCGTCTACTCTGCAATTTAGCATAGGGTTATCACTTATTACTGTATTTATTCCCACCATAATACCACTAAGATAATGTCTTAGCATATGTACTTGATTTCTTGAGCTTTCGCAAGAAATCCACTGACTTTCACCCTTGGCTGTTGCAATTTTTCCGTCAAGGGTAGTAGCTGATTTATATACAACAAATGGCTTTTTATCAACTATATATTTCATAAAAATTTCATTAAGCTGTATACTCTTATCTGCAAGTAAGCCATAGCTTACTTCTATACCAGCATCCTGCATTTTTTTAATTCCTCTACCACTTACAAGTGGGTTAGGGTCTGTGGCACCTACTACAACTCTTGCTATTTTTTCTTTAATAATTCTATCAGCACAGGGTGGTGTTTTACCTGTATGACTGCAAGGCTCAAGAGTTACATACATTGTTGCACCCTCAACATTCTCGGTTGCGTTATTAAAAGCGTCAACCTCTGCGTGAGCCTCACCACATTTATGGTGGTAGCCCTCACCGATAATTTTATCATTCTTAACTATAACAGCACCTACCATAGGGTTAGGGCTAGTGAAACCTCTGGCCTTTTCAGCAAGCTCTAAGGCTCTTTGCATATATAAATAATCCTTTTCTGAAAACCTCTGCATAAAAAATCACCTAAA
The DNA here is from genome assembly GCA_036311185.1 of Acutalibacteraceae bacterium. GTDB lineage: Bacteria > Bacillota > Clostridia > Oscillospirales > Acutalibacteraceae > CAG-964. The sequence continues at coordinate 286 of JAXJQK010000185.1, read as the reverse complement.
AAAGCCACAATGCACAGGGCATTGTGGCTGAATAAACACTTTAAATCAGCTGTAAAAGATATCTACAACAGGAACTTACACCCTATAAGCAGATAAAAATAGAATTACAGCTGTTATATGTTTCTGTCATCCGGACTATACCGTCGGCTTTGGAATTACACCAAATCAGCTTTCGCTCGTGGGCTTTACCACCGGTGGGGAATTTCGCCCCGCCCTGAAACAATTTTTATTATACATTTTATATAAACATTATAGCATTACCACAGTAAAAGTCAACAGCAAATTT
>JAXJQK010000184.1:0-3536 GCA_036311185.1 Acutalibacteraceae bacterium | reverse complement strand
GGTTATAAGCGTCTATTAAGCCCTCTTCCTCTGCCTTTTGCAAAGCCTGCTTTTCAAAAAGCTCTGTTTCGCTTGTCATAGCTTCTCGCTGTTGCTGTGCGTATTTTTCTATTGCAGATAAAAACTTGCTTTCGTTTTCGCTATAGCTTTTGCTTGTTTTTGCAGGTTTGTCGTTAGCCATAATGGTAACTCCTCTCGCAAAATTTATAATTTGATACCGATAGCATCCTGTACATAGCGTGTAATAGAATCCTTTGTACGACCGTTACCGTGTCGGTCAGGTATTTCTACTATCAATGGACGAGATCGGTTTAGCTTTAATTCGTATATAAGCTCTGGACAAAGTGACACAAGGCGTTCTGTCATAAGTATTACAGCTATATCTTCTGTATCCATAGCCTCTTCAAGTGCTTTGCGTACCTCTGGCTCTTGATGTACTACTACACCCTCAATACCAGCAAGACGCATACCAAGCTGTGTGTCTACATTGTCACTTATTAAGTAAAAACGCATAATCTCACCGTCTTTAATTATGTTAATAAATTAACACTTTGTGTAGATAAGGATTGAGATAAGCATACCATAGATAGCTACACCTTCACCAAGTACAACGAAGATAAGAGCCTTACCAAATGCCTTAGGGTCTTCTGATGTTGCACCGATAGCTGCTGGAGCTGCACCTGCTACTGCGATTCCTGCACCAACACAGGCTACACCTGTTGAGATAGCACAAGCAAGCAAGCCTAAACCATTTGTCTGTGTTGCAACAGCTGTTGCAGCCTCAGCTGTTTCAGCTGCACCTGCTACCATTGGGAACACTGTACAACAAATAAGAACTGCTGCAAATGAAAGAATCTGTAAAGCTACTGACTTCTTTCTCTTAGCACCACGGCTAACTGCCTTTTTTGTTACTAAAGCTGATGCGATAATGAATATAATTGGTAATAAAAGTAATAGAAATTCCATAATGTAAATCCTCCGAATATAATTAAATATAATTCATTAAAAATACTTAAATTAATTTTTTATCTTCTGTTTTTCTAGACGTATAGGTGTAAACTCTCTACCAGAACCACTGTAAAAACGGCTGAACATCTCATAGAATTCAAGACGAAGAGTCTGAATTGAAACAAGAAGTGCCTCAAGTGCAATAACAAATAGGTTACCAAACACAAGTATAGCTATACCACCAATACTAGCTACACCACCTACAAGCTCTATAAGAATAAATACAACCATCATCAAGCCTGCGTGTACCATTACAAAGGCACCTACTCTTAGGAATGACATTGTATTTGAAAGGTAAGAAAGTATTACCTCAAACATTTCAAAGCCGTTTTGAGTGCAGTATTCTCCCCACTTTTCAGGCTTCCAGTCCTTTTTGCCCTCTACAAGTCTTCCAAAAGGTTCAGCCATAAATATTAATACCAGTGGCAGAACAATAAGAAGTGGTATTGTTACAAGATTGAATATATTTACCTTTAATACAAGTAATGATACAATTCCTGCACAGGCTGTACTATACAGTACAAGTCCTGCTACACCACTTGAACCAAACAGGGCTTTACCCATATTTTTCTGTTTTAGTGATGTATAAATATTCAGGCACATAGATGTAATAACAAGTAATACACCTATTGCTACTGATGCAATAATAACGCCGATAATATGCTCACCCATTACGTGAATTGGCTTTCCTTCAAGACCGAATACAGATTTATAGAAACCGTCAAAGGCTTCTTCAAAACCAAATAACGAGCCAAATAATATTCCGAACAGAGATGAAGAAATACCACAAGGTATAAGCACCTTACCTACCTTCATACCCTTTAATTTGTCCATTATTGCACCTGCAATTATAAGAACAATTCCGTGACCAAAGTCACCAAACATAATACCAAATAAAATTGTATATGTTATTGCTACAAAGGTTGTAGGGTCGATTTCGTTATATGCCGGAACACCATACATATCTACATAAAATTTATATGGCTTTGAGAACCAGTTATTTTTTAGTTTTACAGGTGGTGATTTTTCAATATGATTAGAAGCATCATCAATATGCCACTCTACACTTTTAATTTTGTCAAGCTTCTTTTCAACAGCCTTTAAATCTTCAGCAGGAACCCAGCCACAAAGAACAAAGCTATCTTTATTACCTCTGTAATACATTACATAGCTTTTAATTTCCTGATAGGTATTTTTCTGCATAAGCTTTGTGTAATAGCACATAGCTTCTTTGAAGTTATCCTTTATAAAGTCAGCAAGCTCTTTGGTTACAACCTCAAGCTGTTTTTCAAGCTCTAGTTTTTCTTCATTTTTCTTTTTAATGTGTTCCTTTGGTGTACCGTCAATATCAGAGGTATCATATTTTTCAAAAAATAATCCTGAAAAAATACGCTCTACCTCATCTGAATTATCAACTGGTGCCACATACACACCCCAGCAATAATCCTTTTCTATTGATGCTGTAAAAAACATTACGTAAGGATTACTTTTATAATTTTCAAGCTTTTCTACGCTTTCTATTGGTATTCTACCAAAGCAAGGCTTAATATACTCACATGCTCTTACACGCTCCATATCAAGCTCAACACCCAAAAAACGCGATGTCTGTTCTATACTCTTTTCGCACATATCTATTGAATGATTAATTTCAGAAACTCTAGCTGAATATTTGCCAAGCTCTTCAATAAAAGCTCTACAATAACCAAATAGATTATCCTCTGACGGATTAAATTCTGAAATATCTTCAAATTCAGGCTCAACCTGTGCGATAGAAAGTGAATTATCAAAGTCTGCAAGTAATTCTAAATATGGATTTGGCTCAGTATAATTTACAAAGGCACCTGTATCAGCATAAAAGCTCGATACCTTCTCTGGCTGAAATGCCTGAGAATCACCTAAAACCTGAATAACCTCGTCTAAATCATCCTTTAAACCGATTATATCAATCACTTTCATAGGAGAAACGGACATATCATTTCCTCCTTTCAATTCATTTATTAATATTATTTATATATCAAAAGTTTTTTAACCGTTTCGTCAGGTACTTTATAACGTACACCTTCGATAATATGAATAATGTTTTCTGTTTCGGTTTCTGCAAGTGCAAAATATGCTACAAGCACAACCGATGGATTTACAGAAAAGTACATTCTCTTGTAGCTTTCTTGGTACAAAGCTCTGCGTGGTATTTCAAAATCTGAATTATACTCAACCTTAGCAAGTATTCTACCGGCAGAGGTTTGGTTTATAATAGAAAGTAGCTCTTTTTCATCCTGTGCATTGCACAAAGCTTCGAGCTGTTTTTCTTTAAGAGAACCAAATGGTAAAAGCTGTTTCTTTATTTCGTCAGGCTCTAGCTGATAGTACTTTTTCAAACGAGAAATTCGGGTGAAATTTCTTAAATCAATATTTGCATCAAACATCTTTTTCAAGTCTTTCTTTTCAGCACCACTTGTTTTCTCGATTATAGCGTACACCTGCTTAAACATATGGTTAAAGAGAGTATTTTCAATAGCAGAAAGATTTAT
>JAXJQK010000183.1:0-3003 GCA_036311185.1 Acutalibacteraceae bacterium | reverse complement strand
GCTATGGGGTAACCCACTTTATAACTGGGATTATCTAAAGGAAACAGATTACAAATGGTGGTTTGCTCGTATTAAGAGTGCAGCTAACCTATTCGATATAGTAAGAATTGACCACTTCAGAGCGTTTGACTCTTACTATGCTATTCCATTCCCTGCTGAAAATGCTATTGGTGGCGAATGGTTGGAAGGCCCTGGTATTGAGTTCTTCCACAAGATGAAGGAAGCGATCGGAGATTTCCCTATTGTTGCAGAGGATTTAGGTCTGCTAACACCAGGTGTTATCCAGTTGCTTGCAGATTCAGGCTATCCAGGTATGAAGGTGCTTGAATTTGCTTTTGATAGCGGTGAAGAAAATGACTACTTGCCAAGCAAATACACAGAGAACAGTGTAGTTTACAGTGGTACACACGACAACGACACAATTATGGGTTGGTTTGCTACAGCTAAAGAGCAGGATGTTAATTTCGCAAGAGAGTATTGTAATCTTTCAGAAGAAGAGGGTTACAACTGGGGTATTATTCGTACCGCTTATGATAGTGTAAGTAAATATGCAATTATTCAAATGCAGGATATTCTTGGACTTGGTACAGAGGCAAGAATGAACATTCCGTCTACACTTGGCGGTAACTGGGTTTGGAGAATAAAGCCAGAAGTTCTTACAGATGAGCTTGCGGCAAGATTAAAAAATTTGGCTACAACATATGGTAGACTGGAGGAAAATGACCAATGAGTGAAAACAAGATGATGAGCAATCTTATCCAGATTGCCAAAAGCGAGTATTGCAAAAGCCTAGAGGAGCTTTCAGCTTCTGAGCTACACAACGTACTAGGTAAAGCAATGATGGCTGAAATCAGCGACAGATGGACAAAGGCTAAGGCAAACCACGCTAGCAAGCGTAGAGCTTACTACCTATCAGCAGAGTTCCTAATGGGTCGTATGATGTACAACAACCTATTCTGCATGGGTATTCTTAACGAGGTTAAGGAGCTACTTGCTAAAAAGGGTATCGACATCAACTCTTTCGAGGAGATCGATGATGCTGCTCTAGGTAACGGTGGTCTAGGTCGTCTTGCAGCTTGCTTCCTAGATAGTGCTGCTACACAGGATGTACCACTAGATGGTTACGGAATCCGTTATAAGTACGGTCTATTCAAGCAGCTAATTCAGGACGGCAGACAGGTAGAGGTTGCTGACGATTGGCAGAGATTTGATGACCCATGGTGTATCCGTAGAGAAGAGGATACAGTTCTTGTAACATTTAAGGATCAGGTTGTTAAGGCTGTACCTTATGATATGGCTGTAATCGGTTACGGCACAAAGAACATCAACACACTACGTCTATGGCAGGCAGAGGCTGTTGAGGACTTCGACTTCCTAGCATTTAACAACTGTGACTATACAAAGTCTGTAGAGGCTAAGAACGCAGCTGAGAACATTTCAAAGGTTCTATATCCTAACGATAACGGCTACGAGGGTAAGGTTCTAAGACTAAAGCAACAGTATTTCTTCAGCAGTGCTTCTTTACAGAACATTCTAAAGAGATACAAGGCTAAGTTTGGCAACGATTTCAGCAAGTTCTCAAGCGAGTATGCTATTCAGCTAAACGATACACACCCTGTAATTGCTATTCCTGAGCTTATCAGACTTCTTGACGCTGAGGGTGTTGACTTCGAGACAGCATTTGACATTGCTCAGAAGACATTTAACTATACAAACCACACAGTTCTTGGCGAGGCTCTTGAGAAGTGGAATATCAACCTAATGAAGGATGTTATTCCTAATGTATATGTATACATCGAGAAGATCCAGCAGTATATGGACCGTGACTTCGATCAGAAGAACATCTACGGTGATATGCGTAACAAGATGAGAATCATTGATAACGATATAGTTCATATGGCTAGACTTGCTATCTATGCTTCTACACACACAAACGGTGTTGCTTGGCTACACACAGAAATCCTAAAGGATGACGTTCTAAAAGAGTGGTATCAGGTATATCCAGAGCGTTTCCAGAACAAGACAAACGGTATTACACAGCGTAGATGGCTTGGCCTATGTAACCCAGAGCTTTCTGAGTTTATCACAAAGAGAGTTGGCGACGGTTGGCTAAAGGATCTAGATAAGCTAGATAAGCTTAACGATATGATCGATGATAAGGCTATCAAAGAGTTCAACGCTATTAAGGACCTAAAGAAGCAGCAGCTATCTGAGTTCATTCAGAAGCACGACAACGTATATATCGACCCAAGCTTCATCTTTGATGTACAGGTTAAGAGATTGCACGAGTACAAGAGACAGCTAATCAACGCTTTCTCAATCGTTGCTATTTACCAGAAGCTAAAGGCTGGCGAGCTACCTAACTGGAACCCAACAGCATTTATCTTTGGTGCTAAGGCTGCTCCTGGTTATGCAAGAGCTAAGGCTATCATCAAGTATATCAACGAGATCGCTAAGCTAGTAAACAACGATCCAGATACAAAGGATAAGCTACAGGTTGTATTCGTATCTAACTACAACGTATCTTACGGCGAGAAGATCTTCCCAGCTGCTGATATTTCAGAGCAGATTTCAACAGCAGGTCTAGAGGCATCTGGTACAGGTAATATGAAGTTTATGCTAAACGGTGCTGTTACACTAGGTACTTATGACGGTGCTAACGTTGAGATTACACAGAAGGCTGGCGAAGAGAACGAGTATATCTTCGGTGCTAGAGTTGAAGATATCGAGGATCTAAAGGCTAGAAACGCTTACTGCCCAAGAGCAATCTACGATTCTAACCCAATGATCAAGAGAGCTATCGACACACTAGTTGATGGTACATTCTCAGACGGTGTTGATCATCAGGGCGAGGGTAGCTTTGTAGAGCTACACAGAGCTTTACTTGACGGTACTCACTGGCATGCTCCAGACCACTACTTCATTATGCTTGACCTACAGTCATATGTAGACAAGAAGATCGAGTGTAACCAGAATTACAGCGACAGAATGAAGTTCGGTAAG
>JAXJQK010000182.1:0-20898 GCA_036311185.1 Acutalibacteraceae bacterium | reverse complement strand
TCGAAAATTTTAGCAACATCTGCATATTCAACCTCGCCAAGGTCACGCTCAACATTTATTCCAGAATAGTGATAGTCAACTTCATTTGCACCACATACAAGGCTATTAATGCCCTTTAGTGAGCTATCAAAAACAACAGTTGCATTATCGGTTAATCCAACAGGACCAATAAATCCAGGTACAATTCCACATTCATCTGTAACAATATTCTGTGCAGGGTGAATATCCTCGCCAAGATAATTTCTTAGCTTTGTTTCATTTACCTCTAAATCACCACGAATAAATACAACTACATATTCATCATTTGAATTTTTCTGATAAACAACAGCCTTACCAAAGCACTTAGCATCAGCATTAAGGAATTTCTGTAAATCATCAATTGTTTTTACATCAGGTGTGTAAATTTTTTCAAGTGGCTTAATCTCGCCAGCTTCATTTTCAATTATACAAGCAGCAGCCTCCATATTTGCTCTGAAATCACATTCAGTACAAATAGCAAGTGAATCCTCACCAATGTCAGAAAGTAGCATAAATTCGTGTGATACACTACCACCCATCATACCACTGTCAGATTGAACAGATATAACGTTTTTAGCACCTGCACGCTTAAAGATACGTTCATAGGCAACAAAACACTTTTCGTAGTACTCCTCTAGATCCTTCTGAGATGTATGGAAAGAGTAAGCGTCTTTCATAGTAAACTCACGAACTCTTATCAAGCCACCTCTTGCACGAGGCTCATCTCTGAATTTTGTCTGAATCTGATAAATCATAAACGGATAATTTGCGTATGATTGAGCTGTATCCTTAGCTAAATGTACAGCTGCTTCCTCGTGAGTCATACCAAGAACCATTTTATTATTGTTTCTGTCAGTGAATCTCGCCATCTCACTGCCGATACTTGTATATCTTCCAGACTCCTCCCAAAGAGTAGCAGGCATAACAACAGGGAACATAACCTCTTGTCCGTCAATTCTGTCCATTTCGTCACGGATAATATTTTCAATTTTCTTTGTAATTCTTTTTGTAGGCATAAACAGTGAATATATACCGTTAGCCATATATTTCATATATCCACCACGCACCATAAGCTTATGGCTTTCAATAAGACAATCAGAAGGCGCATTCTTAAATCTTTCGCCCAATAGCTTAGAAACTCTCATACACACAACTCCTTTAAAATCTATAGTATAAATTTTTGAAAGTTTATAATTTTATATACCTATTTATATTACCACCTGTGACAAAAAAAGTCAATTTTTATTAAACAGTATGATATAATAAAGTAGACAACAATTTACAATAATTTCTATTCTTTGAGCATATGGTTAGATTTTATATGTTTTGTTGACTAATTTTACAAATTTTGATAAAATCAATAATATAAAATAACATAGTAAAGGAGATTAATAATGGGAACAAATGAAGTATCTTTATTTGAGAGTATTCTCTCTTTTGTAAATGATGCCTTGTACAGCTACATATTAATAATATTGCTGATTTCAGGTGGTCTTTACTTTACTTTTAGAACAAAATTTGTACAATTCCGACTTTTTAAAGAGCAAATTCGGGCTATTATCGAAAAACCAAAGGATAAATCAAGCGTATCGTCTTTTCAGGCTTTAATGGTATCTACAGCTTCACGAGTTGGCACAGGTAATATTATTGGTGTATCCTCTGCTATTTGTTTAGGTGGATATGGTGCAGTTTTTTGGATGTGGGTTATCGCTCTTATTGGATGTGCATCTGCTTTTATAGAGAGTACCTTGGCACAGATTTTTAAGAAAAAAGGTCCCGAGGGTGGCTACGGTGGTCCTGCTTATTACATTCAGGCACTTTGCAAGAAGCGTTATCTTGCTGTAATTTTTGCAATATGTCTTGCACTTACTTATGGTGTTGGCTTTAATATGCTTGCATCTTACAATTTACAATCTACATTCTCTGCTTATGAATTTTACAATCCGAATACAACACCTTGGATTATTGGATTTATTATTGCAGCACTTGTATGCTTCTGTCTTTTTGGTGGTGGTAAAAGAATTGTAAAAGCAACAAGCCTTATCGTGCCTGTTATGGGTGTTGCATACATCCTTGTATCATTGATTATTGTTGTAATCAATATTACCTCTCTGCCTGCAATTTTTAGTAGGATTTTTTCAGATGCCCTTAATTTTAAAGCAATTTTTGGTGGTTTAAGTGGTTCTTGTTTGATGTTCGGTATTAAGAGAGGTTTGTTTAGTAACGAAGCCGGTGTTGGTTCTGCACCAAATGCTTCTGCTTCTGCTGAGGTAAACCACCCTGTAAAGCAAGGTCTTGTGCAGATTTTATCTGTATTTATCGACACTATTCTTATTTGCTCAGCTACTGCCTTTATGTGTTTAAGCTCAGGTATTGAGTCTACAAAGGCTATTGAGGGTGCAGCTTATGTACAATCCTCTATGCAGGTAACTCTAGGTGCTTTTGGTCCTATTTTTATTACCGTTGCTATGATTTTATTTGCCTTTACTACATTGCTAGGAAATCTTTTCTATGTTGATAAAAGTATCTACTTTATTTTAGGCAAAATTCCATCAAAGAAATTTATGTATGTTTATTATATAATTGCATCGGGTCTTATCTTCCTTGGTGCAGGTTTAAGTGCTAATATGCTATGGAGTATTGCAGATATTTTAATGGGAATTATGACTCTTATTAATATGCCAGTATGCCTTATTATGGGTAAATATGTTTTCAGAGCTTTAGATGATTACACCAATCAAATTAAATCAGGAAAAGAACCTGTATTTAAAGCTAAAAGCATTGGAATTAAAGATAAGCTGGATTATTGGAATTAATACTATAATACTCTTTCATTTCTAACAAGTAGATATATTTTTGGCGTGTTTTTTTCACCTGATTTCATAGCCTGTTCTCGCAAGGCATCAGCTTTGCTGTGGTATGCTATTTGTCAGATAAAAAATTTGCTCGAAAATCTTATCCACTGTTTACAACGAAAGAGTATAAGAACGAAATAGGCTAACTCACCGACGAAAAGTGAGTTAGCCTATTTTACGAGCATTTTAATAAAAATTTATAAAACTATGTTAAAGCACACCCACTTCTACACCTATTGTCCCTGTGATTTCGGGTGACTTATCCCATATAATAGAGTAAAGTCTACTACCATAATGAATTGTTTTCATACTATCTAAAGCCGTACAAAGAGGATTGTTTTCAAATCCACCCCATAATAGCAATGAAAAATCAGAAGCTGCGGCAACAGAACGCAAAAACTTTTTACACAGTTTTTTATCGTTATTTTTTACATAAAGATACGAAATAACACCGTGATTTATTATACTGTTTGCTTTTGGAAATTTAGGATACCCAAATAGCTTAGTAGGAAGCTTTGACAAAAGCTTATAAACACCATCATATGAAGACATTTTATATTGCTTATTAGTCTGCTGATTTCCAACAAAACAGCAGGCTATAATTTTGCCATTTTCACGAATAGAGTAAAAGGTCTTTTTTCCAAAACCATTACAATTGTAATCAACAGGAGTAAGACTGTGCTGTGAAAAGTGTGATTTCATAAGTGCTTCTAAGCCTTCAAGGTTATTCTTTTCCAGTGTAAAAAACTTTTTGCCACCATGAAAGCAATAAGTAGTGTAATGCCCTAAATATCTATACTCTGGCATATTTCTATGTTTTTTTTCAAGCATAGAAATTGCCCCCTTATTATCATCAAGGATTGTGGAGTAGTAATATTTACAATCAGATATTTCTTCGTACAGAAACTTATACGCTTTTGCAATAAACGAAATCTTATTACGGTAATCAGGGTGTATTTTAAGCCCTGTAAGATAAGCACATTTTTCAGGCTTGCCATTTAAATATTCCATTCGCTCAATCGCACCACCCACAGCAACTGTGCGTTTAGCATTGTTATCTATAATAACAAGAATTTTTGCATAATCACCATCAGCTTTAAAAGACTCATAGGGGGAAGAACCACGCAAATACTGCACACTAAGTCCACCTTTAAAGGTGTTATCCTCAAAAATTCTTCTTATTCCCTCATTATCTGAGCTATCTGGAAATTTAAGAGTATATCTATCATTTTGGAAATTCATCAAGATTTTCTCCTATTGGAACATTCATTTTTTGGTCAACTTCCTCGCCCAATCGTAAATTCATACCCCAGAACAACCCCCATAAAAGAGGACTGGTTCTTCCAAGAGAGGCAAAGCCTCGGCTTAAAACTGTTTTAGGTGCTGAAAACTCTTTTCGTGCATCACGGCATAATTTACTCAATTTTTCTGCTGAAATAAGCTTTGGATTAAACGCAAGCTCACCGTAATTATACCCATCTGCAAGCCACCATTTGTCGTATATTAAACGATTATCATTTTTTAAACGATCATATAATGCAGTGTTTGGGAATGGCAGAAGATGATTAAATGCTGCTGTATAGAAATTATGCTTTTTTGCAAATTCAAGTGCATCGTTTATAGTGCGTTCATCGTCATTGTCGTAACCAAAAACAAAGGTAGAATAAATACCAATACCGGCATCGTGTATTCGCTTTACAAGCTCGTCACGCTCACCAAGTGCATAATTAAAGGATTTATTCATCTGTCTTAGGTTTTCTTTGTTTAAACTTTCAAATCCAATAAGAATTATCTCACAACCACTTTTTTTCATAGCCTTAAGTAGCTTTTCGTCTTTAGCCATAGACAAAGTACCCTGTCCAGCCCATTTGATTTTTTGTGGAGTAATTTTTTCAAAAAGCTCCATTGCGTTTTGGCGATTAGCTACAAGATTATCATCTACTAAAAAGGTGTATTTGTGTTCTGATTTATTTATATCATCAATAATCAAATCGTGATCTCGGCTGTAGTATTTACTGCAATAGAATTTTGATATAGAGCAAAATTCACAGCTATGACAGCATCCACGTCCTGTTTCTACAAGTGAAACAGGTACGTACTTTTTATCTTTAAAAATGCTTTTATCAGGCTGAATATCATATTCTCCTATGCCACCTTGATATACTCTTTTTAGCTTATTAGCCTTAAAATCATTAAGCATAGTACCCCATACTGTTTCAGCATTTCCAATAATAACGCTGTTACAAAACTGCATTGCTTCCTCGTGACATAGCGTGATATGGTATCCACCCATAACAACAGGTATACCTCTTTCACGAAATTTTTCTGCAATTTTATAGCTACGCTTAGCAGTATAGGTTTCAACAGTAATACATACAAGATCTGTTTCTGTGTTGTAATTAATCAGCTCTATTCGGTCATCAAAAAACTCTGTCTCAATATCAGGTGGAGTAAGTGACTTTAGTACTGCAATGGTAAGTGGCTCCATTTTCCAAGTGCCTATATATTTTTGCCCCTGCTTTTTACCTATTGCAGGAAGAATAAATGTAATTTTCATAGTTTTTTCCTCTATAGTACAGGGATATCTGAGTTATCACACATAACTTCCCTAGTAAACTTATGCCATTTATCTGCATAACCCTTATATCCCATATTTAATGGTAGTGACAACCACGGACTATGCTTAAATGGTGCTAATCTTTTTAAAATATTTGATGTTGAATATGTTGCTCTCCAGGCACGATCGGTACCTTCCTCCAACTGTTCCTTTGTCATAAGCTTTGGAGTGAAAACACAGTGCTGAACATCATACATTGCCCAGTTATGTTCAATTATACGACCTTCACTTTCAAGCTGTTTGTAGTACATAGTCTGAGGGAAAGGGGTAAGAATTGAGAATCTTGGTAAATCAATCTTAGCCTTTATAATCATTTCAACAGTTCTGTCAAAAACACTTTCGTCTTCTTCGTCACCACCAAAAGCAAAGCAACCTTGTACAAGTATACCATTGTCGTGGAGTCTTTCCATAAGTGAAACATAGTTGTCAACTCTGTTTACACCCTTGTGAATGTACTTTTGAGATTCCTGTGTAATTGATTCAAAGCCTATCAGCAAGCCTTTACAACCACTTTTTCTGAAAACTGTCATAAGCTCATCATCTATACCTACAGATGATGTAACCAAGCCTAACCACATAATTTTTAATGGTATTAAAGCGTTAAAAAGCTCAAGAGCATAAGCTCTATCTGTCACTAGGTTTACATCAGGAAAAACAACGTGCTTTGAGTTAAGTGCCTCAATTTCAGCTACTACCTCTTTTACAGGTCTTTTATAAACTGTTTTGCCAAATGCCGCAGGATAAGCACAGAAACTGCAAGTGTGACAACAGCCACGAATAGCCTCTACTGTCTTTGTTGTTATGTATTTTTTTGCTTTTAAAAGCTCTCTTTTTGGGGTAGGTCTTCCTACAATGGTGAAATCCTCATTTTGGTGATAGAACTTTTGATGTTCGCCTTTTATGTAGTCACGTAAAAACTGAGGGAAAGTTTGCTCCGAAAAGCCTGTGAACACAACATCAGCGTGTTGTGCGGCTTCGTTTGGAAGCATTGACGGATGAACACCACCTATAAAAACAGTTTTTCCTTTTTTACGAAAGTAATCTGCATATGCATAACAGCGTGGTGCTGTACCTGTTATACAGGTTATACCGATAAGGTCAGCCTCTATATTAAGTGGAATTTTTTCTGCAGTTTCATCATATATTGCAACCTCGGCATCAATATCCTCTGGAATTAAAGCTGCCAATGTTGTAAGGGTAAGTGGAGCATAGTGAAGCGATTTTCCAAAATTACCTGAATATCGATGCATAGCTCCAGCAGGTGCAAGTAAAGCAATTTTCAACATTATATTATTTCCTTTTCTATATAATTTTAAAATAAGATTTCCAATCTGTTTTTTTGCTTAAATAAGCAGGCTTAATGTCGCCTATTCGCATACCATCATCTGTAAGCCTTTTTACATAAGCTGTTTCCGGATTTCCTGAAACGATTATTACAACTGATTTTTTTAATTGTCCAAGCTGTCTGCAGTAGTTGTAATGATAGCTTTCGCACAGGGCTTTATCAAGCGTATCATCTGTAATATTCTCAGCAGTTGTGTACAGACAATAATAATTTTCTTCTGGTGCAAGAAGGCAAAACTTATTATCTAAGCCTAGCTTTAAACAGGTGTTTCTTACAAATTCCTCAGTAAGCTTTTCACCAAAAAGGTCAGAGGTTGTACCAGTTCTGTGCAAAAATTTAATTTTAGGTGGTTTGTCAGGATAAACCTCTAGCACTTGAATAATATCACCTATGCAATATCTGTAAAATCCACCACCTGTTGTAACAATAATCTCATATTTATCAATATCAAGCTTATCAGCTGTGAATATCTTTCCGTCAGATAAGCGTTTAAATTCAAAAAAATGAGAGTATATACTAAGCCTACTGCCAATCTCACCTTTTAATGGGAACGAGGTAAAGCACTCTGTTGCAAGCAAGCCCTTTGGCTGAATATATACATTAGGGAAGCGTTTTTCTATCTGATGTATATAGTTTGATGCACTACCATCAGCCCAACAGCTTATTATTTTCAGGTGTGGGAATATTTTATCAAAATGATTTTCTTTTACACTATCAAGAAAAGCATTGTGATTACTTTTAGGCAAGCTTTCTTTAAGCTGTTCTGCGTTGTCGCAAATAAAATCACAGAGAATTGTGAGAAATGTAGGATTCCACACAGAAATTAGTGTCAGCTCATTGCAGTTAATAAGCTGACTTGCAGTTTCAAAATAAAAGCTATTTATATCATTAGAAAATTTCACACTTGAATCAACTGCAAAAAGCCTTTGCATAAGTTTTTGTTCGATAAATCCAAAATATTCGGCATCTTCCTCAAAGCCTATTGGAATACCCGACTCTGTATAGCTTTTGCCTGCTGTTACAGGTGTAATAGACCAATAGCTTTTGCCGTATTCAACACCGTCAACATTTTTATAAATATCGTACAACCAAGGTTTAATTCCTTTTTGAAATTCATTTTTGAGAGATTTTGTATATGGGATAAGCTTTTTACCACCTGATGAACCACTGGTAAGCTCAAAAAGTCTTACATCTTCATATGTAAGAACTCTTTTTTTTCCTTTAGCCATCATTTCTATATACGGCTCATAGTCCTCATAGGTAGTAAGAGGAACATTTTCCAAAAAATCCTCATAGCTATTTATATTTTTGAAATTATACTTTTTACCATAAATGGTATCAGCATTCTTTTTTATAAGCTTCATAAGATAATCAGACTGAACTTTTTTTATATTACTTGACTTTATAAAATGCTTATATTCTTTATGGTACAGCATACGACATATTCTATTCAGAATTTTACATTGAATACTCATGAGAAAAGTAACTCCGGTGCACGTCTTTTGAGCTTTTCTTTATCAATTTTTGCAATGCAAGTAAGGTCATTGCCATTTATATAATCTGGATTTGCCTTGCAGAAAAAAGCAATATCCTTATTTTTAATTTCACGTTCACCAACATTTGCAACTCCATTTTTTAGCTTATCCTTAATAGATTTATATTCAATAACTCCTGTTTCGGGATTATATTCATCAGGGTATAGGGTAGAGGCATATGCGTTGATAATATTCTGTTCGTATTCAGGTGTTTCCATTCTGTAATTTGGGTAAAATTCTTTCCAAAAAAGAGGCATTATACGATATGTTTTATATCCCTTACAGATTAAAAACCAATAAAATTCATCGTATTTTTCTGCAAATTCAAACCAGAATTTCGCCCACACCTTGAAAAGTGCTGTATCTCCCCAATAATCCTTATGTATTATGGTATCACCTGAAAATATACCGTTTACCTTTTTACCATTTGCGTCAATCTCTAGTATTTTCTGAGTTGTAAACCCTACAAGTAAGCCATTTTCAAGATATAACGCAAGACAGTAATCCTTATCAAAAAAATCTCGTCTAAAAACAGCTTCATCGGTATTATCATAAAATTCAGCCATTAATGAATACATTGCAGAAATTTCAGCTTCTGAATATTCATTAACCGATTTAATAAATCCTTTAAGCATAGCTTTTACTCCTTATTGTTCATTATTGTTTTTTGACTTTAAACCAAATTTCATTCCCTGCTTTTTAAATACCTCTTTTCTAAAAAGAGGGTTATATATCAAATATGTTGCCAATCGGTATGGTGTACGCATATTGGTTTTTGGTTCAAGTGCTCGTTTAAAGATAGATATAGGACTATTGAAGCGTCTGCGACAATCAAATGAAATTTCTGTAAGCTCATCAGCTGTCATATTTTTAGGGATAATACTTGCATAGTTAAATCGGTAGTCTTCGTGTAGCCACCACTTACCATCATAAAGCAAGCGTCCCTCTTTTTTCATTTTTTCATAAAGAGGTGTATTAGGGTAGGGCATAAGTATGTTAAAAGCAGCAAAGGTGAATTTGTTTTTTATAGCAAAATCACAGGTAGCTTTTATAGATTCCATAGTATCTCCGTCATGTCCAACAGTAAATGCTGCCCAGGTTTGTAGTCCCCATTTACGTAGTTGAGCGATTTCTGATTTGTACATATCACTGGAAGGCTTTTTGTTGGTGTTCTTATTCATTTCTGAAATACACTGTGGTGATATAGACTCAAAGCCGATTACAAGTCCAAGGCAACCACTTTTTAACATTAGCTCCATAAGCTCTTTATCTGCAAGCATATCAATACTACCTTGGCTTACCCAACGTATTTTCAAAGGAATAAGTGCACGAAATAGCTCCTTTGCTTTTTCACGGTTGCACACAATATTGTCATCTACAAAGAAAAGTAGCTTTCGTTTTTGCGATTTTATTTCTGTTATAACATCTTTAACCTCACGACAGTAATGATGTGCCTTAAAATATACAGATGAAGCACAAAAGCTACAACGATGATTACAGCCTCTTGAAAATTGAAGTAGAGTTATAGGTAGATATCCCTTGCCTTCAAATATATCACGTCTTGTAATAACATTGCTCTGAGGACAAGTAGGCTGTACAACATCATATCGACTTTTTAGCACACCATTTTTAAAATCCTCAATCATGGTTGCCCACACAGGCTCAGCATCTCCTACAATCACACAGTCGCAGTGCTCGCTTACTTCTTCCGGAATTAACATTGCGTGCATTCCACCCATTACGGTTTTTATGCCTCTTTTGCGGAATTCCTCACTTATTTCATAAGCTCGCCTTGCTGTGAAGGTCTCAACTGTAATAGCTACAATGTCAGTAGGCTCATCATAAGGGATTGTTTCCATTCTGTCATCATACATTACAACCTCAATATCCTTAGGTGTAAGTGCTGCAAGTATTCCTAATTGAAGAGGCTCCATTCTACCTTCGTCAACATAAAGACTATGCTCACGACGACCTATATTTGGTTTAATCAACGTTAGTTTCATTAAGAATACCTCCAAGTAATTGTCCTTGTTTTTTATGTATTTCTCTACGTGAAATCAAATTAACCAAAATAAATACTAACAAGTTCATCGGCATAATATTAGCGGGGTTTGAAAAAAGTCGTTTTAAAATGCATCTAGCAGAGTAAAAGTTTGTACGCATTTTAAGGCAACCATCACGCAATTCATCTGGTGTCATATTTTTGGGAATAAATGCAGTTTCGCCATAACGGTATTTGTCTGAAAGCCACCATTTTTTATATATAAGTCTACCTTGCTCTTCCATACGAGCATAAACTTTTGTTCCTGGCATAGGTATAAGTGGATTAAAATTAGTTACTGCCAGATTATTTTTTACTGCAAATTCAAAGGTTTTATCAAAAACATCCTTAAAATCTCCATCACATCCCAATACAAAGGTTCCGTAAATTAAAAGCTTGTGACGATATATTCGTTTTATAACCTCATTATAATCCGATAATGAATTTGCGGTTTTGTGCATTTCTTTAAGACTTGAGGGGTTAAGACTTTCAAAACCCATAAGCACAAGAAAACAACCAGATTTTTTCATTTCTCTTAATAGCTCATCATCACGAGCAACATCCATACTTATCTGACATGCCCATTTCTTTTTTAGTGGAGCGATTTTTCTGAAAAGTTCAATGGCTGACTTTTTATCATAGAAAAGATTATCATCTACAAAGAATATAATTTTTTCTTTTGATGTTTTTAACTCCTGAACAATCATATCTGCAGTTTTTCTGCGAACACACTTGTACATAGTTTTAATAGAGCAGAAATCACAGTTAAATTTACAACCCCTTGAAATCTGATAAATGCCTATACCGTAGTATTTATGGTTATAAACACTACGGTTTTCGGGTACAACAGACAATGGTAAGCTTTCATCAGAAATATATTTATTTTTTGGTTTACCTTTAGTGCAATCTAAAAGAAATGCTCCCCATGTATCTTCAGCATCGCCTACAATAACAGTGTCAGCATATTTCAGCATTTCATCTGCTATTACACTAGCGTGAAATCCACCCATTACTATTATGTTGTTGTCTGTTCTATATTTTTTTGCAAGTATATAAGCTCTTTTGGCTGTATAGGTTTCAACCGAAAAAGCAATGATATCTGAATCAATTTTTTCGGGTAATTTTTCTACCCGTTCATCAATAAAATCAATTTCAAAGTTATTGGGTGTAAGATTTTTAATAATCCCGAACAACATCGGTTTCATAGCGTCTGAGCTAATATGCTCAAACATATTTAGTCTGATAAATGTAATTTTCACTTTTTGTTCCTTTTGTCAATTCCAAGAAATTTGAAGCCTATATTTGTACCAAGCATAAGAAAAACATAAGCGTTTTTTCTCAATGGTGAAGAGAAGGTACGTTTAAACACTTTACGCTAACAGAAATCAAGCCCAAGCTTTTTTACATGCTCAGGCAGTGCAAGCAATTCTTCTTCAGTTTCACTACTATATCATATTTATTTTTATGATTTCCAAAAATATTGTATCATATCATGTTATTGTTTTCAATTAAATTATATTTTTATACTAGGTCGTATCTGAAAACTAAAAATAACTGTTAAAGAATATGTTTCCAAGAGCAATTGGTTTTTGCTTTAAAAAGAAAAAGTTTATTATGAGGTAATTGATTTTCAAGACGAAACTCATAAAGCTTTTTATATTTCAATTGTAAAAAAGAGGGAATTTTGTTATAATTGTTGATATTATATTTATAGTAGGAGATAGGAGAATGGAAAATACAGATAGACAGGTTCCATTTTTTGGAACATCAATTCCACAGAATGTGGAGTCAAATTTGTTTACAAAGCAAATTTCAGAGTACCTTAACAAAAACTCAATTACAACAATTCAGCAGGATTTAGAGCAGGTGCAAGCACTTATGTCTTGTTATCGTTGTGCTATTTTAGAGGTAGAAACAAAGTTTCGTGTGTTGAATGAACAATTTTCTTTGAAACACGAGCGTAATCCGATTGACAGCATAAAAACAAGACTAAAATCTCCTGAAAGCATTTTGGAAAAGCTTAAAAGAAAGAATTTACCGATAACACTTAACTCAATTGAACAAGAGCTTAACGACATAGCAGGTATTAAAGTAATATGCTTTTTTGTTGATGATATTTATATGCTTGCAGAATGTTTATTGCAACAGGACGACATAAGACTAATTAAAAGAAAAGACTACATAAAAGATCCAAAATTAAACGGCTACCGTAGCTTACATTTAATTGTTGAAATACCTATATTTTTACAAAATGAAAAAAGATTAATGAAGGTAGAGGTACAGCTACGCACAATCGCAATGGAATTTTGGGCAAATCTTGAGCATAAGCTCCGTTATAAAAAGAGTATTCCTCAAGAAACCGTATTAATAACATCATCAGAGCTAAGCGAATGTGCCGAAATGAGTGCCTTGCTCGACAGAAAAATGCAGAAAATACGTGACTTAATAGAAAACGGTTAAATATATGTTGTAATACTTAAAATCCTATTGAATATTGCTTATAAACTATAAACACAAGCATTAAAAATAAATACTTTATATAACATATTCAATAAATAATACGCTTAAAGTTTGTGAATATAACCATTAGTCATAATAGATAAAATGAAAATTGGAATATTGAAACAAAGAAAAATTTGGTGTATAATTATATTGTTAATAATGATGAGTAAGTGTACCCTTTTGCTATAAGGCTCTAATTTTACTAGAAAGGTTTGGGAGGTCAGCAGGCTTATGCTTTATAAATGGTGCTATTACTTATATTAACAATGTTATTATAAAATAAATTAGGAGGTTTAAAATTATGAAAGTTAAAACTTTTAAGCGTATGTCAAAACGCTTTATTTCCTCATTACTTTCAGTGATTATGGTATTATCGTTATTCACTGTTTGTATGGTTGGTTCAACCGTTACAGCTAGTGCGGCGGATATTACAGCGGGTATTACTATCTATTTTGATACAGCAGGCACTACTCTTGGAAACAATAATAGTGATGTTTACTTAATTATTGGTAAAAATGACTCTGAGGGTGCAAGTGAAAATTACTCTGTAAGCTATAAAATGACTAAAATCGGTAATACTGGTGTTTATAAATACGATGATTTTAGTAGTGGCTGGGGTGGATATACAGGTTTTTTCTTTGCTAATGGTGCAGGTGACGTTGAAGGTGGACAAAAAACAAGTTTGACTACTGTTAGTAATAAATTTACTCAAAATACATCTCGTACAGCTATTTATAAAAATAATGTATCAGTTGATACAAAGTTTACTGTATCCAATTCTACAAACTGGGAATTAAAGACTGAAAAAGTTGAAACGAAAGTAAGCACATACAGTATTGATGCTACACTTTTCAATTACAGAAATACTAAGCAAGTTGCAAACGCAAATGCAAGTAAAACTGATGATGCCACTAAATTGGCAGTAGATAAATCTGATGGTATGGCTACGTCTGTAATGACAGCTAAAACATATAATGAATATAATACTGCTGTTGGTAAGTGGTTTGAATCAAATGAAAGTGTATTAAGCTCAGGAGAATACTTTACACCATTGTACGAAGGTAACTTCCATGAATATGCAGGTGATAACCAAAATAGTGTAGACAATAACTACAATTATTATTATAACTGGGTAAAGGTTGCAAATGCTGCTAACAGACAATACGGTAAAGAACCTAAAAATGGTAGTATTCAGTCAGCAGCTCAGGGGCTGGTTAGTGATACACTAAGTAATATGCAGGATCTAAAAAAGGGTGTTCCAACACAATTTGGTGTAGAACTACCACAGTTTAGTGATACTTTTACAGAGGAAAATCCAAAGCTTCAAACAAAGTATTCAGATCTTAAATTCGAGGTAATATCAACAAAGGATCCTATAACCGGAAATACATGGTATTCTTACAATTCAGAAACTGATGGTAACCGTTATCTTGAATTAAATACAGATACTACCAGTGGCGTTAAGGGAACTTTAAAAAATGGATCATCTGTTTATGGTTGTTCCAATAAAGATGGTGGCCACAACTCTATTCCTGGTTACTACCCATTCAATCCAACAAATCCAGATAATAAATATGACATTGTAAACAGTAATGGTACAAGATTCGATGTAACATTTACAATGCCGGCTGATGGTACAGGTAGGATAAACGGAGAAGACTTACAGTTTAGCTTTAGTGGTGACGATGACCTATGGGTATTTATCGACGGTTATCTAGTATTAGATCTTGGTGGCTCTCACTCTAAAGCTGAAGGTTCAATTAACCTTGCTACAAGAGAAACAACTATTACGACTGGTGTTTATAATGCTACATATGCGAAGGTAACAAATAAAACAGATGAAAAAATTGCTTTTAACAATGCTACAGTTATAACTAAGTTTGATGCCATTAGTACCAATCCTGAGATCAATAAAGCGCTAAAAGCATCTCTAAACGATACAACAAAAGAGCATACAATGTCTATTTTCTATATGGAACGTGGTCAGTTTGACTCTAACCTTAAGTTTAGCTTTATGCTTCCACAGTCAAATGCTCTGACAATCGAGCAAGACATAAATACTACAAATGTAAACTCTGGTCTATTAGAGGAAACTCTTAAAACAGCAGAGAATGATGTTTATAGTGTTAAGCTAGAAAGCAACTCTACAAGTGCTGACTCTAATACAACAGCAGTAATTCCTATCGCAAAGGATTTTGAAAGAACAGATGCTTCAGGTAAAAACAAAAAAACATTGCAGATAACTGCAGAGGAAACTAAATCTGGTACACCATTTACAAATACAACAGGAAAATCTGTTCCTGCTAATAATACTACATTTATTTGGTCAGATACTAACAAAAGCTTAGACGGTACAGTATCAAGTACAGGTGTAGGTACAGGTAAGGTTGATGATAATGGTCGTGTAAATCTTCTGTATAATCAATCTGCAAGATTTAATGACCAGTTTGTAACAGGCTCAAATATTACTCTTACTTCATTACAAGAGATAAATTCTTTTGATTTATCAGGTGGAGCCACAAAAAATCAACCTGGCTTAACAACAAATGCAAATATAAATGCAAGTTCAAGCGAAATTAATAGAGAGGTAGATAGCTATTACGATCAGAAACTGAGTGTTGTAGATAGTCATGGTGCTAAAATTACACCTGATGCCAACAATATGTTTGCATTTGCAAATAAAGACGGTTCTATTCAAGGCGTAAAGTTTACAGCAACCTACACTAATACAGTAAAAACAACTGACATTAAAATTACAAAAACACTTGCACAGGGTGAAACTGATGCAAATGCATTATATCCATTTACTATTGAATTCAAAAATGTATTCGGTGGTTCAAGTGAGGTTTGGAAATCTTATCCAGTTAGCTATACAATAGGTAGTAACCACTTGACATATAGTGCAATCAGTAAAATTAAGCTAAAGGCAGGCGAAACAGCTGTTATTACAGGTGTACCGGTTGGTACTGTATACCGTATTACCGAGGGTAAAGCTACCGATACTGCAAAGGTTTATACTATTGCACAAGTAGATACAACAGATTCAACTAAGAATGCTGTTATCGGCAACAGCCTTTCACTTGCAGATAATACCTACATAGCTACTGTTGGTACAGATGCAGGAGTTAAAAGTACATCTAACCTGAATTTTATAAACACAAGCCAAACTCAGAAAGTTGTTTATAGATTTAGAGACAGACTTGTACAAACAGGTATGCAAACAACTTATGAAAATCACTATACTTATTTTACAGGTACAGTTCCTGGTACTATACCTAATGATGTAAAGAATGATGATCCATCAGCTGAAGTTTACAAAAACTTAATTGAAAAATATGCACCTAAAGTTGAAAATGTATTGTTTAAATATAGCCTAGATCTGGAAAATATAGATCTTAACTATACACTTACAGCTACAGATATTGACGATGAAGAGGGTGTAACATTTTCAGGATTAAAGGAAGGCGATGTTGTACATCTTGCAACATATACTGAAGTTGAAAGAGAGTATACTGTAAAATACACCTCTAGACGTGTTAAATTAGATGAAAATGGTGATGTTGTAGAAGATGAAGATGGTAATGTTGAAAGCGAAGAGAAAACCGATGCAGTAACAAAACCATATAATAGGCTTACATATGATAAGCTTGTTGATGAAGAAAAAGATAAAATAACTACTCTAAATACATATACAGATGCAGATGGTGTTCATAATTTTAGATACTGGGCAAGAGCAACCAAAGATGGTGGTTGGACTCCAATCTCAACAAATTACGAATATACATATCGTGTATCAGGTGATATGACCATTAAGGCTATATATGATACTGATGATGAATTTTCACAGCTTCCTGGTCCAGAAGTAAACAAAGATGACGAAGAAGACGAAAGAGATTATTATGTTACTGGTACAGGCTCAGGCTATGATGCTTCAACATTAGATGCAACATATGATTCATATACTGTTGAAAAGTCTACTGGTCCGGAAAACCGTACTCGTGTAAACATAATGTTTGGTTCAGTAGGTTCAAAGGATATTGATAGAAAAATAAGTCATGTTGGTTATATTCTAATCAAGAATCCAAGCACAGCTGGTGGTTATGCACTGGATGAAAAATTCTCTGACGATACACTAATGAGCCAGCTTACAAATACATCATCACCTATAAACGGAACAATTAAGGATGATAATGATAATCCTTATGCTGTACAGGTTAAAAGCTATGAAATACAAGATTATATTAGTGTAGAAGTTAGTAAGGATGTATGGGTAAAGTACTATGAGGCAGGTAGAGTTACTCTTACAAATAAAAACAGAATGAATCTTGTTTTTGATATTAAGAATAACGAAAGTACTCAAAACCCTTACTACACTTGTTATACATATATGATAAGAGATGGAGAAACTTATATTTCTGACTCACCTGCATATTTCAGCCTAAAAGAGGCTAAACCAACAGTTCAGGATTCTGCCATAACTAAATCATATCAGGTAAACGAAAGTGTAATAGATAACGTAGATGATACTACAGATACAAATGCTGGTACAGTAGCTCTATCAACAACTCATATCAGTGAGGGCGAAGCATTTGAATTTACAGTAACACCTACAAGATTTACTGAAAAAGGCAAAACCTACATAAGTAAGCTTGTTAGCTTGCAGGTTGGTAAAGTAACAATTACACCTAGTCAGGATAGTAATCTAAAAGTAACGGGTGGTACTTATGCCGATAAATTTACTGCTGAAAAGTATTTGAATCCAGGCGAAGAGACACTCGAAGTAATTGCAACATTTGAGTTAGAAGAGGATTTAACAAATATCATAGTAACTCTACCTTCTTATGATCATGGTAATGTAAAAGTATGTGCAACTAAGACAGGTACATATACAGATTCTGCCACAATTTCAATTGATAGTGGTAAGTTCTACTTAAAGGCTACTGTTACTGATTCTAATTATGAATTCAAGGGCTGGTCTATTGATAATGGTACAACTATAGCAAGTGAAGCTAACATATATGAAGTAACAGTTGATACAGCTGGTAAATACACAATGCCAATTCCTGTCTTTGCTGAAAAGCCAGTACCAACAGGCACAACACTATATCTAGAAGTTGCCCACAATGATTGGAAAGTTGGCAATGAAAGATTTGCTGTGTATGCATATGGCTCAGGTGACCAGTGGTATGATATGGAAAATGTATCAGGTAATATTTATTCTGTTACAATTGATCCAAAATACACATCTGTAATTTTCTGTAGAATGAATGGTGATACAACAGACAATAGCTGGGATACATTTTGGAACCAGAGTATAGATTTACCACTTGAGGATGGTAAAAATAAATATACCCTTAATACCAGGGGAGATAAGTACAGTGGTACATGGTCAACATATACTCCTTAATTTAGCTGTTTAAAATAATTATCTTTATAATGTGTATAAAAAGCTAACTTAAATACCCTTGACAAAAATTTTATAAAGTAATATTATAAAACTAATAAGTTCTTATGAATGGAGGTTATAATATGAAAAAGTATATCAAACCTGAGGCTGAACTAATTAAATATTCTCTAAACGATGTAATTGCAGCATCGGGTGACCCTGAAGATGGATTCCCAGACGTTAACGCAGGTGGTGACGGCGACGGCGACGGATTCTTCGACGGTGATGGTTTCTAAAATCTGAATTGATTTTAATTTATAGGCATAGGCTTTCGGGCTTATGCCTATATTTTTATTTGTATAATATTACAATTGAATTGTTAGATTTTATAAGGTATAATATCTGTATATAGCAAGATTTAGGGAGGATTATTTATGAAATTTAAAAAAAGTATTGCTGTTTTTTTGTTGATGCTTACGCTTTTTTCTACATTTACTTCAACCTCTGTGTTAGCAGCAGTTCAGTCTGCACAGGGAATTGATTTTGAACGTGTTAATTCAACATCAGCAGAAATTGTTGGACTAACATCTGGTTCACAAACAGAGTTAAGTCCATCTGTTACAATTCCTGCATCACTAAACGATTGCCTATTAATTGCAGTAGCAAAAGAAGCATTTAAGGATAATACAGTGCAAGAAGAAATTATATTACCTTACTCAATTCAAGAAATTTCAACAATGTCATTCTATAAAGCGAAAAAACTAAAAACATTTACATTCCCTAAAAATGTACAGCTTTTAGGTGATTTTGCATTTGGTTATTGTACTTCACTATCAAATGTAACATTTAACACAAAATCTGTTTCTATTTTACCACGAGGATTATTCTACAACTGTACTTCATTAGATAATGTGGTAATTCCTTCATCAGTAAATACAATTGAAAACCTTGCGTTTGCTAATTGTTCTTCACTAAAAAGAATTTACATACCATCAACAGTATCAGTTATTAAAGATAATACATTCTTATATGCTGATAATGTAACAATCTATGGTGATGTTGGTTCATCTGCATATTATTATGCTATCAATAAGGGTATTCCGTTTGTTGAATTATCTACAAATAAATCAATAGGAACTTTAAATATTTGGCTTACAGCTACCGAGGATAGACTCGATGATGATTTGTCAGTATATACCCCTTCAACAGCTGAAAAATTACAATTAGAATATGAAAATGCTTTAGCTGTGAAAAATGACTTCTTCTCAACACAAAGCGACATAGATAATGCTGTAAATAATCTATCAACAGCATTTAAAGCTCTAAGACTTATAATTATGCCACAGCTTGAAGAAGCTGTAGAAAATGCTAAGGTATTACTCGAAAATGCAGATATTTACACAGTGGATTCTGCAAACGAGCTTTCAAAAGCGGTAACATCAGCAGAGGGAGTTATCCAGAATATTTCAGCTACATCAACCGAAGTAAAAAATATGATAGATCTTCTTAATGAAAAGATGAATTCATTAGTGCTACAATCAAAGGTTGATTTACAAGCATTGATAGAAAACGCAAGTAAAGCAGTTGATAACGATTTCTATATCTACACAGAAGCTTCACTTTCAGCTCTAACTAATGCATTAGCAAATGCAAATGACGTTTTTGAAGATGTTAATTCTACAGATGAAATCTATAAAAATGAAATAGAAAAACTTACACAGGCATATAATTCACTTGTATTACTTACAATAGGAGATTCAACATTAGATACTAATTTGGATATTTCTGATGTAATATGTATTCTAAAAAATATTGTAAATACAATAGAATTTAACGAAAGACAGCAATATGTTTCAGATATGAACGAAGACGGAAAAATTACAGTTGTTGATGCAATTCTTCTTCAAAGATTGCTTCTTGATTTTGATTTGTCTGAATAATATTTATGCTCATAATTATATAAATATATTTTTATTAGCTTTTCCGATTAAATAAATAACACAGCTTCTAAACCAATAATTAAAGGTTTAGGAGCTGTGTTATTTATAAAATTTTGATAAGCTATTTATCACCCTATAAGCGAAACAAGGTCAGACAGATTGAAATTACTGTGTAATGCACTGTTTACAGCCATACTTATCAATTGAGCACCTCTGTCAATAAGCTGATCAATTTCTCTAGGTGTAACTACCATCATTCTGCCATTTGGATAGATGTTTTCTCTTATTTCGTTTTCAAAAATATACTCAGGCATTATATCCCTTATAAGTGTCATAACATCAACAACAGTGGGTATACCCAATGCTATTACAGGCACACCTGTTGTGTTTTGATTTATCTCAAAGCGATTGTTACCAACACCTGCACCGGGTGAAATGCCTGTGTCTGATATCTGCAATGTACAGCCAAGCCTTTCAACTCTTCTGGAGGCTAAGGCATCTATCGCTATAATAGCCTTTGGTTTTATATTTTTGGCAATGCTAAGTACAAGCTCGCCTGTTTCTACACCTGTTTGACCAAGTACACCAGGGGATATCACAGCAACGCTTCTTAGCTTGTCTAACCCTGTTTCTTTGGCTATCTGACCCGTAATATGCCT
>JAXJQK010000181.1:0-22195 GCA_036311185.1 Acutalibacteraceae bacterium | reverse complement strand
GTATTGTTACATACTCAACCTCACCCTTATTGTATTTTTTACTATGAGAAAGATAATCGGGTGTATAGGTTTTCTGCTGAATCAAATCTCCACAGTATTTTTCATTTTTCAGTATTCGCAGTATAACGGTGTATGACCAATCCTTCATATAGGTTGAGGTTTTGATTCCTGCTTCACGAAGCTCCTTTGCAATGATATGAGTACCTTTGCCCTCATCAAGAAACTTTCGATAGATTAATCTTACAGTTTCTGCACCCTCTTCATTGATGTATAATTTGCCGTCCCTGACATCGTAGCCGAGCATATCTCTGCCAAATACAACACCCTGCTCCATCATTCTACGCTGTCCCCATTTAACTCTGTCAGAGGTTTTTCGACTTTCCTCCTGAGCGATTGATGACATTATCGTAA
Source organism: Acutalibacteraceae bacterium (assembly GCA_036311185.1). Lineage (GTDB taxonomy): Bacteria > Bacillota > Clostridia > Oscillospirales > Acutalibacteraceae > CAG-964. Next base: position 21,784 of record JAXJQK010000181.1, on the reverse strand, counting down.
GGCGAAGCTCAGCATCAGCGTCGAGTGTGTTTATATTGTCATTCATAAAAATCACACCGATTCCGTGCCTTTTCAATTCTCTGGTGTAGCCTATACTATCAAGCGTATTACGGGCAAATCTGCTGATTTCTTTTGTGATTATTAAATCAAATTTCTTGTTTTTTGCGTCATCAATCATTCTGTTGAAGGACGCTCTTTTCTTTGTGCTTGTTCCACTTATACCCTCATCAACATATACTTCATACAGCTCCCATAGTGGGTTACGCTTTATGTACTCGTTGAAATACCTTTGTTGACTTTCTAAGGAATTAGCTTGGTCAAGATTATCGGTTGATACTCGGCAGTAGGCTGCAACCCTTTTGACTTCATTTTCAAAACTGTTTAACATTCTGATACCTCCTTTTGTAACACAAGTATATTATTTAAATTCATAATGTCCAGAGAAATTTTCAGAGTGACAATCAGAATTGCCACTCTGCTATATTTACATTCTTTTTATACATTCCTCATACTGACTTTGAGTAAGATAACCTTTTTCTTTAAGTGCAAGAAAAATCGACCTCTTTACTTGATTTTCAAAATCCTTATTGATGTTTTTCTGCTCTGCATTTTCATTTCGGTTTTCAAAGATGATTTTAGTTTTCATCTTAATCACCTCGGTAAAAGCTATGCAGTATCAGGTTATCCTTATGCTTTTATCATCCTTTCGCTGTAGCTTTATTTGTTAATTTAAAATGATTCATATTATCTCCTTTATCATACATCTTTGTACCGTGAAATTCGGCTTGTAAATAGGGTTATTCGCACTTATGGAATACATAGTGTAATACAATTTCAAAAAGGTAACACCTTTTAAAATACCCGAACGGTGTTGCCGTACGGTGTAATTCGGCAGTATCCGTGCTTGCACGGAATACGCCTTTATCCTGCTTAAAAATCCACCCTATAATCACTATCCGAATTGCCTTTACCTTTGTTTTCTAAACCTCGCCAGAAATGCCCTGATTTGCGTTATTATTTAAAATCGGATACTTTCCCGACCACTATCAACAAATCGCACACATCGCCTAAATTTGCCCTACAAGAGCCTTGCGACGATAAAAACGATAGAAACGATAAATCAGAGAGCTATATTTTCATCGTACTTAACGTCACTATCGTCACCGATTGACTGATACTCTATTTTTAAACCACGCACATTCTTATCTCTGAACGATTCAAAGTAAACTCCATTTTCTTCTAGCTCAGTACGCCATGTATTCATCATTCTTTTAAGAAGTCGTGCAGAAAGATTTCCATCTGAAAAAGTATTGTATTTATCAAGAAATTCTGCATTGCTTCCGTTGAAATATTTTTCTATCCTCATCAGCTCAACAAGCAGAGTCATCTCCTCGGGTAACAGCATATCAGGATTTTCTAAACTATCTGATATGAGATTCCAAGTGCAATCCTCTTTATTAAAGTTTAATTCAAGCTCACGGTATTCTATATCTCTTCCTGTGCAAATCATAGTCACATTATTTTGACTGCGTTTGCTTTTGTCGAGTGTGAATATTGTATCTACACCACCTGCAATACCATTCGTACCTGACAGTTTATTAAGTGGATCCTTATCATCTTGCTTACGCATATGGTGTACAAGTAAGATAGCAATTTGCAACTCATCTGCTATCTTTTTGATAGCTTCAATTTCTTTGTAGTCACTGGCATAGCTTGTGTCCTTTGATTTTTGTCTGACCATTTGTAAGGTATCAATTACAATCAACACTGTGTCACTATGCTCTTTAGCAAAATTTCTTATCTGTTCTTCAAGTCCGTCAGCAAGTGAACAACAGGATGTAACAAAGTAAACATTTCTTGTGACCTCATCAGTAATAGTAAGTAGCCTGTCTTGAATTCTGCTATGGTTATCTTCAAGACATAAGTACAAAGTAGTTCCTTGCGTAGTTTTAAAGCTCCAGATATTTTCACCTTTTGCAATCTTTACACACCAGTCAAGCATTAACCAAGACTTACCTATTTTTGGTGCTCCTGCGATAATTGCAAGTCCCTGCGGAAGTAAACCTTTGATTATAAATTTGGTGCTGGGTATCTCCATATCAAGTAAAGTTTCTCCGTCTATGGCTTCAAATTTCTTTTCATTTTCCAATTCGTGTATGTTTTCTCCTTTAATTTAATAATTATCTTTATTTAAAATTAAAGACAATCATAATTTCATCATCTCCTTTTGCCTTCAATATATAAATGCGTGATTTTTCAAGAAAAGCAGAAAAGGAAGTGACAATGATTTTTCGTTTCCTGAAACATTGTGATTTTCACATTCACGTGATATACTTTAACAGGAGTTGATATTATGGATTTGATAACTCATATGCTAAATAGAGTGAATACAACTGAAACTATTATCTACAAGAAGGCAAATTTAATAACAAAATATAAAACGGATAGGCAATCAAATTTAAGTGATTGTCTATCCGTTTTTTCAATTATTAACAACTTCAATTATTATTCTTGCACCTAACTGAAAGCCACACAGGAAGGCTTCTCGCTCGCTTATTCCAGATATTTCACGATTACAGTCTTTGAGCTTTTCAAAGATGATTTTCTGTTCATCTGAAAGAGTTTTTAGAAATTCATCTTCATTTCTGTTGAGCAATTTAAGTAGTTCTTTGACTTCATCATTAAGTTTAACACAGCTTTCATTAGGAATAATATTTCCGTAGTATAATTCTTCAAGTGTTTTCATATTTGCACCACCTTTCGCAGTACAAACATATATCACAAAGGTTTCGTAAAGTCCAGTGAATTAAGATATATAAATAAACATTTTAAATGCTATTATCTCTGTTAAACTCCCTATAAAGCATTTCTGCTAAAGCGACCATAATGGCGTTGTACTTTTTCTTGTTCTGGAACAGAGAAGCATAGGCTTCGGTTTGTTCTACATAGTTATCCTGTGCTACCTCATCAAAGGTTTTTGGGAAGATGCTTTCTATGAAAATCTTCTGGTTTGAGGTTTTAGCACCCTTTTTAAGCTTTTTATCGTTCTTCATTTTTTCGTGCATAGAGAATATAATTACACGGTCTGCGTCATTAAAATTACCATTGAACAGCTCGTTGATTTTTTCGATAATTTCTTCCAATGGTTCTTTTTGTTCTGGCACAGCTTTACCCTTTGAGTTGGCTGGGTCATAAACACCTGATTGATTATCAAGTGCAATTTCTCCTTTAAAGGTCTGTTCAAGCTTATAAAATTCCAGCTTTAAAGCACCCTCAAGGTCAATCATCTGCACTGATTCGTTAGGAATAAGCTTTAGTAAATATGAGCAGAAAACATATTCCTTTTGCATTTGGGTATCAAACATACGGCAAATTTGTGTGATATATCCATACCATTTGATATAGGAGCGAATCTGTCTTCTGAAATTATATCTTTCGTCTGTTGCTAAATTATTATATCTTTCGGCAACAGGCTTTAAGGCAGATGTCATTTTTCCTTGCATTGTTTCATCCTGCTTTTTATCAGAATAGTAAACATTGCAGAAGGCTTCGATGTCGTTATCAGAATAAATATTATAGTCGTGCAATTCCTTTTGTAGCTGATAAATCAAATCTACATTAACCTCCTGTGAAAGTGAGGTTTCCTGATAGAAAGGCTGGAACGCCTCTTTAATGTCATCAGCTGTATTTACAAAATCAAGAATATATGTATCCTTTTTGTTTGGGCAAATACGGTTAAGTCTTGATAAGGTCTGAACACATTTTACACCACGAAGCTTTTTATCAACTATCATTGTGTGAAGCAGTGGTTCATCAAAGCCTGTCTGATATTTCTCGGCAACGATAAGAACATTAAAGTTTTCGTGGAACTCTGATTTTGTTTGTTCCTCTGAAATGTGTGTTCCGTCCTTGCGAACATTCAGCTTGCTTTCGGTGTATTCCTCGTTATAGTCCTTTATAGCACCCGAAAAGGCTACAAGGCAATCTATATTGTCATAGCCTTGCTCCTGAATATATCTTTTAACCTCGTGGTAATATCTTACAGCAGCCAGACGAGAAGATGTAATAACCATCATTTTACCCTTACCGTTAATAGCCTTTGCTGTTGTAGAAATAAAGGTTTCTACAATAATCTGTGCTTTCTGAGAAATATTATAAGGGTGTAGCTCTTCAAAGCGACGAATAACCTTTGCAGCACGAGAAGCAGGCACCTCTGGGTTATCTGGGATAGTTTTAGCGATTTTGAAGCAGGTATTGTAGGTCATATAATTTTGGAGAACATCCATTATAAAGCCTTCCTGAATAGCCTGTTTCATTGAATAGACATGGAATGGGTGGAACGAACCGTCGGTATATTCTGTGCCGAACATTTCAAGAGTCTGATTTTTTGGTGTAGCTGTAAAGGCAAAGAATGAAAGGTTTTTATGTCTGCCGTGAGCAAGCATTTCCTGAATAAGCTTGTCCTGCTTGTCAATCTCTTCTTCTGCCTTGCCCTCTATTTCTGCATATTCACGCAGAGCAAGCTCGGTATCTACAAGGGCTGTTTTCAGCTTGTTTGCTGATTTACCTGTTTGTGAAGAATGTGCTTCATCAACTATAATTGCAAATGACTTGCCCTTTGTGCTTTCTACCTCGGTGTAGATAACAGGGAACTTCTGCAAGGTGGTTACTATAATTCGGCAACCATTATTTATTGCGTCACGAAGGTCCTTTGAGGATTTACCCTCGCCAATGGTTTCAACTGTTCCTAAGGTGTGGTCAAAGGAAGAAATTGTGTCTTGTAGCTGTCTGTCAAGCACTGTTCTGTCTGTGATAATGATAACAGAAGAAAAGTAGGCTTTATTATCAAGGTCGTGCAACGAAGCCAGACGATATGCTGTCCATGCAATAGAGTTTGACTTACCCGAGCCTGCACTATGCTGAATAAGATAATTTTTACCTGAACCATTTTCACGAACATCTGCAATCAATTTACGAACAACATCAAGCTGATGAAAACGAGGGAATATAAGTGTTTTGTTATCCTTGTTATGTATAAACTTCTGAATAATATCAATAGCACTGTCCTTTTGCAGAACATTTTCCCACAAATAAGCAGTTGGGTAGCCGTTTGGGTTGGCTGGATTACCCTTGCCACCGTCATTGCCTGCACCGTTAGAGCCCTGATTAAAAGGCAAAAAGTATGTATCGCCCTTGGCTAGCTTGGTTGCCATAAATACATCGGTCTGGTCAACGCAGAAGTAAGCAAGTATTCTTTTGTTAAACTGGAAACATAACTCTCTTGGGTTTCTGTCATACATCCACTGTCTTTTGGCATTATCTACATTTTGCCCTGTGAATTGGTTTTTAAGCTCCAGAGCAAAAACAGGAATACCATTGAACACAAGAACCATATCAACAGAATTATTATTCTCGGCTGAATAGTGCCACTGGCGAACAACATTGCAAATATTTTGTTCGTATAAGGCTGTTGCAGTTTTGTTAAGGTGTGTTTCGGGCTTGAAGTAGCACACACGGAATGTAATACCCCTGTGTTTAAAGCCGTGCCTTAAAGTATAAATAAGACCAAAGGTGTCGCAGGCATTATTAAAGGCTACACACAGCTTACGCACAGGGTCGGAGTTGCAGGTGTTTTCAAAGCGTTTCCATTCCTTTGGCTGTGTTCTCTGAATAAAATTAATAAAAGTACCAACATACAAGCCGTATTCGGGATTATATGTATCTGTGGTTTTGGTATAGCCACCCTTTGCTGACACTAAAAAGGTTTCTATATCCTCTTCAAAGCGTCTTTCGTTTGTAAAATCAACAGGCATTTATTTCACTTCCTTTTTACCTGTTACATATTCGTAAATCAGTGATTTTTTATAGGTTTCAAGCTCTGAAAGTAAGGTTGTTTTCTTTGCAATAAGGGTATCAATTTCTGCACATTTTCTTTCAAGAAAATGTGTAATTTCTAACTGTTCTTCAATAGAAGGCAAAACTATTTTTAAAAGTTTTAAACCATCCCAATTTAATCCTTGACGAACACCAGCTCCCATGCCATAAAAACCTTTACAAATATCAAAAGTATGTAGATAGTAATATAGATACAAAGGAACATTTCTACTTTGGTTTCTTAATGTTATATATGCCGATGTTACAATACCTCTTTCTGTGGCTAAACCTACACGTAAGCTGGTGTGGTCATTTTGTAAATCAGTCAAACGAAGAACAATATCATTAGCTTCAATGATATTATATCCGTCAAAACTTTCAGGAAGCAAGCCACCAACCGTGTCAATGTTTTTTCTTTTGATTTTGCCATAACTTAGCGATAGTAGATTTTTTTCTACAAGCCTTGTGTTTTTGTTTTTTACTTGTTTGAACAATTGGAAAGCAACTTTGACATCCCACCCAACAGGTATCTCACCAATCCACTCAATACCACTGTCTTTCATAGGTCGGTTGCCACGAATACCTTTGGTTACTGCCTCGGTAATAACCGATTGCTTAAGCTTTTTATATTCCTCAATAGTCGCCTTTGTCTTTTCGATAACAGCGTCAATTTCTGTACACTTTTGGTCAAGGAAAGAGGCGATTTTTTGTTGTTCTTCGTAATAAACATCTGGAACAAAAAAATTCAGCAGTTTGCTATTATTAATGCTTGGAATCGTTCCTTTGTTGTCGAACCAACCCATATCTATATATTTACTTAAATAATATAGATACTTAATATCATCATTTCTTTTTAGTGCAAGAGCCTGTGTATTATTATCAATACAACACTCCACAATATTTATCTTTCTATGATTTTTTTGTAGGGCTGCACCAATTTTTGCAAGTATTATGGAATGCTTAGGTATTATATTAAATTTATATTTATTTACAGTAGCAAAAGAAACATAGTTGTTAGCTTTATTAATGTAAATATTATCGCCGTTAATATCACTTACTTTACAAAAAGGAAAATCTCCATTGTTAGTTCCTTGCAAAATATCTGGAAATCCATTTCCTCCAATTATATCAAATATATATTTGAATTTAATCATTTCCCACCCAACAGGTATCTCACCAATCCACTCAATACCACTATTTTTCATTTCTCGTGCCATACTTAACTCTCCTTGTGGAACAGGTTTTGCAGGGTGGCAGAGATTTCATTCTCAAGACTGATAATTCTGTTTAAAATATCGTCTGATTTTTCAGGCTTTTGATATTCATAGAAATATCTTGTCATAGGAATTTCATAGCCAACCTTTGTTTTGCTTTTGTCTATCCAAGCGTCAGGAGCATAAGGCAATACCTCACGGGCAAAGTAAGCGTCTATATCCTCTACAAGAGGAACATTCTCTGTATCTCTTAAAGCGGTATCGGCAACTGGCTTGCCTTTCTTTTTGATAATCTCTCCGTTTTCATCTCGCTGTGGTCTTTCTACTACTATTTTGTTATATCCAAATTCTACGCTTTCAAAAATCTTGCTTTCGCAGTAGATACCGTTTTTATCTCCGTAAATACCCTGTGCAAACTCCCCGTATGCTTTTACAATCAGCTCTCGGCATTTATTGGTAATATCGTTTCTTTTTGTGCCTATTGATTTTCTTCTTGGCTCATAGCAATGAGAAGCGTCAATAAGCTGAACCTTACCGGCACGGTATGATGGCTTGTCCTTTGACAACACCCATATATATGTGCTGATACCTGTATTCATAAACTGGTCTGTGCTTAGCTGAATAATAGCGTCCAGCCAGTCATTTTCAAGAATATATTGTCTGATATTAGAAGGTCCTGAGCCAGCGTCACCTGAAAATAACGGAGAGCCATTCTGAATAATTGCCATTCTACCGTCATCAGCCAGCTTTGCAAGTCCGTTAAGAACAAACAATTGCTGACCGTCAGAAATCTTTGGCAAGCCTGGTGCAAAACGACCATTTTCACCCAGCTTTGCTTCAGCTTCTACTGCTGATTTTTCACGCTTCCAGTCAATGCCAAAGGGTGGGTTAGATATAATTCTGTCAAATTGGTACCCTTTAAACTGGTCGTCAGACAAGGTATCGCCAAATCGCATATTGTTAGGGTCGCCACCTCTAATCATCATATCTGCCTTTGCAATAGCAAATGTAGATGGGTTGAACTCCTGACCAAAGCAGGTTACGGTTGCTTCATCATCAAGAGCGTGTATTCTTTCTTCCATACAGGATAACATCTGTGATGTACCCATAGCCATATCATATACTGTGATATTCTGACCATTAAACTGTGTGTCGCAAAGCAGAATATCTGTCATCAGGTAGATAATATCACGACTTGTAAAATGTGCTCCTGCCTCTTCACCATAGCTTTCGTTAAAACGGCGAACAAGGTCTTCAAATACATAGCCACAATCAACAGCAGAAATTTTATCCGGACCAAGATACCCCTTTGCTGAATTGAACTCCTTAATAACAAGATATAGTGTGTTGCTTTCTACCATTCTTTTAATGATGTTATCAAAATCAAACTTAGAAAGAACATCCTGCACATTAGCAGAAAAGCCTGCAAGATAATCCCTGAAGTTTGTTTCAATAGCTTCAGGGTCTGAAACTAATTTTTCAAAAGTGAATTCTGATGTGTTGTAAAATTGATACCCCGAAGCACGAGTAAGAAAACCATCAATAACCTCAAGGTTTTTTACCTTTTCAAATGTTTCTAATACCTTATTATGTGTAGATAATAAGCAGTCATGAAATCTTTTAACAACCGTCATAGGCAAGATAACAAGACCATATTCGTGTGGCTTAAATGGCCCTCTGAGCATATCTGCCACATTCCATATAAGTGTAGCTTTTTCGGCTATATTAACACCGACATTTGTAATTTTGTCCATTTTCAGTAATCTCCCTTTTATCCTCCTGTGCTATACTGACAACAAACAGATAGCAATATCTACCACAATTATACAATTTTAATACAAAAATTACAATATTTAACAAAAAGATATAATTATAAGTATTTTTTATTTCTCTGGAGGTATAACTGTTTTTATAGATGTGAAGAGATGTGAAGAGATTTAAAAAAAGCAGAGATACAAAATCTATGATTGAGTATGCCCGAATGTATGATAAGCCATTGAAAATTAAATATACACGAAATCATTTTATTTGATATTACAAATTAAAAAATCTCAACAAAAGTAATGTTGCTACTTTTGTTGAGATTTTTTCTATATGCTTTATAGTTTGACAATCATTTACAAATTAACAAATATGCTATACAGATTAATTCTAGTAGTTAAAATCTGACAGCTAATACACCTTGTTAGCTTTTGCGAAAAATAAATTTACAGCAATCTACGCACAGAGTGTATTTAACTATTATTAATTTCGTTTAGTATCAAGGTGTTCATTTTATCATAGGAATTCCATTCTTTTACAGAAATGTAGTTAAACTCCATTAGCTTTTTAATATAGGTATAAATTTCTTCTGGTGTAAAGCCTGTTTGAGATTTAACCTTATCACTTGTCATAGACACCATAGTATGTGCTGTTTTGTTTCTTATATCTTCTTCAAACTTTCCTATATTTTTAATATACTTTAATGCTTTTTCGTCTTGCACTAAAACACTTAAAATTTCTCGTAAATGCACATTAGATACAGTGCCATATTTAAAGCCATTAGTGTATTTGCTTTGTAAAATGTCGTCAAGCTGTGTGCCTGCAAGCTTGCTTTCTGACCATTTAATATGACCATTATCGTTTGTGGTGTAATCATCTAAATTTATATTACATCTTCCTTGTAGTGTGCGTATATATAAATCACCTACAAGTGGTGTAACAGCTCGCACAAAGTCTGCAATTTCGTTTTTCTTTAGCTTTATACCTAATGACAAGGCATACTCAAAAATAATTCTCTTATCATCATTGTATGGGAAAACAAAATTATGCTTAGACAAAGCTACAACAGCTTTACTAAGATTACGCTGTAATCTGGCATTTGCACCCTCTAGCACTTCTTTTAGATTATCTGTACATAGATGTGGCATAGACTCAATTAAGGTAAGTGCTGCACTATAATTATAGTTGCTGACAAACTCTTTTAATGTGATTTTATAAAAGTCAGACAGCATTATCATACTTTTAGTTTCGCTACAACGGTCTTCGTATTTATCTGGGTCGTTATCTTCGTTTATCTCCCACATTTCCTCAACATTGTAGTTATCTATATCCTCTATATGAGGATTTATTTTTTTAGCTGGTGTAGAAACTGACACCGGCACAATTTTGTACTTGTTTATAGCAGAAAGAAATTGCTGGGTGTACTTCATAGCAGGAGTACCCGACGCAATGTTTACATATAAAATATCACTTTCGTCCATTTCTGCTGTTATGTTGCTGATATTTTCTTTTATTATAGGGTATACAGTATCAATATCGTTTACCTTTCTAAGGGTGGGCTGTTCAATCACCTCTACTTCAAAGTGGTGGTTGAGTAGCTCACCCAATTTTTCTATACAGTAAAGATACCTGTTGTCGTTGTGGTGGTGATTACACATCTCTGTTGAAATAAGAATTACCACCTTGTCTGGCTTATATTTACGGCAAATGTGCAACAGGCTACCATCTCTGAAATTGCTTATAGGGTCTGTGCCACCCACAGCTGAATATAAAATTTTCTTGTTCATAAATATCAACTCCGTATATATAATTGTGAAATTAATGTGTTTCGTCCCCGTGTAAAATTGGGTAGGTGTAAAACATACATTTGCTGAGTGTATGGCTTCTGTCGGTTTCGTCCCCGTGTAAAATTGGGTAGGTGTAAAACAAAACAGCAAAAATGACAGCAAAATGGTGGGTTTCGTCCCCGTGTAAATTTGGGTAGGTGTAAAACTATAAAACATAAGTTGACGCAACAAGCAATGTTTCGTCCCCGTGTAAATTTGGGTAGGTGTAAAACACAATGTGTAGAACAAAGCATTAAGAGTTTGTTTCGTCCCCGTGTAAAATTGGGTAGGTGTAAAACAAAAGTAGATTAGCTATCAATGGAGCATTGGTTTCGTCCCCGTGTAAAATTGGGTAGGTGTAAAACCGCAGAAGCTCGTAGCGTAAAGATACTTTTGTTTCGTCCCCGTGTAAAATTGGGTAGGTGTAAAACTTGGCGGTGATGTAATTATGATTTGCGACGGTTTCGTCCCCGTGTAAAATTGGGTAGGTGTAAAACTATACAGCAACTCAGTTAAAAAAGACACACGTTTCGTCCCCGTGTAAAATTGGGTAGGTGTAAAACGAGGTTGCAAGCAATTGGTAGTTTATGTCAGTTTCGTCCCCGTGTAAAATTGGGTAGGTGTAAAACATAATGCTACTGCTGTATGCTAACACAGAAGTTTCGTCCCCGTGTAAAATTGGGTAGGTGTAAAACCTCAAATTCTTTATTATCACAGAAAAGGATATGACTATGTGCAATAATAAGCATAATATAATATTATTATATCCAAAAATTCACACATAGTCAATAACCTTTTTAAACATTCTGCCTTAAATCTGTTTATTTATATCTCTTTAATTGTTATAGTACATTCGCCCATATGGTATTCGTTGCCATTGTAACGAGCCATATTTATTGTGTGTGGTGAAGCCTTTAGTGCTGTGTCGTATTGATTTTTGTAGTGACCCTGTGCTGTAAGTATTCGTGAGGCTTGCACTACACCCTCGTTTTTGCCAAATAGATTGTAGATTACAGTTTTATTTGCAAAGCCTACATTGCCACCTAGCCACAAGGTGTAGTCATTGTTATAGCGTGGTAAATCAAACCTTGAAATAAAATTTTGATAATAAGACTCTGCAAATTGCTTTACAGCCTCTTTTATTTCATCTGCTGTTATATTACAAAGAGATGAGTTAATAGTAAAAGGCAGTGCAATTATAGTTTCGGGAGCAATACACTCGTAAAAAACGGACTGCTTTACATACTCTCGGTCTGTTCTTAGGTCGCATTTTTGGCAGAGAATAAGCTTATCGGTTTTAATAGGCTCGCTGTCACCAATAATTATACCAGCCATAATATCATTTACAGCGTTAGTTCTGTCTTTAGGCTTATCATTTTTTCTATTAGCAGTGTAATAGGTGGTATATTCAAGCTGGTTGCTCTCATCCTTAAGTATCCATTTTGGGCTACCTTTTAAATCGGAATGTCTTATTTTATTTTTTATTCCAGCATACTTATCTGGCTCTTTTTCTGCATAATATCCCATAAGTATTGTACGCAGGCAACCCTTCATAGAGCTTCCAGGAATATAAGGCTCGCCATAGGCATTTTTAATAAAGGTTTTAATCTCTCGCTTTCCAGATATTTCTGCATTACTACAATCCAAAGTGTAGTTGGTAATGCTATCAATCTCACTTGTGCTTATACCATTTTTGGTCAGCCAATCACCAAGACCTAGAAATCTTTCTTCGCACATATAATACTCATATTTACTAAAAAGCTTCTTTTGTGCTATAAGCATAGCCAGCTTTTCTAAGTTAATTATTTTAGCCTGTTTGTTGCTTGTTAGTATATATTCCTTTTTACCTATGCTTTTACCCGAGCCAATATGCACTGGTGCGTGTGTTTTTAAAATGATTTTATAATTTTTTTGATTTTTACTCATAATCACACCCCCAACCACATTGGCTTTGCGTATTTATATACAGGGTGATTTCCTTTTCTTGATACATCGTAAATATCACCACTGAATTTGTTTGTAAAGCAAGAGCCTGCGTCAAATACATATATATCCTTTTTGCGTTCAAATGTGTTGCTGTATGTGCTAGAGCTGATAAAGCCACTACGTTTGATAAGAGAATATTCAGCGTTTTTTACAGCTGTGTTCATTTCATCAGCTGTAGGTAAAGCAACAGATAAAAGCATATATTTGTTACTATCTGCTGATAATCTACCTATAAATTCATCGGGTAATTTTTTAGGCTTTAATGTAAATTTACCGAGTCCGGCAGATTTTTTACCACCAACTCCTACATAAGAAAGTCCCTCAAGATATTCTTCAAGCCAATAGCGATTATCCTCGTTGTCATAGCCAACTATAACATATAACCCACAATTTTCGTTAAAGGTGTATACACCGATTTCAAATGGTGTAGGCTCGTCTGTGCGAGATACCTCTACCGAGGTTTTTAGGCTAAAGCTACCTAGATTTTTAATTTTTTCAAGCTCAGCAGTTGTATCAAGTGTAGATGTAAAATACTTATCAAAGCTATCAATAGAAATATATTTAAGCTTTTTCTGCCTTTTCTTTTCCTCTGAGCTTCCTGTGTTTTTATCCTCTTTGCGTTCAATATAGCAACAGGGCTTTGGTATAAATAATGTGTTTTCAACAAACGGAAAAGCGTCTGAAATGCTAAGGCTACCATTTGAAAACAGGCTGTGCATTTTGTTAAGCTCGTCTTCAGAATTTTTCACAGCCTCGATACATAAAGCCGAAAATAAGCTATCAGAGTGAAATATTGCTTCACCATCGCTTAAGCTGTTGTTACCAAAATGAACCCCTGTTTTAAAGGCTAACTTATATGCTATGTAGTTCATAATTCAACATCCTTCAAGTATTCACTGCATTTTGTGATTATGGCATCATCAATATTTCCGAATAGTACATCTAGCTCAAGATTGCTGAATTTTATTTTTCCGTAGCCTCTTGAGCCATTACCACCAATATAATCATACTGTAACAGCTTTAAGCCTGTTGCAAGATTTTTTATATCCTCTTCAATTTCAGCTGTATCTTCACATATTACATCATAAATTATCTCTAGTGGGAATGTAGCACCTCTTACAACTCGTTCAATCTGTCGTGGATTTGCAACACCTGTAGCACGGTCTATAGTGTTCTCAAACTTAACCTCTGTTGCACTGATTGCACCACTATTAACTATTTCTTTATTATTATCCAGTAATGCGTCTGAAAAAATAAGCCTGCTTGGTATTGGTTTGCCTTGTGTTGATTTATCTTTTGGCGATGAACCAAAAAGTCTTTTTATAAGCTCGTGGTCGTTTTCGTGCTTAATAAAAATCTTCTCATTTAATTCTCTTGCAAGTAATGTTCTTAGCTTACCCTTTAGGCTACTGCCTGGGATAATTGGTAATCTTGTGCGTGAATCTCGTACAACAGGAGAATCTATTGCACCTATTGCAGAAAATTCAAGTACACCTCCAATATGCATACCTGTTACTACCTCTATTTTACCTGTTATTTGAATTTTTGAATACATAATTTTTTCTCCTCTATTTTATATTAGCTGTCTTTACCTTTACCTTCAAATTTTCTATATGCTACAAGAGCTTCCATATATTTTGAAAATAGCATATACCTTTCTCTACTGTCGCCAATCCAGTCTATATGGTCAATTAGATGTGAGTTTAAAACAAAAGCCTTAACCTTGTCATCTCTACCTGAATCATAAACCATTCTTACCTTTAGATATTGCAATTTAGCCTTTACACTTTCGCTTAACGGTGCATTGTTGTCACCTGTTATTACTATATTGTAAATCTCAGAATTTAGCGAAAGCAGGTTTCTTATTTGAGATGTTGATAGAAGATTGCCACCTAAACTATTAAGATGTATGATAACTCTTCGTGCGTAATCAACATAACTATCGTCATTGTTATTTGTTAATTCCTTGTATTCCATTGGTGGATTTGGTTTTCGGTAGCTGTCACTTTTGTCGTGTTTTTTATAATCTGTTTTTCCTTGTTTGTTAGGGTACATAATATCATTCTCCTTCAGTTTTTCTTATTAGATAAGCGTATATATTAATTGCAGTAACAAGCTCTTTTCTGTCTTCGGGTGTTTGTATCCAGCTGTAAAGCTTTTGCGAAAATTCATTATATTTTCGTATAGCCTCTGTATCCTTTTTATTTTTAGGCTCCATTCTCGAAAGCAGATAGGCATATCTTGCTATATTAATTTTGTCATCGCAGTTTCTGATGTAAAACAGCAAATTATATAAAAAGCTTTTACCATGCTCATTGTTGCTTTCAAAAAATCCTTTAAGTACAGCAAGCTTTTCGTTAAGTACACTGTTTTCAAAATCTGTCCATGAATATGTATTTTCATCAGAAAATAGGGTAACAGCATTTTTAGTTTTCCCCTGACTATCTGTATAGCTCTTTGAGCTATCCTCTAGTACTTCAACCTCTTTTGCAGAGATACTTACAGGGAATGATGAATTATATATCCCTATACCAGCAGAAATTGACAGTGTATCCTCTGTGAATTTTTTAAACTCATTTTTCAAGTCAACAGCAAAGCCAACTACATCATTCCAAGCACCAATGATGAAAACATCATCGCCACCAGAATATACAATTACAGCATTTCTCTTTTGGTTAGGCTTATCCAAGGTATAAACACCATTAGCAAGAATATGGTTTATATGCTTTTTAAAGAATAACGAGAGCTGTCTTGAAAGTGTAGCAGTTCTTGAAAGTGTAACATATCTTTTGCCAACATCGTTTCTTTCAAAGCCGTGTACAAAGGCATGTCCTAGGTTATCAACATCTGCTCGCAAAACTGCAATTCTTTCAATACAGCCAGTAGTTTTTGCAAGCTTTTCCATTTCGTCCTCTGAATGATAATCACCAACCCACAGTTTTGTAGCAACCTCTTTACCGATGTACATCTTATTTTTGCCATAGCTTCGTATATAGTATTTATCATTTTTCATACGATTTCTTAACGACTTTTCAGAATCAGCAACAAGATAACAATTAAACGGTAGCTTTAAGCCCTTTTCACTTTGACCATGTATAATTGAGAAAAAGTCTGTATCCATAATATCCATTGATATATATTGCAAATTTCTACAAAAACTACATAGATTATTTTCGTCAACCTTTTCTAAGGATTTACAAACCTTACATTCTCTTAAACCATCTGTGTTGTCGTTTTGATTAAGCTCCATAATATTTTCTACTGAATAACGCATAAGCTTTTTACGACTTATGATTCGGCTCATATTAGAAAATATTTCTGCATAGCTTCCGTCAGGCTCATTTCTAAAATCTAATGCACTACATTCGCTATAACCACCTGCTATATATAGCTTTGTTTTAAAGTTTTTAAGCAACCAGCTGTTAACCTCATTTTCGAATTTATCTATTTCGTTCTTTGTATGCTCGGTATTTGCAAGCAATATGTAGCAATGACCACCACCAGAGTAAATTATATTTGCTCGTGATAATTCAAGTCTTGTTAAAAGCTCATCTATTAGGGTTTCCATAAATATTTCAAGATAAAAGGATCTTGCACGCAGTGTTTTTAATGCACCCTCTGTATTTATTGTATAGATAAAGCTTTGTATACCAGAAATATCTATTGAGTACATAAGAAAAGCCTTTTCAGAATAAAACTTATTTGCATTTTCAAATAAAGCTTCACGATAATTGCATATCTTTTTATCAGTTAGATAATCATATATACAGCTACTTAATGCTGATGTAAGCTTTAGATGGTCAAACAATGATATATCTGCTACTTCTTTTTTAGATGTTGATGATGGCACATAGGTAAGCAATGCCTCGGTTATTTCTAAAACAGAATTAATATACTGTTCAAGAGGATTTTTAAAATCAATAGCTCTTAATGTATCAAAAAGCTGTGCTTTTACAGATGAATAAAAAAAGCTATCAAAATTAATTCTTTTATCAGTAGGATAGTTAATACCATATTTATCCTCTAATGTGTGAGGATAATAATATTTTTTAGAGGTATTATTATTAAGCAAATTAAATACACTTTCTAGTGGAGTATCAACTGCAAAACCAGGTTCACTAGAAACCGAAATTCGTCTATCACTTGCTGATGCTATATTGTCGGCAATATAAGTAATGTAAGCCGTTGAGGCATTATCAACCATTGAATTTGATAGTGGAGTATAATGATGATACTTAACAGCGTTGAGTATTTCAGCGTCTTTCACATTTATTTCTTTTTTGAGGAAATCGTATCCACTATCACTATGATTTCTATTATCACCAGCACGATAAAGCACTTTACCAATATCGTGTAATAAAGCCCCTAATATAATTTTAATTTTTTTATCATTCAACAGGTTCAACCTCCTTTGTTTTTATTAAATTAATTGCACCCATTCCTAATGATGCTTTCATACCAACACCAAGATATGAGCCTATCTCAAAAAGCGTTTCTGCAAAATTTCTAAGAATAGCAGGACCATTAATTTGTATAATTATATAGCCCACAAAGCCTGTGATTCTTCTACCCTCAACATGATGTACAACCGTTTTTAGGCTGTAAGCAACTATCTTGCTATTATTCTCAAGAGCTTTCAGTGTTTCGTTATCATCAAAGGATATGTCACTTGAGATTAACTGTGCTTTTTTCATCAAACTTTGATAAATTAAATGTAAATCCGGATAGGTTACAAGTTCACCCTTACTTTTAAAGGCAGTAGGTGCCGAAAATTCCAGCTTAATGTTATTTGAAGTTTTGCTTGTAATATAGCCACTAAATAATTTGTCAACACTTTCAGTATATAAAATCTTTTTATCGATTTTGACTAGTGCGTTGTTTTTGTGTATTAAAGTGAATTCTGTAAAACTTTCATCTAATAACGGTTTTATTATATTCTCGTAAGGCTCTTTACCAACAGTAGCTACTGTCCAACACCAACCATTAGTATCTTTCTTTAAATTAATACTGAAAGGGTTAAGACCTCCACTGTGTAAAAATTCTGCATATTCTGGTTTTATAATTGACATCATTGCACCGTGTAATAAAGAGCTTATATGATATGTTATTTCAAAATCACCAGATGAAATATATAATTTTAATTTAGCTAACATTGTTTCTCCCTTTCTCTCATTATCCTATTTTATTTAAATGCAATCGACATATTTTATTGTATGTGTTAAATTCTACCACTTTAACCCATTATTATCAATATATTTTAGTTGTTTTAACCTTGAATATACTTCTAACTTTTGAAAACACTAAAGAATCATCATTTTTAGAGTTGGAAAACGCTATTAAATAGTAAAAACAATATAAGAGAGAACACATAATGTTTGATGATGTGGGTGGTATCCCAATCAATGGTTGGTGCTATTGTTACAGTTTACAAGGCTAGAAAACAATTGAGAAATCGCTTTAATAGAGATTTTTTCAGCTTAACAAAATAGGGATTGAGGTCATATGACTTCAATCCCGCTATTTTTATATCAAATATAGTCCCACAGTAAAGCATTTTCTTCTGTGCTTGTCCGAAGCTGTTGCAGGCTTGACTGTGCGTTTATCAAGCTTGCCGTGTGAGATGAATTTGTAGCTTGCAAATGGTAAAATCTCCAATTGAGGGTGCTCAACAGGTACTGAAGAATTAGGTTATATAAGTTGTAAATAAAAACATTCTTTCTAAGCATCTAAAAGTCGAATTAAACTACACTATAACTGAAATTTTATTAGGATTATCTGATGAAGTTTTTTGGAGATTTAAATTACATTCTGTTGCAGTGTTAATTACATTTATTGTATTCTCTGTTATTATTTCACCCGGTGTTATTATTGGTATTCCAGGAGGATATACCCATACATATTCTGCTGAAATTTTTCCTATGGAACAGGATATTTCTACCTCTTCTGTTTCACAATAAATTGACTCAAGAATATTTGTTGAAACAGGTGGTAGCTCTGATATTGTTGTAAAAAGAATTTCTCGGTTAAATTTAAAAATACTTTTATCTATCTCTATTAGAGCATTAGCAAGCACTTCTAAATTTTCTTTAGTGTCGGCTACCGAGGTCATTGCAATAACATAATCTGCACTGCACATTTCAAGCTCTATATTATATTGTGTGCGTAAAATATCCATAATCTGGCTACCATTAATAGATGTACCAACAGTTGAAATAACTATTTTACTGTTATCAAAAGCATAAAATTTATCTGATACTGTATAAGATAAAATTGAAAGATTTTTAAGGCTTGATACTTTATTCTTGAAATAAAGTAAATTATCATTCCAGCTACTGAAACACTCTTTATTCTTCTGTATAAAACGAATACAGCTATCTATTGACGACATAAGAAGATAAGAGGGACTGCTTGTTTGAAAAATAGAGAGCTGTCTTTGTAATTGTTCTGGCTTAATTATATTTGAATTAAGATGTATTAAGGCTGTTTGAGTAAGGCTTGGTAGTGTTTTATGTAAACTTTGTACTACAATATCTGCACCACCTTTTACAGCTCCACCTGTAAAAAATTCTGAAATATCAAGGTGACTACCGTGTGCTTCATCTACTAATACAGGAACACCAAAGCTATGAGCGATTTCTGCAATACTTTTAATATCACTTATAACACCTTCATAGGTTGGGCTGGTTAATATAACAAGTGATATCTTCTCCCCTTTGCTAAAGCTTTCCTTCAAAGCATTGTAAACCGTTTGAGGATTTACAGAGGAATATGAAGGTAAATTTTCAAGCAAATTTGGCAAAATATATTTGGGGGTTAAATTGCAAAGCTCAATAGCATTATATATTGACTTATGACAATTTCTTGCTACAAGTACCTTATCATTTGATTTTGTACAGGCTCTTATTCCTGCTAAAATTCCACCTGTACTGCCATTTACAAGAAAATAGCTATGCTTACTTCCCCACACTATCTGTGCGTTTTGTTGACAAGCTTTTATAATCCCCTGTGGTTCGTGTAGATCGTCCATTGAGTAAATTTCTGTAAAATCATATTCTGCACCAAGCTTTTCAAGATATTCTGCAAATTTTATATTCCTCTTATGCCCAGGCATATGTAAGGGGGTTACTTTTTTATTATTGTAATTTTCTAAATGTTCTAGTAGTGTCATATTGTTTTAGTCCTATTTGTAAATATTTATTGTATATAATTAAATTAGAGATATTGTAGAATTTTCTAATACATTTGGAAGTAAAGAATAAATATCGCAACCACATAGCCTATCAAATTGCTTTTTTGCTTTTATAAAAGCCTTCCATTTCTCAATGGTATGCTCGGTTATTCCATTTCTTATTGCAACATCTACAAAGCGTTTTTCCATAATACACGCACCATTAGGCAAAGAAATTGCATCACATAATTGTATCAAAATATCATAATTATCATATTCGATATTTTTAAGAAAGTCTTGCAAAAAATCAATCTGTTCGCACGAACAATCATACTTACCTGAAAACGTATTTATATTCTTCACTGGAAATGAATGAGTTAAACAAATTCGTGCTATATCTTTTTCTCCCAAACTCATCATATAATCATATCCATCAAAAATATGCTTTATACCTGTTACACCTGCTCTACGTCCTATATCGTGTAATAAGCCCATAACATACGCTTTATCACTATCCATATCTTTTATTCTTTCAGCAATTAACTTGGCATTTTCAGCAACAGATATACTATGCTGTTCCCATTTACCAGGATTAAGCTGTATAGCTGATTTTAGCTCCTTTTGAGCCTCTGCTAAAGTCAACATAATAATCTCTTCTCCATGAAATTCATTATAGCATTACACCCCACACTAAAGCCTTGTGTGGGGTGTGATAAATAGTTATGCCATTGATTCTATTCGTTTTTTAAGTAACTCCTTGTTTTGCTTTTGTGCTTTTATAACCTTCATTCTTGAGAATTCCTCTCTGTCCATTTCGTCGAGAGCATCAGTTATAAATTTAACATTAGCTTCAAATCTTGGAATCATAATATTCTTCAAGGCATTTGCTCTTCTTTGTGTTGTTTTTATAGCTACAGCCAATCTATAAACACTGTTTTCTATTTCTGCAAGCTCAGCAGTAAGCTTTTTTACCTGCACAAATTTAAATCTTGCATCATCAAGCTCGCTATTTGTCGCATACATTCCATAATCAAGTGGAATTTTAGTATCGTCACAGTTTATAGTTACTATAGGGATTTCTACGCCCATTACACTTCTATATGTTAGCTGAAGTGAGTCTTCAACAGGTATAGAGTTTGCTCTGGCACTGTTAAAGCCTAATGTAATATTGGCTGTTTGCAGGCTAAGATATGCCTGACTATAGGCATCATCAATCTTACTTTGAATTTCATTAGCCTTATCAATAAGCGTCATCATTTCTCTTATAAGAATATTACGCTTTTTATCCATAAGGTCATAGCCAACCTTAGCAAGAGCTAATGACTTTTTTGTGTTGATTAGATTACCCTTTGTTGCAACTGCGTTGTTTGCCATTTTCTCTCACCTACCCTTTGAAAATAACTTTTGGGTTACATCTTGTCTGAATGTTTAGCCTCGTACTCCTCTATATTTTCTATATAGTGAGCATTTAAAATAGTATCGTCTACTCTATCAAGCTCATTTTTAGGTAGATGTGAAAGTAATCTCCAGCCTAAATCAAGACTTTGCTCAATACTTCTGTTAGCTGTGCTACCCTGATTAACAAATTGCTCCTCAAACAGCTTACCAAACTTCATATATTTTTTATCAACAGCAGAAAGCTCCTCTTCACCTATAACAGATGAAAGTGAACGAGCGTCCATTACTCTTGCATATGAAGCAAACAACTGGTTTGCTAGAGGCTGGTGGTCTTCTCTTGTAAAGCCTTTACCTATACCGTCCTTCATCAATCTTGAAAGTGATGGAAGAACTGATACTGGTGGATAAATACCCTGTCCTTGAAGACTTCTATCAAGAACTATCTGACCTTCCGTAATATATCCTGTAAGGTCTGGGATAGGATGAGTAATATCATCATTAGGCATAGTAAGAATAGGAATCTGTGTAACAGAGCCTGTTTTTCCCTGAATCATACC
>JAXJQK010000180.1:0-6182 GCA_036311185.1 Acutalibacteraceae bacterium | reverse complement strand
TGTAAGCCAGAGGAAAGCCCAATGTGGTTTGAAAAGCTATGGCAGAATACAGTAGATCTATTCCGTTCACTAGATATTCCTGTAAGAACACTTGAGTGCTGTTCAGGTGACCTTGCAGATTTAAAGGTTAAATCTATTGACGTAGAGGCTTGGTCACCTCGTCAGAAGAAGTACTTTGAGGTAGGTAGCTGTTCAAACCTTGGTGATGCACAGGCTAGAAGATTAAAGATAAGAGTTAAAGGTAAGGACGGTAAGTACTTTGCACATACTCTAAATAACACTGTTGTTGCTCCTCCAAGAATGTTAATAGCTTTCTTAGAGAACAATTTAAATGCAGACGGCTCTGTAAATATTCCTGTTGCTTTAAGACCTTATATGGGTGGAAAAGAAGTAATAAAATAATTAAAAATAGCTGTTGACAAAAGTATTTACACTGGTATAATTATATAATAACTAAAAATACGGACGAGTAATTTGCCGAAAAATGAGGAGGAAAAGCAAAATGATAAATACAAATTATCAGGAAAAATTTTGTAAGGAAGCTTTAACATTTGATGACGTGTTATTGGTTCCTGGTGAATCTTCTGTAGAGCCTGCAAACGTAGATATTGGGGCTCAGTTGACAAAGAAAATCAGACTAAATACACCACTTGTTACTGCTGCTATGGATACAGTAACAGAAGCAAGAATGGCTATTGCCATAGCTAGAGAGGGTGGTATTGGTATCATCCACAAGAATATGACAATTGAGCAGCAGGCTGATCAGGTAGATAGAGTAAAGAGATCAGAGAACGGTGTTATAGCAAACCCATTCTTCCTTTCACCTAATCACACTGTAAACGATGCTAACCAGCTAATGGCTAAGTATAAAATTTCTGGTGTACCAATTTGTGAGGACGACAAACTTGTTGGTATTATCACAAACCGTGACCTTCGCTTTATGACAGAGATGGATTACAGCCAGCAGATTAAGAATGTAATGACATATGAGGATCTTGTAACAGCACCAGTTGGTACAACTATGGAGCAGGCACAGGAAATTCTTAGAAGACGTAAGATTGAGAAGCTACCTATCGTAGATGAAAACGGAAAGCTAAAGGGTCTTATTACAATTAAGGATATTGAGAAGTCATTGGAGTACCCTAACTCTGCAAGAGATGATAAGGGCAGACTTCTATGTGGTGCTGCTATTGGTGCTACTTCAGACGTACTTGAGAGAGTAGCAGAGCTTGTAAAGGCACAGGTAGACGTACTTGTACTTGACTCAGCACACGGTCATAACAGAAATGTTATTGCAGCTGTTAAGAGAGTTAAAGAGGCATTCCCAGATGTACAGCTTATTGCTGGTAATGTTGCAACAGCAGAGGCTACAAGAGCTTTAATTGAGGCTGGTGCAGATGCTGTAAAGGTTGGTATTGGCCCTGGTTCAATCTGTACAACAAGAGTTGTTGCAGGTATTGGTGTACCACAGATTACAGCTATTTATGACGCAGCTTGTGCAGCAGCAGAGTACGGTGTACCTATTATCGCAGACGGTGGTATTAAGTACTCAGGCGATATCGTTAAGGCTTTGGCTGCTGGTGGTAATGTTGTTATGATTGGTTCACTTGTAGCAGGCTGTGAGGAGTCACCTGGAGATAGCGAAATCTATCAGGGCAGACAGTTCAAGGTTTACCGTGGTATGGGTAGCCTTGGTGCTATGGGTAAAGGCAGTCAGGATAGATACTTCCAGACAAGCTTTAAGAAGTTTGTACCAGAGGGCGTTGAGGGTAGAGTTCCTTATAAGGGATATCTATCAGAGACAATTTACCAGATGGTTGGCGGACTTCGTGCAGGCTTAGGTTACACAGGCTGTAAGGATATCGAGGAGCTACACCAGAAGGCTAAGTTTGTAAAGATTACAGGTGCAGGCTTAAAAGAAAGTCACCCACACGACATCAACATTACAAAGGAAGCACCTAACTATTCATATAATGGTTAATTATTAATTGTTAAATAAAAGTTATCAACATATAATCATCTATTGTTGATAAGTAAAAGCACCAGCTGTTTAAGGTTATCAAACAGCTGGTGCTCTTTTTATTTTAATTTTTATATTCATATAATCTATACATCTTTTTTGAGAACTTACCACCAAAAACAACTTTAAAAATTGATTTTTCAAAACCCTTTAATTGATTTATCATTTCAGGAGGAGTAATATTATGCTCCTTGATAAAGCTCAAACCAGTATTTTTTTCAAGGGTCTTAGGCTCATCAAGACCATATACCATGGTAACGCCTACATCATTTATAGGGTTTTTATATTTTGACATTTTTGCAGAAAGCTCGGTGTAGCAATCTATTAACAAATTAACATTATTAAAATGATTGTTAATAGTTCGGAGTAGATTTTCTATCTCGTTGATTTTAAGATACATACTTATACCCTCAAGTATAACTATTACATCAGCGTTTTTAGGTAAAGCTGTTACCCATTCTGGCTTTGAGGCATCTCCTACTATCATATGGTAATAGTCGGTTTCTTTATAGTGCTTTTTTCGCTCGGTTATAACAGATTCAAAGTCTATATCAAACCACTGGTTTTCTTTTACTCCTGTGCGTTCTATACGACTATCCATACCACAGCCTATATGTAGAACTATTGCATTTTTATTTTCTGATAATTTTTCTTTAACCCAGTTGTCAAATACCATTGCACGCATAGACATATAATAAGCCAACCATTTTGATTTTGACTTTCCTTTTAGTTCAAAGCCCTCTTTAGCCCATATTTCTTCAGCCATAGGGTCGTTTATAATTATTCCTTTTTTACTTACAAATGATTTTCCATATAAAGTAATATAGCAGGTTTTATTTACGTTGGTCATAGGTTTATTCCTTTTTATATAGAATTAAGTTCTAATTTAGAATTTCTTTTTTCAGAAACTTTTCTTACAATGTAAATTACTAAGCAAGTAATTACAGTTAAATATAAAATTATAGTAGAGGAAATGGAAGTAGCAAGCGTAAGTATATATTCCATTTCAGAGTCGTTTAAGATATTGAATAAAAATCCATTAAATTTTATGAATATAAAGTATGCTGTACTTAAAACAGCAGTAGGAAGCTGAAAAGAAATAATAAACATAGGTGCGTTTATATTTAATTTTTTTCTGAATAATTGTATAACGAGTGTTATACCTACAGCTATAAGAATTAAAATGACTATATCAATCATAAAAAAAGTAGGTACGGAAGAATTTAACATAGTAATTGTTAATATTATTAATAAATATGCTAAAGTAGTATTTATTACAAAGCCACTGAAAAAAAGACCAAGGCAACAAAAAAACTTTTTCATACACTAACCTCCTATCAAATGTAGGTTTAATTTTTTTATTTTACATAAAATACCAATGTAAGTTTATCATTGATTTTTTCGGTTTTGCCTGTTGTATGATATCCCATTTTTTCATATAGGTAGCAATTGCCTTTTTCCTGTAAGATAGTGTCTAGCTCCCAATTTGTATTACCGTGAATTTTCTCTGCTTCAATAATAGCCTGTTGGGCGATACCCTTATTTTGATGTTCCGGCAATACAAATAACGGAGAAATTCTCTTAGGTGTATCGTTCTTATTGTCTATTATTCTTATTGCTCCTACATATTGATTTTCAGCTTCGATGAGATAAAAATATGTACTGTCCTGTTGTAATCTCCAAAGCACCTTTTCTATTGATTCGTTTCCAGGGTTTGTATCCATATCCTGATATCTATTAAGTAATTCAGTAAATGCTTTAATCTGCATTTGATGAATAAGCTGTGCTTCATTTGTGGTTGCTTGTACAAGATTTATTTTCATAATTTTTATCACCTACACTTATATATTTTTAATTTAAAACGAAGAAGTAGAACAGAGTTATAATAAGTGTAACAGCAACTACTATTCCTCCGTCAATTGAGAAAAATATTATTGCAAGTTTTTTCTTCTTTTTAACAGCAAATATAATACCTAATATTAGAAAAACAAGCAGAGCACCTACTATTCCCAGTGCTATAAAAAATAAAATAATAAGAATTACATTTGCTATCAAAAGTGCTATAAAAGCCATATATTCTCACCTCTCATTAATTAAGTGACATAGAAACCACACACTCCAAATGGCTGTACGTTATTGGAAACTAGTCCACAAACCATTCAACGATAACTCCTTGTCCATTATTATATGATATGTGCTACAAAAAAATGTACTTTCGTTTTTGTTCCGTTTCGTAGCAAAACTATTTGTGCATGTTTTAATTCACTATAATCCGTAGGAACATCCTCGACATCTGTCTGTTTTTTATATGGATATTTAAAATTTCTCAAATAAACTTGTAGTCTATTATAAAAATCTTCAAAATCTGTTTTTGTTGCATACACTATTAATATTGCATATGGGCATCCATTAGGATCGTATTTAGTTAACACTTTATTTATATGTTTGCTTAGTTCTTCATTAACTACGGATTTTAATTTCAACGCCTCTATCATAACAAGTGGTAAACCCTCTATACAAATTTGTATATCAATTTCTCCCGCACTATTACCACTTTCTGATTCGCCTTGCCTAGTTTGATCTTTGATTTCATAACTTTCATCTAAAATATCTCGAACATAGTCATTCATAGTATCTTCACTACTCGAAACATTGTAATTGTTGTTTTTTTGCAACTTAACTAATGCCCTAGTGATTTTTTGAATTAACTCCGTTTCAGGGATTCTTTCATCATTAATGATAATGTCCGTTGGCAAGAGTACATAGTCCTCTAAACGCTCACTAATAACCGTTAATTTCGATTCAATCTTATCAAGTCTACTTTTGTCATCAAACCCTGTAAAACGTGATAATAGTTGTTTCACCTCAGCAATATAATCATATTCCTTCAACTGAGAAAGCTCTAATAAAAGTGCATCTCTCCATGCCATAAAATCAGGATTCTTGTATATAATTTCAAGAGGCATCGAAATATTCACACTTTCTCTTTTCTTGAAATCATATGTTCTTCCCAAAACCGGATTTTCTCTTTGAAACTTTTCTTTAATTATTGGGATCTGTTCTATTAGTTCTCGTATTTTATCAATATCAGCCATTTTCTCATCCATTTCTCAATTATGTTTTTTATATAACTTGTAATTTTTCTTGTTTTTCAAAGTATTTAAATAATTCCATTTGAAGTTTTAATTGGTAAATAATATATTTTTTGCTCCATAAATCTATCTATTTTACTAGAAATTTAAATCTATTTTCTAGACAGCAAACAAATTGTTTCCACATGATTAGTATGTGGGAACATATCTACTGGTTGGATTTCTTCAACCTGATAGCCTCTCTCTGAAAGGAACATAACATCTCTTTGCTGTGTGGTTGGGTTACAGCTGATATATACAATACGGCTTGGGCTTATTTTTACTACTGAATTTAGGAAAAGTCTGTTACAGCCTGCTCGTGGTGGGTCAACAAAGAGAACATCGGGTGGAGCTACCTCGTCCTGTGTAAGCTCGTCCAAAAACTGTCCTGCGTCCTTTGTAAAGAAGCTGACATTATTTCTCTTATTTAATTCAGCGTTCTCCTTTGCGTCTTTGATAGCCTGAGCGTTCAGCTCTACACCTACAACCTGCTTTGCGTATTTTGAAGCAATAAGACCAATTGTGCCTGTTCCACAGTAAGCGTCAAGTACAAATTCTTTACCTGTAAGCTGTGCCATTTCAATTGCTTTGTTGTATAGCTTTTCTGTTTGAACAGGGTTTACCTGATAGAATGAACGTGGAGAAATATTAAACCTACAGCCACATAAAATATCCTGAATTTTTCCTTTACCGTACAAAATAACCTCTTTACTGCCAAGCATCATTTTATTTGGTGAAGTGTTTACGTTTTGTACAATAGTTGTTATTTTAGGGTATAGCTTTAAAAGCTCACTTACAAATTGTTCCTTTTTAGGGAATTTCTCATAGGCTGTAACTAATACAAGCATATTTTCACCTGTGTTGTGAGCAGTACGTACAAGTGTGTTTTTCAAAAATCCCTCGCCTGTTTTTGGGTTGTATATTTTAATACCTAGTCTTTTAACCACTGTTTTTACAGCTATGGCTATTCTGTCGGCTCTTTTGTTATTTAAAAGACAGCTTTCTACAGCAACAATTCCGTTTGTAGATGA
>JAXJQK010000179.1:0-3190 GCA_036311185.1 Acutalibacteraceae bacterium | reverse complement strand
TTCCTATAGTATCTCCGTCAGGTACTTGATTTGAAGAATCTACTCCACAAAACTCCGAAAATGCTCGACTGTCTATTACCTCTGTCATTACCCTCATATCGGATAAATCCTAAAGGTTTTGTAAAATATGAATTCGTAACATCAGTTCCAAATCATAAGGCTTATTTCCTCGCTCTCCTTTGTAATAGCAAGGTTTTATTATCTCTAGCCATTGGCCCCATGGTATAATTCTTTCTATTTATTCTAAAAATGTTTTTTGCTTGTTTGTGCTTGTGCCAATTCATCGTTGAAATATGATAATGTCATTTGTTTATTCATATCTTTATTATATCACTTTTTCTTGTTTTGTATACTGTGCGGTGTTGCCATAAAAAATTTTCAAAAAAGCAATTGACAACTATTCTTGTCAATGATATAATAACAATGACAAGAATAGTTGTCAAACAATTTTATTACTGAAGGGAGAAGTTGATAAAATATGCCATTATATAATCGACTTAAAGAGTATAGGGCAAAGCTAGGTGTAAACCAACAGCAAATGGGAGCATTAGTTGGAACATCACGACAAACAATAAGTCAGATAGAACGTGGTGACTATTCTCCATCGGTTACACTTGCACTAAAAATTGCCAAGGTATGTGGAGCAACAGTTGAGGATATTTTTAATTATGAGGAGGACAATGAAAATGAAGAAAAGTAATAGTGAAAAGAATAAAACAAGAAAAAGTACGTTACGTTTTGTAATAACTATGGTTATAAGTGCTATTGTAGGTGCATTGCTATCTGTTTTTAAAGACGTAACAGAAAAAGCAGGGGTTGATTTTAAGGGGATTTTTAATAATTTTGACAACTATGTTGTTTACGCTTTACCTTGGATATTTGCACTTGTATTAATTGTTACGGGTAGTATCAGTATGGTTTATTATTTTAAATCTAAGAATCTATTTAATAAGTGGGATGGCGAAGATGAGGATAGCATAAATAAAGTTGAAAATATGATAAGTAGATCTATAATAGTGAGTAACATAGGACTTATTATGGATTACTTTCTGATAGGTGCTAGCATACATTTTACAGAATCTGAAGCTCTTACTATATCAGATAAAATAGTTAGTATAAATGCATTTGTTTCTATTGGCATTTTTTTGATTAGCCTAGTGTTCTTTATTGTTATTCAGCGTTCTGCTATTGAACTGGAAAAAAAGATTAACCCAGAAAAAAGAGGAGAGGTTCTCGATGCTAATTTCCAAAAGGAATGGGAAAACAGCTTTGACGAAGCAGAAAAAGCACTAGCTGGCAAGGCAGCCTATAAATCCTTTAAGGCTACAAATGTTACTTGTGTGGTGTTGTGCTTTCTTTCTATTGTATTTGAGGTAATATTTAAAATCGGTATTGTTCCTGTTTTATTTGTAACAATAATATGGCTTGTTTCAACTCTTGCATATCAGCTAGAGGCTTTGAAATTAGAAAATAAAAAGTGATTTAGTACATACTCGATTAATGAGGGAAAGAAAATGAAAGACCATAAGATAGAAGCTATTTTATATCTTATAAACACTGTGTTATTTGCGGTAAATTCTGCTATAAATATTTATAAGGATAACGATAATACTATTATCTATATTGCTTTGAGTATATTATTTTTTATAGCAGGATTATCAGCATTAAAAAAATCTAAAAAGAAATAAAATTATTGGGTGTGTTGTTTTTTTGTTCAACACACCTTTATTTATGCAAATTAATTGAATGATTTTTGTCATTTTTATAGTGTATTGGTTGATTATTTTTGTTTATTGTTGTAAAATTATAATACCAACTATTTTGGAGGTAATTATGAAGAATAATTATTTATTAAAAGAGATAGCAGGAGAGTATATGCTTGTACCTTTAGGAGACTCAAGCTTTAATTCAATGGTTACTTTTAATGAAACAGGTGCTTTTATCTGGAGAAAGCTTGAAGATGGTTTGAAAGAGGATGAAATTGCAAAGGCTCTTACTCTTGAATATAATGTAGAATATAATCAGGCTTTTGAAGATGTAAAGGAGCTTATTAGTTATCTTAAAGCGAATAATGTTATATAATGTTAAAACAGGATATAATAAGACTAGTAAATTTAATTTAGAAACGGACTGGATTTAATGAATAAAATTATAGAAGAAACAAAATCAGTAGTAAATGAGCTTTTAGAAAAAGCTAAGCTAAAAAGTGGTAATATCTGTGTTATAGGCTGTTCAACCAGTGAGATAACAGGCAATAATCCAGGTACAAATTCAACACCACAGCTTGCTGATGAGGTGTTTAAGGTTATTTATGAAATTTTAAATGAAAATAATATTTATATAGCATCTCAATGCTGTGAGCATTTAAATAGAGCCATAGTAATAGAGGCAGAGGTGGCAGAAAAATATGGCTATGAGCCTGTAAATGTAATACCACAGCCAAAGGCAGGTGGTTCTTTTGCAACAGCAACCTACAAGTCACTAAAAAATCCTGTTGTTGTTGAAAAGATAAAAGCACACGCAGGTATAGATATAGGTGGTGTGCTTATAGGTATGCATTTAAAGGATACAGCAGTACCTGTTCCACTAAAGCAACGTACTATAGGTGATGCACGAATTATAGCAGCAAGAACTCGTCCTAAATTTGTCGGTGGTGTGCGTGCAGTGTATGATGAATCGTTAATGTAAGAGGTGACAGTATGAGTGAATTGATCAAAGATGAGTTTCACGATTATAAGGCTGAATTTCTTGATTTATTTAACCAGTATGTAAGTCGTCCGGGTAAGGATAAGCTTTTGGACTGGATGAGCAAAACAGACTTTTTCACAACACCAGCAAGCTCTAAATTCCATTGTGCTTGCCCACAGGGCTTAGTTATGCATAGCATAAGTGTTTTTAATGTTATGATGGAAAAACACTTTGACGAAGAAACAGACAGCCTAGAAAGCTTTGCTATAACAGCACTTTTGCACGATTTGTGCAAGGCTAATTTTTATAAAATTTCTACTCGTAATGTAAAAAATGAAGAAACAGGTAAATGGGATAAAGTACCATATTACAGTATTGAAGATGCATTCCCATATGGTCACGGGGAAAAATCTGTTTTTCTTATAGAGCGTTTTATGCGTTTGAAAATTGACGAAGCTATGGCTATTCGTTGGCATATGGGTGGCTTTGACGAGTCAGCAGG
>JAXJQK010000178.1:0-5804 GCA_036311185.1 Acutalibacteraceae bacterium | reverse complement strand
ACCTCACCACGCATTGGTGTGTATGTTAATGTACCGTCACTATGTGGGTGTTTCCAAGCCCATTCTCCTGTGCGTTCCTTACATTCGGTTATTTTATCTCCCTCGATTTTTGCTGGTACTAATGTTACATAGCCATTATTCACCTCAGGCTCTTGATCCATTAGGTCGAAAATACGCTTTGCTCCTGCAAGTGCCATAATAATCATATTTATCTGCTGTGCAACCTGTGATATAGGATGCATAAAGCTTCTGCTTAATGTAAGAAATGATGCTATTGTACCCAGCTGAAAGGCTCCTGTTTTTATTGCAATGAAAGCACCTGAAATAGCTACAACTACATATAGCATATAGCCCAAATTACCCATCATTGGCATAAGAGAGTTTGCAAAGCTATTTGCTTTGTAGGAATTTTGACAAAGCTCTTCATTTTTCTTATCGAAAGCCTCTTTTGTCTTTTCTTCGTGACAGAATACCTTTATAACCTTCTGTCCGTTTATCATTTCTTCAATAAAACCGTTAACATCTCCCAAAGACTGTTGCTGTGAGAAAAAATATTTTCCACTTCTACTTGTTACAAAACTTGTAGCAACCATCATTAATCCTACAAAACCAACTACTACAAGTGTAAGTTGCCAGCTCATAACAATCATTGTAACCAATATTGACACTATGGTAATTATAGATGAAAACATCTGTGGCATACTTTGAGAAAGCATTTGTCTTAGTGTATCAGTATCATTAGTATAGTGCGACATTATATCTCCGTGTGTATGTGTGTCGAAATATTTTATTGGCAAGGTCTGCATTTTCTCGAACATATCGTCACGGATTTCTTTAAGAATTTTCTGACTCATTACAGCCATTAATCTGTTATATAAATATCCTGAAACTATACCTATAAGAAAAACACCACACATAATAAGTATTAATCTTAAAAGTCCTGTAAACACAGGATTTGGTGAACCTAGAATAGGTACAATGTAATCATCAATAAGCACCTGTAAAAATACTGATGACACTACCGTTGTAAGAGAACTGAGTATAATACAAACAGCTACTACAATAAGAGTTATTTTATGCTTAGCCATATAAGAAACAAGTCTTTTAAACGACTTTGGGTCTATACCCTGCCTTGGCATTTGTGCACCCTTTGGTGGTGTCATTGGTTTACCCTTTGCTTGCATTACAGCTCAGCTCCTTTCATTTGAGAAGTATATACCTCGCTATAAATAGCGTTTGTTTTCAACATCTCATCGTGAGTACCTATTGCGTCTATTAATCCATTGTTCATTACTATTATCTTATCTGCATCTTGTACAGATGAAATACGCTGTGCAATAATAATTTTTGTTGTATCAGGAATTTCCTCTAAAAATGCCTGACGAATAAGTGCGTCTGTTTTTGTATCAACTGCACTTGTTGAGTCATCAAGAATTATAACCTTTGGTTTTTTCAGTAATGCTCTTGCTATACATAACCTCTGCTTCTGTCCACCAGAAACATTAGTACCACCCTGTTCAATATAGGTATCATATTTATTAGGGAATGTTTCTATAAATTCATCAGCCTGTGCAAGCTTACATACGTGCTTTATTTCTTCGTCTGTTGCATTCTCGTTACCCCAACGAAGATTTTCTTTTATTGTACCAGAGAACAATACATTCTTCTGCAAAACAACAGCCACAGAATTACGCAACGTATCAAGGTCATACTCTTTTACATCTACATTACCAACCTTAACAGAGCCTGTGCTTACATCATATAATCTTGAAATAAGCTGTACAAGACTAGATTTTGATGAACCTGTGCCACCAATAATACCTACTGTTTCACCTGATTTTATATCAAGATTAATATTTTTCAAGCAATAATTATCACTATCTTTTTTATAGCTGAAATTTACATTCTCGAATGTAATACTTCCGTTTGATACATTATTAACAGGATTTTCCGGACTTATAATATCACTTTTTTCTTTTAGAATTTCTACAGTACGCTCCATAGAAGCTCTTGATATAGTAAGCATTACTATTACGATAGAGAACATCATAAGACTTATAAGTATTGATGACGCATAGGTAATAAGACTCATAAGCTGACCTGTAGTAAGTCCGTTTGCAGGGTCATTTCCTGAAGCTATTATCATTCTTGCACCAAACCAAGAAATAAGAACTATACATCCATATGAACAAAATGACATTACCGGTGTTGAAATTGCCATTAGCTTTTCTGCCTTTGCAAAATCTGTATAAATTTCTGATGATATATCCTTGAATTTCTTAGTTTCGTAATCTTCTCTTACAAAGGATTTTACAACTCTTATTCCTCTTACGTTTTCCTGAACAATATTATTAAGCTTGTCATAGGTTTTGAAAACCCTGTTAAATATGGGGTGAGCATTTTTCATAAGGAATAGCATTGCAATACCTATTATAGGTATACACGCTATATATATCCAGGCAAGCTGTGAATTTATGTTAAATGAAGCCACAATAGCAACTACAAGCATAATAGGTGCACGTACTGCCATTACCATTGACATTTGGTAAGCCATTTGAATATTTGTAACATCAGTAGTTAGTCGTGTTACAATACTTGATGTTGAGAATTTATCTATATTAGAAAAAGAAAAATTCTGAACATTATAGAACATATCCTTACGCAAATTTTTAGCAAAGCCTGTTGATGCCTTTGCAGAGGTTATACCACCTGCCACACCAAAAAATAACGAAAGTACAGCAAAAACAACCAGTAACAAGGCTACTTGCCATACAGTTTTCATATCCCCCTTATCAATACCGTAGTCGATAAGATAAGCCATATAGTATGGAATCATTACTTCCATTACAACCTCGAGAACCTTTAAAACAGGTGTTATTATTGAAACCCATTTATATTCTCTTACACTTTTTAAAAGAATAAACATATTCTCCTCCTGTTTCTATATATTATTTTTTGCAAGATTATAATAAATCCTTTAGATTATTTCGCACCTTATGACATACATTAAGAAAAACTGTATATTCCTCTTCTGATATATCCTTAGTAATCTCTTTATCAAGAGATTTTACACTTTCAAGAAGCTTTTGGTGCATATTTTCTCCAAGCTCAGTGATGACAATTTGCTTTAATCGTGCATCGTGTTCTACACCAATACGTTCAATATAACCATATTTCTCCATATTTTTAACTACTGAGGTTACAGCTGAACGAGTAATACAGAACTCACGTTCAATATCACGCTGATATACATTTTCGTTTTTATGATCACATAAGTAACCAAGAATCCAACCATGCATAATTGTGCAATTATCAACATTAAGCTTTTTCCCCTGTTGTACAGTTGCTCTCATAAGAAGATTATTTATAGACCTTAAAACAGGAGCAAATTCTGTACTATGTTCAATATCAAATCCCATACATACCCCCCTTTTTAGCTAAATTTTAAACAGTTTAAAATAAAACTGTTTGATATTAAACAATATTATAGCAATATTTTCTGTCATTGTCAACAAATATAAATATAAAAATTTGTTAATAGTGTATTAGGTTATATCTAAAATTGACTATCGTATTTAATTGTAGTATTATTTAATAAAAAATTAGCAGGAGAATCAGCTATGATACTACAACCCAATTATTATGATAGCTTTAAATGTACAGCAGATAAATGTAACGACAATTGCTGTATTGGCTGGGAAATTGATATTGATGAAAACACCTTTAACAAATATATGAATATGGATGGCAATTTAGGAAATCGACTTAAAAATGATATTATAACCGAAAATGGAACTCATTACTTTAAATTAAAAGAAAACGACAGATGTCCTTTTTTAAATAATAAAAATCTATGCGATATAATCTGTGAATTAGGTGAGAACGGACTTTGTCAGATTTGCAATGACCACCCACGATATATAAATAGCTATGGAAATATTACCGAAAGAGGTTTAGGGTTAGCTTGCGAAGAGGCTTGCAGAATTATTCTTACCCAGAAAGAACCTGCTTATCTTATTGATAGTGAAAGTAAGATAAAATATAACCCAACTATTCCTGAGGATTCATATCTTGAGTATCTTTATAAAATAAGAAATTTAATTATAGATATATTACAAAACAAAAGCTACAAAATCACAGAAAGAATTGCCTGTGTAATTGAATTTTGCACATATATACAGGCTGAATGTAATTCTGAAAAGAGCGACAATGAATTACTTTATTCACTTAATAATATAACAGAGTATATAGGAAAGCTATTTAAAAATATACGAAATGATTTGCCAAAAAATAATAAGGATAAAAATAACATTATTAAAAATATCCTTATCGACTATACTGAATTGGAAATTTTAGACAAAAATTGGAAACTGTTACTTAACAGTACCATAAATAGCATTGAAAATTGTAATGATATAAATTTATTAAATGATTGCAATAGCAAATTTGATGATATTTATGAAAATATGCTTATCTATTTAACACACAGATATTTTCTTGAAAGCTACTATGATAATATGATTGTAGAAAAGGCTCTTTTTATGCTTTCTACATATATTGTAGTTAAAAGTATATCTGAGTACACAAGCTATGATGTAATTGATATAATACATAGCTATTCAAAAGAAATTGAATATTCTGATATGAATATCGAAACACTTTATGGTAAATATTCTCTAAATTCTTCATATGATAAAAGCAATATTTACGCTCTTCTAAGTGACTAAGACACAGAAAAGCCACGTTGATACAAAATCAGCGTGGCTTAAATTTATGTCATATTTCAAATAAAATTTAATTTATCAGTGATGAACCCAACCTACAAGACGTTGTATTTGAGATGCTTTACCTAAATCGCCATATATTCTTAGCTTACCTACAGTATAGGCAGCCATAGCATTCATCTCTCCTCTTGCTATTTTCAAGAAATCATATGTATCAGCAATAAATAGTGTATCGTGGTCTTTATAGTCATATGGCTCTACAGTTAGCTTACCATTTTCAAACAACACATAAAAGGTGCCTCCACCCTCGCCTGTCATTGTAACCTGCATTGCAAGATGTTCTATACACTCGTGTACATCTGAATGAATAAAAATGTTTTTAATTTCGTTAAAGGCTTCCTGAAAGGTCATTTTTCTTCCTCCGTTTTTATGCTTAAATACTGTTAAGCAAATTTTTCATATAATACCCTGCATATATTTTACGTTTTTAAGCTATTTACTTAGTAAAAATATATTAGCTTAGCAGAAAAAATATTACATTATTTTAACTTTATTAATGGTAACATTACGATTAAATAAAGTCAAGACACTATTTTGATTTTGTAGCATTGTGCAAAATCAACATATACAAGCATAAAAAACTATAATAAGTTACAAATAAAAAATTCCCAATACATTAGGGTGTTATCAGGATTTTTTTAGATATAAAGCCATAAAAAAACTCTCTTATGTCTTTTCGACATAAGAGAGCTTGGTGCGGGTGAAGGGACTTGAACCCCCACGTCTGCTGACACTAGAACCTAAATCTAGCGCGTCTGCCAATTCCGCCACACCCGCGTGTGTTATTTTTTCGTTGTTCCCTTGGAACATTTAGAATTATACTATACCTGACATCTTTTGTCAACACTTTTTTGAAAAAAATTTAATTTTTTTCAAATCGGTAGATGGTAAAATGAAATCGGACAGTAAAAACAAAAGAAAAGTCATAGTGAAAATGGTATAATTAAAGTGCGAACAAAAATATAACCAAAGGAGATTCACTATGACTTTAGACCATTATACCACAGGAAGAAAAAAGTT
>JAXJQK010000177.1:0-2391 GCA_036311185.1 Acutalibacteraceae bacterium | reverse complement strand
ATTTCACCAAGCTCAATTCTAAAGCCTCTGATTTTTACCTGCTCGTCAATTCGTCCCAGATATTCTATATTTCCGTCAGGTAGCCATCTTGCAAGGTCACCACTTCGGTAAAGCTTACCCTCACCAAATGGGTTATCAATAAACTTTTCTGCTGTAAGCTCCGGTCTGTTCAAATATCCTCTTGCTACACCGTCACCTGCTATACATAACTCGCCTGCTATTCCTATTCCACATAGGCTCATTCCATTCAGTATATATATCTGAGCATTATTTATTGGTTTACCTATTAATACTTTGTCAGATTGTGGAGATATTTCATAGCTTGTTGAGTCAACTGTACATTCTGTAGGTCCATAAACATTCAAAATATTACTACAATATTTTAATGAATATATATTTTCAGCAACTTCTTTTGAAAGCTCTTCGCCACCACTATAAATATATTTAACTGTATAATCTGATGCCTTACCGTCAGCAATAAACATCTTTAAGTGAGTTGGTGTACAATCCATTAAATTGATTTGATTTAATTTAATGTAAACTGACAATTTATCAATATCAGTTTTAATTTCATCAGAAATAATATGAAGCTCCCTGCCATTGAGCAAGGAAGAAAAAATAATCTTTACAGAAGCATCAAACGCATAAGAAGCAACTAACGCAGTTCGTAAAACGTCAGAATCATATTTTTGATTCATAAAATTCAAGCAAAGATTAGTTAAGCTTACCTGTCTGATTACAACGCCTTTTGGATTTCCTGTAGTACCTGATGTGTAAATACAATAAACAGCATCTTCTAATCCACTGGTATTTGTTGGATTCTCAAAAGCACCATCAAATATTACGTCATCAGCAAGATTGATTACTGGAGTATTGAATGAACTTTCATATTGTTTATCATCATTTGAATAAACAAGAACAGCCTTTGGATTACAATCATTAATAATATACTCTATTCTTTCCTGTGGATATTGTGGATCTATAGGAACATATGCTCCACCAGATTTTATAATACCAATAATCGCAATCATCATTTCAACACTTCGGTCAGCAATAACTGCAACAAATTCGTTTGATTTTACACCAAGTCCACGTAGTTTATCAGCCAAAGCATTTGCTTTATCATTTAACTGTTTAAATGTCAGCTTTGTATCTTCAAATACAACTGCTATTTGATCAGGAGTTTTTTCTACCTGCTCTTCAAATAACTCTGCAATAGACTTATCCTTTGAATAAGCCTTATAAGTGCTATTAAATTTCTCACAAATTAATTGCTTTTCATCCTCTAAAATCATTTCAATTTCATTGATTTTAGAATCCGGAGCTGCTAAAAGATTCTCAAGCAAATTAATAAAATTATTTAAAATTCTATTTGCAGTTTCATTTTTATACAAATCTGTGCAATATATAAACATCAAAGAATATATACCATTATATTCGTATGCATTAAACTCCAATTCAAATTTTGCAACTCTACTTGAAGACTCTGTATTTTCAACATCAAGATCAGATAACTCTACCTCTGCCTCTTCATTATTCTGTAAAACAAACAAAACATCAAATAGAGGGTTTCTTGATAAATCTCTGTTTACATCTACGTTTTCAACAAGCTCTTCAAAAGGATATTCTTGATTTTCATAGGCTTTCAAACAGCTTGCTTTAACCTCTTCAAGAAATTCTGAATACTTCTTGTTTCCCTCTGGTTTACCTCGCATTGCAAGTGTGTTTACAAACATTCCAAGCATTTTTTCGGTATCCTTGTGAGTTCGTCCACTTATCGGGCTACCGATTACTATATCCTCTTGTCTGCTGTACTTACTTAGCATTACCATTAATGCTGACAGCAATATCATATATGATGTTGCTCCGGTGTTTTGTGATAATTGATTAATTGAATCTGAAAGTTTTCTACTCAAAGAACGAGAAATTGACGCTCCATTATAGCTTTGAATTTGTGGCCTTTCATAATCAAGTGGCATATCAAGCACAGGGATTTCATCACTAAATTCATTTACCCAATATTCTTTCTGAGAACTTAAATCTCTTGTTCTCATCCATTCGCTGTAATCCTTGAACTGATGTGTAAGAGGCTCAAGCTTTTCGCCATTATAAAGTGCAATAAACTCTTCTGTGAATGTAGTCATACTCATTCCGTCACTTACAATATGGTGCATATCTATAAGCAACAAATGATATTCACTCTTATTTACAAGCATAACTCTTACGTTCTTAGCATCACTTAAATCAAATGGTCTTACAAACCTGTTGTATATCTCTTCATC
This sequence comes from Acutalibacteraceae bacterium, assembly GCA_036311185.1. Classification (GTDB taxonomy): domain Bacteria; phylum Bacillota; class Clostridia; order Oscillospirales; family Acutalibacteraceae; genus CAG-964. The sequence goes on along the minus strand of JAXJQK010000177.1, from coordinate 109 downwards.
ACTCTCAGTGCTTTCTGAAATATATTTAAATTCTGCTTCGATACTTGGTAATATCTTCTGTACACATTCTCCATCAACTGTAAGGAATGCTGTTCTTAGAATTTCGTGT
>JAXJQK010000176.1:0-1854 GCA_036311185.1 Acutalibacteraceae bacterium | reverse complement strand
GCTTTGAAGAAATGAAACAAGCCCATAAAGCATATCTTCCCCAGTTCTTTAAAGATTAATTTAAAAGCTCCTTGCCGAAGCAAGGAGCTTTCAGACTGTCGAAAAACCGTGTTTCTCAAATCAAGAGAGACACGGTTTTTTAGTATTTTCGTTTGTGAAATTGAAAAATCCGAGAAAATCGAGTAAAAAGTCGGTAGGATTGTCGTTTTTGAACATCCACATTGCCAACTTTTTCAGATTCATTGCAGTAAATTTAAGCCTAACCCAATTAGAAACTTGGTTTAAGCCTTTGTAGGTGGTGTATCTCATACTGTGCTTTTCTTTTGCATCAGCAAATACGCGTTCAATTGTTTTGCTTCGCATTGAATAAGTATCTTTACCCAACGGCGAATGTCTTATGTCTTCTGCTCGTTCTATGTAATCTTCCCAGATATGTCTGGTTACGACTTTTTGCATAGCTTTGCTTTCAGTGCATTGTGTCCTTAACTGACAATGTTCACAATCTTGTGCACAACTTTTGTATTCTCTGTAGCCCTCTCGGTTTGTTGTAGAATATTTTAAAACTTTATCGTTGGGACAGATGTAACAATCATAGTATTCGTCATAAACATAATCATATTTTTTGAAAAAATTATCTTTTGTTTGTGGTCTTTTGTATGGCATTGATGGTATTCTTCCATCATCAAATATTCTTTTGCATATCCAAGGTGTTTTGTATCCTGCGTCTGCTGTTACTACTTTTATCTGTGGAAATCTTCTTGTTACTCTGTCATATATTTCATCAAAGGAAACGCTATCGTGTATGTTACCGGGTACTACTGCTGTATCAAGGATAAAGTTGTTCTTATCGCATACTGTCTGAGCTTCATAAGCAAAGCACTTTTGGTGTTCGCCCTTATGGAACAAACCACTTTCAGGGTCTGTTGTTGATACAGTCTTTTCTATTGTTTCCTCTTTTTCTTCCTTATCTTTCAACGGCTTTTTACCGTGGTCGTCTCTGTCCTCGTTTATCTCTTTGTGTAATTGTTCCTCGTAGCTCTTTACTGCTGCAGGCACGTGTACCTTCATCTGTTTCTTGCGATTTGCATTCGCTTTTATGTGGGTTGAGTCTATGAATATTACCTCAGGTTTTACATACCCACTATCTATTCCTTCATTTAAAACAAGCGTAAATATTTCTTCAAACATTTCACTGTCAAAACGGTGCAAGAAATTGTAGCTTACTGTTGAGAAATGAGGTATCTTTTCTGTTAATCCATATCCGATAAACCATCTGTATGCTACATTAACCTCTATTTCTGCTACCGTTTGTCTTAATGACCTTATTCCGTATATATGTTGGAGCATTACCATTTTTACAAGCACTACTGGGTCTACACTTGGTCTGCCTATTTTACTGTATTTTCCCTCTACTATCGGGTATATCTTTTTCCAATCTATTGATTTATCTATCTTTCTCAATAAATGAAATTTTGGCACTAAATCATCAAGGCTTACGATTTCTCCATCGTTTCTTGTGTTAAAATTTCTCTTTTCTTCCAACATTTTCATCACCATTTACATTATACCACATATATGACAAAAAGCCCAGCTCTCGCTGGACTTTTTCGACAGTCTGACTCGAGCATTTCTGCTCGAGTTTTATTTTTATTCAATCTGTCCAATTACGTGCAAGCCTTTGAGAATGAATTTTAAAATCATTTTTATACTACTGAGGAATTCACTAACAGAAAGAGTGAAGTTTGCTTTTACATTTTCTTAATTTCTATTAAGCCCGTAGCCATCAATAACGCCGTCATTGTCATCAACATCATCATCGTGTGCAAAGGACTGGAGAAGGGGAGAAGCGATAGC
>JAXJQK010000175.1:0-10208 GCA_036311185.1 Acutalibacteraceae bacterium | reverse complement strand
CTTGCAGGAACTGACACCCCTGATTTGGATGAAAAATTGGGTTATTGCGGTGCAGATTTGATTTTGTATGCACAGACACTTGGACTTAATACTTGGTGGGTTGGCGGTATGTACAACGGCAATGGTGCGAAGAAAAATTTGGAAAACCAAAATGTCCGAGTAAACGGAGTGATTGCGGTTGGCTATGGTCAGACGCAAGGTGTGCAGCATAAGATGAAAACCGCTGCTGAAATCAGTTCTTATGAAGGAACTGCACCTCAGTGGTTTGCAGATGGTGTTGACGCATTACTTCACGCTCCGACTGCACTCAATAAAATGGCATTTACAGTTAAGGGTGCCGGCAACAAGGTTTCCATTTCTTGTGACAGCGGACACTTTGCAGGTATTGACCTCGGTATTGGAAAATATCACTTTGAAGTCGGTGCAGAAAAAGAGAACTTTGAGTGGGCAAAAAATAATTAGACACCACTGGGGCATCGAATCATTTGGTGGGCACTCTGTGGATACAATGAGGTATACTAAACTATAATATCGGTTAATTATTTGAATGAAACCACCTAACTGCGATTGATTATAATCACAGTTGGGGGGTTTTCATAATTTAGCGCTTTTTGCAAAAAGACCCCTTGACAAATCTCGTCTCAGAAGAAACTATTAAAACAATTTGCTAAAGACAATGGTTTTCATAACACTAAATACTATATTGATGACGGTTACACAGGCACAAATTTCAATCGTCCCGGATTTCAAAAAATGATTGAAGATGTTGAACTTGGATATATCTCAGCAGTTATAGTAAAAGATCTCTCCCGTGTGGGCAGAAGATATGATAGGGTGGGTTATTACACCGACACATACTTTCCAGATATGGATATTAGGTTTATCGCTATAAACGATAATGTAGATAGTGACGAGGGCGAAAACGAAATAGCTCCGTTCAAAAACATCATCAATGAATACTATGCGAGGGATATCAGTATGAAATGCCGTTCTTCTTATCGTATTCGTGGTAGCTCAGGTATTCCGATAGGTAGACCTCTATATGGATATATGAAAGCTAATAAAGATGACGATTTCTGGGTTGTAGACCCAGAAGCGGCACCTGTTGTCAGAGATATATTCAGGATGTGTTTAGAGGGCAAGGGTAATGAGGCGATAGCAAAAACCTTGCAAGAAAGGAAAATCCTTACACCAATAGCGTATTGGTCAAGCAAAGGTATTAATCGTGGAGGTAAGAAAACCAACACAAACCCTTATAAATGGAGTCATACAAGTGTTGAGGGGATTCTCAAAAAACAGGAATACTGTGGTGATGTTATTAATTTCAAAACTTATTCCAAGTCTTACAAAAACCGAAAAAGACGAGAAAACCCAAAAGAAAATTGGATGGTTTTCAAGGATGTACACGAAGCTATTGTAGATAGAGATACCTTTGAAGCTGTGCAAAAGCTTATAAGTAAAACCAAACGCAGAGCACCAAAAACTGAAAATGGTGAAAAGAGTATGTTTTCTGATTTGGTGTATTGTGCTGATTGTAAGAGCAAACTTTGGTATCATACAAATCCTGTAAACAAAGATATTCACTATTTCAGTTGCTCTAATTATAGCAAAGATACTCGTGGAGATTGCAAAACTCGTCACTATGTAAGAGCAGATGCTTTAGAACAAGTGGTAATGCTTGAACTCAAAAGGCTTGCGAAGTTTTTAGAAAGCAACGAAGAAGAATTTGCACAGCTTCTTGCTGAGAAAACCAATGCAGATATGCTTGAGGAGCAGAAATATCTTGAAAGTGAGCTGAGCCGAGCAACAGCAAGAAACGAAACAGTTTCTAATCTCTTTGTTAAGATTTATGAGGATAACGCAACAGGAAAAATCTCAGATGAAATGTTTATGCAGTTATCGCAGAAGTATGAAGCTGAACGCTTTGAACTTAAAGAAAAGATTCTAAAACTTAAAGAGCGAATTGCAAAAATCGGTGAAATGAAGCAAAACAAAGACGATTTCATCAAAGCTGTTCGCAAGTTTATGGAAATGAGAACTCTCACAGCTCCAATGCTTCGAGAACTTATTGACCGTATTGATGTTCACGAAAAGCAAGGTGGCAACAAATGCTACACTCAAGAAATTACAATATACTACCGCTTCGTAGGGCTTATTAACATCCCAATGTTGCCCGAAGACGAAAACTACAAAGCTGACACACGCATTGGTGTTGAGGTTGAGTATATCCCAAGAAAGTCAGCGTAAAAACAAAAAGTGAGCAGGCACAAACCTGCTCACGCATATACATATTAGAAGAATTTGAATAAAAAAAGAGTGTTCATAACTTAAATCCGTTATGAACACTCATACTGGTGCGGATAACAGGACTTGAACCTGCATGAAATTGCTTTCATATGGACCTGATTTTTACACCACTTTGGAGAGAGTATTATTGTATATATTTTGTTTTACTGGTATATAAAAATTTGTATAGTGAAAGTTCATTCGTATTAGGAGTAACATATAAAATATTATTATCTGGACTTTCTAATCTTTTTGTGATATATGTTTGTAATAAGAAAAGGAGGCACAAGCAATGAATATAATTGAAGAGCTTTATTATGGTAATGTAGTTCCAAATGAAACAAATGCAAAACTTAGTGCAGAACTAAAAGAGCTAATTAAATTACTTAACAGGAATGAAGATGACCTTTTAAAAACACTTTCAGATGAGCAGAAAAACATCTTTGAAAAGCTTAAAGACTGCAATCGTGAAATTTCTGATATCAGTGAGCGAGAAGCTTTCTTGTGTGGCTTTCAGTTAGGTGCAAGAATAATAATTGAGGTTGTTAATAATTGAAAAACGGATAGGTAATCAATTGCTAAGTTTTGATTAACTATCCGTTTTCTGTTTTGTTGTTAAATTTGCTTTTGTAGCCGTTTGTTTTATTAGAAACGAGCATACCCTCGATAAAAATATTTGTGTGGGATTGTAAAGGACTTATTATCTACCTAAAGCAGACTTAAGCCTTTTAAGTATTCTCTTTCGTTTCTTCTCAACAGCACTTTCTGTCATTCCAAGCAGGAGTGCTGTTTTGTTATAGGACAGCTTCTCTGTAGTTTTAAATGTATCAAAGTTGATTCCTGTTGTGAGTTCAATCAGTCTGCGTTCTATTGGTGATAGTGTTTTTATCACTTCTTTTATTTGTTCAGATTTGTAGTTGTCAAAAAGAAAATCCTCAGATGAGATGATGTCCTCGATTTCAGTAGGCTCTTGTCGTTCGTAATATTTTGTTGTTAATGCTGTTTCTATATATTCAATGACAGTGTTTTCAGAGAGATGTAACTGCTCGGATATTTCTTTTAAAATTTCATCAAACGATTTTGTATCATTCATTTTGAAATATAATGATGTTACTTTACGTAAATTGTTATGTGCGTTTTTACTTTCAATATTTGTAATACTGCAGTCTGTTCGCATATACTCTAACCAAGCTTTATGAGTTTTATACTTCATAATTTGCAAAAGAGGAAGCTTTTCGTCTGCTGTATATCTTTGTAATTCGTCCCACAGCAGAGAAGCAAAAATTTGTTTTAAATCAGGCAATCTATATTCTTCGATATGATTGCTTTTTATGAATTCAGTAGCTTTTCTGTTAAGTACAGACTCGTAGAGATGCAAAAATTCATTAAAATGTTTACTATCGTTTGTTTTTAGGTATTGCAAAAAATAATCATTTAAATCATCAAATTTTTTAGGCTCGTAATTTAGCTGATACATATTGTAGTTTTCGTTTTGCAATAGTTCACCGCCTTTTATTTCATAGCTTCCTCATATATTTTAGATAGCTTCATATCCTCTGCATACTGATTTTCAGCATATTCAAAATCAAACTGTGCCCTCTCAAATTTATCATCAATCAATTTTTTAGCCTTGGCTGATACAGCTTCATTGTATTTGCCTAGGCTTTTATTTTTGCGTATTGAACAGTTTCGTTTATGCCACAAAAGATAATAAGGACTGTCGGCTTTTTTCTGCTTTTTCATTTTTCTCTTAGTTATCTCAGGATGCTTTGCAACATAGGAGCAAGGCACACCGTATTCCTTATTTACTGTACTGCAATAAAGTTGTTTGTGTGCAGTAGTCATAAGAAAATATTTGTTACAGATATCACATTTCCATATGTAGTGGCCTTGAGAAAGAGCCTCGAAAAATTCTGTTACAAAGAAATCCATCATTCTATTGAAGTACATTCTTCTTATGATTTTATACTTACCATTTTCGACTTTAATGGTAGGAACATTAGATTGAATCGGTTTTAAATTAAATCCCTCCATTATCATAACAGCAGGATTGCTTGCTGATAAGTTTATTTGTACTTCTTCATTCTCAAAAAAATCACAAGTGAATTTTGCTATATTATCTTTCAGCCTTGAATCTTCATTTGTAAAATTCTCAACATAGTTGATTATCATTGTACCGAAGTTAGCTACATCAACTCCAATATACGAATATGCTCTCAAAATGTTTTCTGCGGTCTTTGATTTATTCTCTATTTCATTGAGCTTTGTAATTTCGTTTTCGTCTGTTGTTGCATATTTAATCTTGAGATGTTTTAAAAGATACTCGTAATCATCAAGTGCATCTTCACCAAACAATTTTGATACAGTCGCTCTTGATTCTTCCATATCAAAATATTTAAAAGGCTCTAGTAATTGCATATAGTCAATCATTTTATTTATGTCAGCAAATATATCCATAAATAATTTTCGACTGTAACCTTTTAATTTAAGCTCCTGCCAATGATGGTTTATCTTACCGCTGTGAATCAGTAGATTGGTTGTGTACTCCTTCGGAAGATTAGCAATGCAATTACTTATATACCCAAGCATATATTTCTCGTTATTTAAAATTATATTCTCGTCATCAATATCAACTGCAAAATAATCAAAGGTTGTGATTTTACTTTCATACCTTTCAATATAGTTCAATTTCTTCACCTCAAAAGTATTATATCACTATACTGACAATATCACAATATACCAAGAAGCAAATTTAACTAGTCACGGTAATTTCTGTGATTTTAAAAAAGTTAGACATTTATATATTGGGAGCAAAAAAGCTTTCAACTTTTTATGGAAGGAGTTGTTATAGTGTGTAACAACAAAAAACTAACTGTCATTGACGGTGAAACATTAATGGATATGCGAATCAAGCCGATAAGCTTTTGCATTGACTCGTTACTTCCGCAGGGAGTATCAATCCTCTGTGGTGCTCCGAAGATAGGTAAGTCGTGGTTAGTTCTTGATTGGTGTGTTCGTATAGCTAAAGGAGAGGAGGTGTGGGGTTTTAAAACTACGATAGGAACTACCTTGTATCTTTGTCTTGAGGATAACCTGAGCAGAATTCAACAAAGGCTGAATGAAATCACAGACGAAGTATCTTGTAATGTTTTCTTTGCAACATCATCATGTTCGATGTCGGACGGACTTCCGGAACAAATTGAAATGTTTGTCGCTGAGCATAATGATACGGTTCTAGTTGTAATAGATACATTTCAGATGATACGAAATAAAAATAAGGATAGTACTTACGCAAATGATTATCAGGAAATTGAAGAGTTGAAAAGATTAGCAGATAAACTAAAAATTTCTCTTCTGATTGTACATCATCTACGAAAGCAGGGCGATAACGATCCCTTGAATAAAATCTCAGGAACGACTGGAATCAGCGGTGCGGTTGACACTACATTAATTCTTGATAAGAGCAAGCGTAGTCAGAACAATGCAACATTGATTTGCACAGGCAGGGATATTGAATACAGAGAATTGGAATTGAACTTTTCAAAAGACAATCATATATGGGATTTAATATCAGACAGTGTAGAAAGTCCTGAAATGCTTTTGCCGAATGAGATGATTCAGCTTATAGAGTTTATGAAACAGAAAAAGTTATTCAAAGGCTCTAATACCGAATTCTCAGATGAATTTAATTGCTTCTGCTGTAAAGAAATCTCTGCAAAAGCGTTAAAACAGATGATGAATAAATGGCGTTACGAATTAGAGGATAACGATGTTTTCTTTAGTTCATACAGAAGTAACGGTAAAAGGTTTGTTGATGTTCGATATCTGCCTAATAGTGACTCAAGTGCCTTAAGTGACGGAAATATTATTGGTGCCAAAACTTGCGTTCCTATCGTCACTTGCGACCCTGAAGAGCCGTGTCAGGCAATGTAAGTCGATTTGTGCGATTATTAAAGAAAACTCGAGACAGTATCCGAATAGAGATAAAAATCGAAATTTGAGCAAATTTACGGCAGAATTGAAATTTAATTTTAGAGCAGAGGTTTGGTTCATACTCCCAGACTTTAGTCTAGGGCAAGCAGAGCGTCTGGCTGTCCGCCGAAACGCTGATAGTCGGGCGGAAGCCCAAACCCACTTTGAATTGGAGGTGTAAATTATGGAAAACCGCAAGAGAAATACAACGCTTACTATCAGGCTTACTGACTCTGAAAAGTCAGCGATTTATAAAAAATCAAAGAAAGCAAAACTGACATTGACTGATTACATTCTAAAAACATCATTACAAACTGAAATAAAAGTTATTGATTTACAACCATTACTTATTGAGTTAAAAAGGATTGGTAACAACTTAAATCAGATAACAAGAAAAATAAATAGCGGAGCTTTTACCTCAGCAAACTTTAATAATTTGATTACACAACAGAGAAAAATCTATGATGCGATTATAAAACTCTCGGAGGATAAGTAATGGCTACCATAATATATATTCCTGAAGTAAAACAATCTATCAGTGCAATGAAAGGTGTAATTGATTATTGTACTCAGGACAAGAAAGTCTATGATAACAATACAAACCAAAGACTTGTGAGTGGTATTAACTGTGATGGAGAAAATGCCCTCAAAGAGTTTATAGCAACTAAGAGGTCATACGATAAAACTAACGGTATGAATTTCTATCAGTATGTTCAGTCGTTTTCACCTGAAGAAAATATCTCTCATCAAAAAGCTCACGAGTTAGCATTAGAGTTTGCTGAGAAAGCGTGGACAGGCTATGAAGTTTTGGTTGCTACGCATTGCGAAGCAGAACATATTCATTCACATTTTGTAATCAACTCAGTTAGCTTTGAGAGTGGTAAAAAGCTAAGACAGAATCCAAATACATTAAAAACTCTGAGGGCTTTAAGTGATGAGATTTGCAGAAAGCATAATCTATCAACTTTGAAACCTTACGAAAAAGACGGCACAAAATTATCTTCAAGAGAATATCGAACAGCAGTGCAAGGTCAAAGTTGGAAGATAAAACTGATGTGTGATATTGATAAAGCTATGGAGTTTAGCGGTAGCAAGGAAGAATTTATACAAGCAATGTCAGTTATGGGTTACTCGGTAATCTGGACAGATGATAGAAAATATATTACATATCAATGTCCTAACAAAATGAAGTGCAGAGATATTAAACTGCACGAAGATAAATATTTGAAAGGAAATATTGAAAATGAATTCAGATACAGGCAAGAAAAATATTATAGAAAATCTAAAACAGAGGAACAACAGCTCACTGACTTCAATAGAGCTTCTGTCAGGAGAAACGAAAGTGATTGCGATTCCCTCCCAGGTCAGAGAGGAAGAGCTCAATTTATTGAGAATGGCAGTGAAGTTTCAACCCGAGCTGTACAATATGATTTCAAAAATTTCAACAGACGACCAGATGGTGGAATATCTGGAGAGAATTCTGGAAATCAACAAAGACAATATGAAAACAATCTCACAGAACTGTCAGACAGAGTTGAAGAAAGTTTCGGAACAGACTCTGAAAGAAGTCAAATCTACACAGACTCAGATTACAAAAATTTTAGAACAGGCTGGGAAGAGTCAAGAGCAGTTTTTGAACGACACCTTGCAGAAAGGGCAGGAACTCTCAACGCAAATATCATCACAGATAAAAATTCTGAACTTTATGACATTCCTGAAATGGTTACTCATAACAGTGGTATCTTCAACGGTATCAACTCTCTTGTTGAATCATTTTCTCGGATAATAGTAGACGATTCAGAAGACGAAGATGAACGCAGAAAGCGAATTGAAGCTGAGCAGAATGGTAGTGCTCTTGGTACTGCAATAGGGTTTGTCGCTGGGGTGATTGCAGGTGCGATTTCAAATACAAACATAAAGGATGATGAATATGATTTGTCGAAAGAACCAGATGAAAACTACAATGAAGAAATTGATAAAAGTCCGACTATTAATTTGTAGTTGGAGAAAGGAGGTCTATGGCTAGAAAAAAAGAGCCGATAATTATAGATTCAATATTTTTCAATTATGTTGGAACAGATGAACAGTTTAATGTTTTTCTTAAAAATGTTATCAAAGATTATATTTCAGAAGATAAGCTGTTGCCAAATGATGAAAATTTAGATGATAAAAAATCTGCTTAATAGCTGGATATTATAAAAAAGTTGTGATATGTTGTGGTTGCACTTAACAGGTGCAACCACAGAATAACCCATATAAACTGGAGGAGATAAATTGAAGGTATGGTTATACTACAGGCTATCAAGAGATGAAGATGCAGAACTAAACTCATTGAATAATCAAAGAAATATACTAGTTGAATATGCTAAAGCAAATAATCACGATATAATTGGTGAGTCTTTCGATGATAATGTTTCTGGTATGCACTTCAATCGTGAGGGAATAAATAAAATATATGAAGAAGTTGAAAAGAAAAGTTTTGATACTATATTAGTGAAAGATATGTCTCGACTCGGAAGACACAAAACACAGACAGCAATGTTTATTGATTACCTTAGAGAGAACGATATCAATGTATTATCTGTAACTGAAAATCTTGATACAAGCAATGAATCGGATGATTTGATTATCGGCTTTAAAGGTTTGTTTAATGATATGTATGCTCGTGACATTTCTAAGAAGGTTAGGGCAGGAATGAATCAAAAACTCAAGGATGGTATGGTATTAACACCACCTATGGGATATTTCAAAGATAAAAATACAAATGAAATAATTGTAGTTGAGGAACACGCTGAAATTGTAAGACGAATATTTGATATGTACCTTAATGGATACGGACTTAATTCAATAGCAAAAATTCTAAATCAAGAAGGTGTAAAATCTCCTGCGTATTATCAGAAAAAATTGTCTGGTAAAAATCTCGGATACAACAAACCTGAAATAGGCAGAAGATATCTATGGGATAATACAGGAGTTAAAAGAATTTTGCAAAATGAGTTTTACATAGGTACTGTGTAAGCGTCAACTCAAGCACGCATAAAAGCCTCAGCACATTACTTCTGCTGAGGCTTTTTCAACTTACAATATTCAGGTATCTGCTCTGACCAAGGAAGATAGGTGCTTACATCCTTACCATACTGTATTTGTGTAAATACATATGTCAGATATTTTTCTGGTATCAGGTCATGAGCTATAGCTGTCTGAATAGTACTATATATAATTGTTGATGAGGTTGCTCCGTTAACGGTGTTGGAAAACAACCAGTTTTTTCTGCCTATAACAAACGGCTTCACGCTTTGCTCTGCGAGATTGTTACTTAGCTGAATTCGTGCGTCTAGAAGAAAGCTACAAAGAGCTTCTTTCTGGTTTATGGCATAGGTGATTGCCTTGCCCACACAGCTTTGTGGCAAGATTTTATCCTTTACAGAGTTTATCCAATCATAGAATTCATCAATTATCGCTTTAGATTTGGTTTGTCTTAATACATATCTTTCTTCAAGAGACATTCCTTGTTTATCTGCATCATGCTCTAAAGCAAATAGCTTACACAGATATTTTTCTCCTGTTTTTGCTATCTCATTGTCAGGACTAACAGTTAATGCTTCATGAAACTTTCTTTTAGCATGAACTAAACAGCCACATAGTGTAACGTTTTCTAATTTTTTATATCCAACATATCCGTCACAATGCAGATATGTTCCAGACCAATCCCTAAGGAATTTCTCAGGATATACGCTACCTCTACCTTGAGTATACTCATACAATACTACGGGATGTGTGTTATACATTGAAGTCCTATATACCCATACATAAGATTTACTGGTTGCAGATTTACCTGGTTCATTTAGAACTTCAAGAACCGTCTCATCTGCATGCAATAGTGTTTCATTTAGCAGACTACATTTAAGCTCGTTGTAAAGTGGCTTCAACAGTGCTGCACCCTTTAATAT
>JAXJQK010000174.1:0-4221 GCA_036311185.1 Acutalibacteraceae bacterium | reverse complement strand
GTTATTGCAGTAGTCTAACCAATATAACGCTCCCTAAAAGTATTACTACTATTGGTGATAGGGTATTTTATAATTGCAGTAGTCTAACCAGTATAACGATCCCAGATAGTGTTACAACTATTGGTGATAGGGTATTTTATAATTGCAGTAGTCTAACCAATATAACGCTCCCTAAAAGTATTACTACTATTGGTAGTTATGCATTTAGTTATTGCAGTAGTCTAACCAGTATAACGATTCCAGACAGTGTTACAACTATTGGTAGCGATGCATTTTCTGGTTGTAACAGTTTAACTAACATAACAATCCCCGACAGTGTCACAACTATTGGTAGTTATGTATTTACTGGTTGCGATAGTTTAATTAGCATAATACTTCCTGATAGTGTTACAACTATTGGTGATAGTGCATTTTTGGGTTGTAGCAGTCTAACTAACATAACAATACCATATGGTGTTAGAACTATTGGTTGTTATACATTTCATCGTTGTAGCAGTCTAACAAGCGTAACAATTCCAGAGAGTGTTACAACTATTGGTAGTGGTGCATTTTCTTTTTGTAGCAGTCTAACCAGCATAGCAATCCCATATGGTGTTACAGATATTTATTATTGTGCATTTTTAAGTTGTAGCAGTCTAACAAGCATAACAATCCCCGACAGTGTTACAACTATTGGTAGTGGTGCATTTTCTTTTTGTAGCAGTCTAACCAGCATAGATGTTTCATTAGATAATAGAAATTATTCTTCCATAGATGGTGTATTATTCGACAAAACACAATCAAAATTAATTGCGTATCCTGCGGGGAAGTTGTTGGATAATTATACTATCCCAAACAGTGTTACTTCTATTGGTAATGGTGCATTTGGTTATTGTAGTAATCTAACCAGCATAACAATCCCCGACAGTGTTACAACTATTGATTATAATGCATTTTATAATTGTAGCAGTCTAACCAGCATAACAATCCCCGATAGTGTTACAACTATTGATTATAATGTATTTTATAATTGTAGCAGTCTAACCAGCATAACAATCCCAAATAGTGTTACTACCATTAAGAGTGATGCATTTTATTTATGTAAAAATCTTAGCGATGTATACTATACAGGCAGTGAAAGTGAGTGGAATAGTATAGGAATAGGTTCTTATAATGAATGCCTAACAAACGCAACCATACATTTCAATTACGGAAAGCCAGTAGCAGGTGACATAAGTGGTGACGGTGAAATTGCTGTTGATGATGTTATTTATGTGCTTAAATATGTAGTTGGTGATGCAGAGTTAACAGATGAACAAATCGCCAATGCAGATTTAAGCGGTGATGGTAAAATAACAATACTAGACGCAATTATGGTTCAAAGAATTGTTCTTGAAATGGTTTAAATTACATTATTTATGAATAAATTTTTTTGAATTTAAGGGATATCACTCGTTTTGGGTGATATCCCCTTTTCAAATTTCATAGAAATTAGCACGCTAAAAACCCCGATATTCAGTTGCCTGAAATATCGGGGTTCAACATTCTTTGTAATTAGTCAATTTCAACCATTACTTTTGTATTGCTTCTGACAGCTGTAGATCTTGCAATTGTACGGATAGCTTTTGCTATTCTGCCCTGCTTGCCTATAATTCTACCCATATCTGCCTCTGCAACGTGTAGGTGATATACAATAACGCCCTCTTCGTTAGGTTCGTCAGTATCAACCTTAACGCACTCTGGATTATCAACTAAGCCTTGTGCGATAGTTATTAATAATTCTTCCATTACTAAACTCCTTTAAAATATATCAAGGATTATTAGCCAAGGATATTGTGCTTGTTAAATAGTGACTTAACTGTATCTGTCATCTGAGCACCGTTAGCAATCCATTTCTTAGCCTTCTCAGAATCAACCTTAACCTCTTCTGGGTTTACCATTGGATTGTAGTAACCAATCTCTTCAATGAAACGGCCATCTCTTGGATATCTTGAGTCAGCAACAACTACACGGTAGAAAGGAGCCTTCTTAGCACCCATTCTTCTTAATCTAATCTTTACCATAATTTTTTACCTCCGAAAAATAATAACATTTATCTTCACCAATCACTTGGATGAATACTTAATTATATCTTGTCAAATGGATTTCCACCCATTGGTGGCATCATTGGTCCACCTAAGCCTGGTAGATTTTTAAAGCGACGCTTTTTCTTGCCCTTTTTACCACCAAGCTGTTTCATAACCTTTTGCATTTGCTCAAACTGCTTTAGAAGCTTATTTACATCTTCAACCTTCATACCACAGCCCTGTGCAATTCTTCTCTTACGAGAAGGGTTTATAATAGATGGCTTCGCTCTCTCCTGTGGAGTCATTGACAAAATCATTGCAGCATTTCTGTCCAAAATTCTGTCATCTATATCCATTTCATCAAGCTTACCTGTATCTACACCAGGTACCTTAGAAAGAATACCCTTAATAGGTCCCATTCTTCTAATCTGCTCAAACTGGTCAAGCAAGTCATTTAAATCAAATTGGTTCTTAGCCAATTTTTTTGCTGTTTCTTCTGCCTTTTTTTGGTCAAGTCTTGCCTCAGCATCTTCAATAAGAGTAAGCATATCACCCATACCAAGTATTCTGCCAGCCATTCTGTCTGGGTGGAAAACCTCAAGGTCGTCCATCTTCTCACCATGACCTGCATAGCGTATAGGCTTACCAGTTACAGATCTTACTGAAAGTGCCGCACCACCACGAGTGTCACCGTCAAGCTTTGTAAGAATAACACCTGTAATATCTAGCAAATCGTTAAATGATTTTGCAACATTTACAGCGTCCTGACCTGTCATAGAGTCTACTACAAGGAAAATTTCCTGTGGGTTAAGCTCTGCCTTTATATTAGCAAGCTCTCCCATTAGCTGTTCATCTATATGAAGTCTACCTGCTGTATCAAGAATAACTACATCATATCCATAGTCTTTAGCGTGCTTAATAGCCTCGTTTGCGATTTTTACAGGATTTTCGTTACCCATTTCGAAAACAGGAACATCTACACTTTTAGCTACAATTTTAAGCTGTTCAATAGCAGCAGGTCTGTAAACGTCACACGCTACAGCAAGCGGTCTGTGACCTTCTTTTTTAAGCATTTTAGCAAGCTTACCTGTATGTGTTGTTTTACCTGAACCCTGTAAACCACACATCATAATTACTGTAGGAGGCTTTGAAGCCCATTTCATCTTAACCTCTTCGCCACCCATAAGTGCTGTAAGCTCTTCGTTAACTATTTTAATAACCATTTGTGCAGGTGTAAGACTTTCCATTACATCGGCACCAATAGCTCTTTCTGATACCTTAGCTGTAAAATCCTTGGCTACCTTGTAGTTAACATCGGCTTCAAGCAAAGCAAGTCTTACCTCTCGCATTGCGTCCTTTACATCGTTTTCTGTTAGCTTACCTTTTGAACGTAGCTTTTTAAATGCTGCACTTAGTTTTTCTGACAAACCCTCAAAAGCCAAAGAAATCACCCTTTCAATCAGAACTTTGTTTTAATATCTGCAATACTTTTTATAGCATATTCACATTCCTGTGATATTGCCTTATTTTTGCAGACATCAGAGTTTTCATTTTTTATATTCATCACAGCTGTATTTATAAGTTCAAGCTGTTGTTGTACACCTTGCCATCTGCTGTATAAACCAAGCTTGTTTTCAAGCTCTTCTAAGAAAGCTTCTGAACGCTTTATAGTGTCGTGCACACCTTGTCGTGTAATTCCAACTATTTCAGCAATCTCTCTTAGAGATAAATCATCGTTATAGTAATAATCCATAATCTCAAGCTGTTTTTCAGAAAGCAGTTGACCATAAAAATCCAGTAGTAATGAAATTGTCAATTTTTTATTCAAGCTCATCACTCCTAAAGCAGTGTAAAGTCATTCTCTTTACACTGCTAACTATTATACAACATACACTTACAGCTGTCAAGTATTTTATTTGACAGCTGTAATAAAAATAACCAGCTGTAACCAACAGAATGGTATAATACTTGACTTAAAGCTAGTTACAATGATATTATTATAATTAATTTACGAGAATAATTAACCTTATAATTGATATTTTGGGGGAGAAATATGAAAAAGAAAATATTTTTATCAGTAATTCTTTGCTTTTTAGGATTATGTATTTTTACTATCGTTAATATGTTAACATATTATAACGACAAGGAGGGTGTAGTAATTGATTATTTAGAAGAT
>JAXJQK010000173.1:0-4094 GCA_036311185.1 Acutalibacteraceae bacterium | reverse complement strand
TAATCCACCTCTTTACTTAATTTTCTTTATTCTACATACGTGTTTTATTTTATCACATTTTGCGTTTTATTTCAAACATTTTTTATTAATTTTCAAAAATCTTCATCTAAAAAATAACTTTAAAATTTTTGTATTTTATAATGATTTTGTTGTATTATTTTATGTACGTTATAGTGTGTTAGAAAAATGAATAAGTACTATATATAGTTTGAACTTAATTTATACAAAAAAATTAAGTAAATATTATTGACGGATTTGAAAAATTACGTTATAATGCTAAATTGCAAGGTTAATATCCGAAAGGAGGATTTTCGAATGCTTAGAACATATCAGCCTAAGAAGCTTCACAGAAAAAAGGAGCATGGTTTCAGAAAGAGAATGTCTGACAAGAACGGACGAAAAGTACTTGCTCGCAGAAGAGCTAAGGGTAGAAAAAGGTTGTCTTACTAAAAATTAAGACCACTTAACGGTGGTCTTTGTTTTTATGTAGAAAAACAATTGTATGCTTTGTATTTTTTACAAGATTGGATTATTTTTATGAATATAATTACTATAAAAGAAAACAGAGATTTTCGCAGAATTTATACTAAAGGTAAATCATATGTTAATCCTGTTCTTGTTGTTTATGTCCTAAAACAAAGATATGACAAAACAAGGGTAGGTATTACTACCAGTAAAAAAATAGGCAAAGCAGTGCAACGCAACAGAGCAAGACGTATTATTATGGCTGCATATAGAGAGCTATATCCACAGTTAAAAGATGGATATGACATAATATTTGTAGCCAGAGGAAGAACTCCTTATTTAAAAAGCACTGATATTTTGCGTTGTATGGAAAATCAGCTAAAAAAAGCGGGTGTACTAAAATGAAACGCCCGCTAATTTGGCTAATTAAATTTTACAGAAAAAATATTTCACCTAATACACCGCCAAGCTGTAAATTTACTCCTACATGTTCTCAGTACGGTCTTGAGGCAATAGAAAGATTTGGAGCAATTAAGGGCGGTTTTATGACTTTATGGAGAATATTAAGGTGTAATCCCTTTTCAAGTGGAGGGTATGATCCTGTTCCTGAGAAAAGAGATGAATTAAGATAAATAATTAAATATAAGAGAGGAAGCCAAAAGTATGGATATATTTAGTACAATAGGCAGTTTGTTTGGCTATGTGCTTTGGTTTTTCTATAGCATCTTCAACAACTATGGTGTAGCTATTATACTGTTTACAATTGTTGTAAAGCTATTGATGTTTCCTTTATCAGTTAAGCAGCAAAAGTCAATGGCTAATAATTCAAGAATGGCACAAAAGCAGCAAGAGATAAGACAGAAATATGCAAACGACCAAAGGAAAATGAATGAGGAAATTCAAAAGTTGTACGAAAAAGAGGGTGGAATGCCTTCTATGGGATGTATGACAATGTTTGTTCCTCTTATAATTCTTATGGGTGTGTATTATGCAGTTGTAAGTCCACTTACAAATACATTGCATATGGATAATGCAACTGTAACAAGTGCTCTTAACCAGCTTACTGTAATGCCTGGTATAGGTAATCAGTTTACAACAGTATATGGACAGCTTGAAATAGTAAACATTGCAACACAGGAAAATGGACAGATATTCCTATCTCAGTATTTTAATCCTGCTGATATTATAAGTATATCTGACTATGCAGGAAGCTTTAACTTCTTAGGTTTAAATCTTCTTGGCAAACCTGATGACGGATTTTCTGCGTTGATTATTATACCTATACTTTGTTTTGTTACCTCACTTGCTTCACAGATTGTTACAATGCTTATTCAGGGTACATTAAAGCAACAACAGGGTTGTATGCTTATTATGTTCTTAATGTTACCTTTATTCAGTGCATATATTGCGTATACTGTACCTGCTGCTGTAGGTTTTTACTGGGTTATTTCAACAATTACAGGTTTTGTACAGACCTTAATTTTGCAGAAATTTTACAGTGCAAAGCATATGATAGCAAAGCAAGAGGCACAGAGAGTTGCTTTACTAAGAGAACAGGAAAAGAATGTTGTATATTCTTATAATCCTCGCAAGAGAATTGATAATAATACAAATAATCAAAAGAATAACACAAAAAAGAAGAAAAAATAAGTTTGAGGTGGAATTTTAATGTTAAGAGAAGCAATTGGTATTGGTGATACTGAAGAGCTTGCAAAAGAAGATGCTTTGCATCAACTAGGTTTAGATAATGCAAACGGTGTAGAGTTTGAGATTATTAAAAAAGCAGAAAAGAAAAAGTTTGGTCTTTTCGGTGGTAGCCCTGCAAAGGTTAAGGCAATTTTTAATGAAATAGATGATATTGATGATAGCTTTATCACAAATAAAGTGGAAGAGCCTGTTGTAGAAGAGGTTATTGAGAATACAGTTGAGGTTAGCAATGAAATTAGCAACGAAGAGGTTTCAGAGCAAGAGGTTGAAGCTAATGAAGAAGCTGTAGTAGCTAATAAAGTAGTAGTAAACAGTGATTATTCTCCTGCTGAAGAGGCAAGAAAATACGTTGAAAATGTTTTAAAGGCTATGGGACTTGAAGGCATAGCTGTAGAGGTAAAAGAGGGCGATGGCTCTGCTGAAATTCAGTTGTCAGGTGAGCAGATTGGTTCTGTTATAGGCAGAAGAGGAGAAACTCTTGATGCATTGCAGTATCTTGCAGGCTTGGTAGCAAATCACGTAGGTAACTCTTACTACAGAATTACAATCAATACAGGTAACTATCGTGAGAAGAGAGAGAAGACTCTTGAAATTCTTGGCAGAAAGCTTGCATTCAAGGTTGTAAAGACAGGTAGAAATGTTTCTTTAGAGCCAATGAATCCATATGAAAGAAGAATTATTCATACTGCTGTACATAAGGTAAATGGTGCAATTTCTTGGTCAGAGGGTGAAGTAACTAACAGACACGTTGTTATTGGACCAGACCCTGAGTATAAGCGTCCTTATCGTAAGAATAATTATAACAACAGAGGTAGAAAAAGAAGCTATAATAACGGTTATGATAAGAGAAGAAATTATAACAACCGTAACAATAAGCCTAATAGTGATACTACTCCTGTTGAGAGAGCACCAAAAAATGAGGGCGAAAGCTTGTCATTATATGGTAGAGTAGAAACAAATAACAATTAATTTATAATAAAAAATCCGTTCCTAAAATATCTGGAACGGATTTTTTGTTTTTAAAAATAAATTTTAAAAAGCTATTGACAAATGGGAAAGATGTGATTATAATTTAAACAGTTAATTAATTAGATAAATTTCTAATTAATTAAAAATCAATCGATTAATTAATAAACGGAGGAAGAATTATGGCTGATGTTTGGAAAGCGTTAGCAGACCCTACAAGAAGAAAAATATTAGAGCTTCTTAAAAAAAGAGATATGAACGCAGGTGAGATAGCAGAGGAGTTTAATATGACAAAGCCCTCGATAAGTAACCACTTGAGTATATTAAAGCAAGCAGAGCTTGTAGAGGCTGACAAACAAGGACAGAATGTAATTTATTCATTAAAAACTAGTGTGCTTGAGGATATTATGACTATGATATCTAATTTAACAAATAGGGGAGAGAATCAATAATGAAAAAGTTTATTTTACTTATTTTATCTATAATCAATGCAATAGTATCCGGTGTTTATTTAGCTATGTCACCTTTAGATATTGTACCATCACATTACAATATAAAGGGTGAGGTTGATGCATATTCATCCAAATGGTTTCTTATGCTTATGCCATGTGTTTTAATTTTATTATCTGTAGTTTATTTTGTGCGTTGTATTAATGCACAAAAAACAAAGTCAGAGGATTATGACGAAAATAAAGAATTTAAAATTTTAGTAGGTATTTTTGCTTTCTTGTTGCTATTATTCTGGTATTTAAATATAGTTTGCGTTAACGGTACAATGAATATTTCTGGTTCGTTAGGCTCTCTATTATGTATTTCAATGGGTGCACTTTTTATATATTTAAGTAATATGTTTGGAAAAGTAAAGCAAAATAAATTATTTGGTATACGCATAAGCTCAACCCTAAACAGCAAATATGTATGGAAGAAAACACACAGACTTGGTGGTTATATGGGAG
>JAXJQK010000172.1:0-4283 GCA_036311185.1 Acutalibacteraceae bacterium | reverse complement strand
CTTGACTCTATTCTTAACCGCATTACACAGAACCGTGCAAAGGGTAAACAGACATTTATCTTTATCGACGAGATTTACCTCTTGTTCCAGCACGAATACTCAGCAAACTTCCTCTTTACTTTATGGAAAAGAGTTCGTAAGTATGGAGCATATGCAACAGGTATAACACAGAATGTTGATGACCTTTTACAGAGCCATACAGCAAGAACAATGCTTGCAAACTCTGAGTTTATTATTATGCTCAATCAGGCAAGTACAGACAGACTTGAACTTGCAAAGCTTCTTAATATTTCCGACTTGCAGATGTCATATATCACTGATGTAGAAGCTGGTCACGGACTTATTAAGGTCGGCAGTTCTCTCGTACCATTTGCTAACAAATTCCCTGCAAATACGAAACTCTACAAGTTAATGACCACTAAACCCGGCGAGAGCGAATAGCTCTCGTCGTAGTCTTTTATGAAAGGAACTACTATGAGAAAATTTATATCTATATCAATAATCTTATTTTTCCTTATTGTTTTGCTTGCAAGCCTTGTGATGATAACACATCATCACAAGGACTCAGTAAAGCAAAATGCTGTATATGAGGAGCTTATAGAAACAGTAGAAAGTGTTTCTACAGATAATGAAGTTACCATTGAGTTTGAGGATAACAAAACAATGTATGACGGATACTCAAAACTTTATGAGAGAAACAATGATATGGTTGGTTGGATAAAGATTGACGGGACAAAGCTCAATTATCCTGTCATGCAATCAGTTGATAATCCTGACTTTTATTTAAAACACGGATTTGATAAAGAGTACACCGACTATGGATGTCCGTATGTACAGGAAAACTGTGATGTACTATTGCCGTCTGACAACATAGTAATCTATGGTCATAATATGGACAATGGCTCTATGTTTGCGACTCTTGATAACTACAAAAGCAAGTCATTCTATGACGAGCATAAGAAAATATCATTTGATACGCTTACTTCTAAAAATGAGTATGAGATAGTTGCCGTGTTTAAAACTACCGTATATTCAGATGATGGTTTTAAGTATTATGAGTTTACTTGTGCCGAAAAAAAGGAAGATTTCGATAATTATATTTCTAAGTGTAAGGAACTTTCTCTCTATGATACAGGTGTAAAAGCCGAATATGGAGATAAGCTGATTTCTCTTTCTACTTGTGAGTATTCAAATAAAAACGGAAGAATTGTGGTTGTGGCAAAAAATATAAATAAGACTTGACAAAAGAGTATATTCCAGCTATACTATGTATGTACGGTACATACATACAACAATTGGAGGGCTAATTATGAAAATTATTAGAATCTCGTTTAGCGATGAAGACTTTTTTGTTTTAGAAAACTATGCTAAAGAGAAAAAAATGTCAGTACAGGATTATATTCGATTTGTTTTGTTTCACAAGAGTTCGTCTATTTTTACACCGGAAGAAGCTGAGAAAAGAGCAAAAATAAAGATAGAAAAAGATGCTACTTTTTCTTTGCCAGATCTTTATGATGAAGAAGAGTGGAGTAGTATTAGTAGAGGTGAAGCAGGCGTTTTTGGAAGAAGATTCTTTAAATATATTGAGAGTTCTCAGAATATTGAGTTTGTAGATATGTTTAACAGAAGAGCAAGATATAGATTAAAAGATAAAGGAGAAATAAATGATTACTAAAGCATTACCTAATATTGGAAGTGAATTTACCCCTTCGGAATTGTTTCATGTTTTGATTAAATTATATAAAGGGCAACCGTATCCTGACAAAAAAGCCTTGGGCAGTATTGGAGGTGCAAGTAATGGTGGTAGCATAAAGCTAATAGATGGTAAATTTGTTAGAATTAAATAGTAACGTTAAGGCTATGAAGTATGTATACTTTGTAGCCTTGCTTTTTTGAAAGGAGAGTTTTATGGCGGATATTAAAACAAAGGATGCTATTAAAGGTACAATAAAAACCATAGACAAAGCGGCTGATGTATCAGCCCGAATGAAACAGGCATATATCTCAACTAAGGACAAGGCAGAAACTTCTACTCACTTAAATGAATATTCTGCTAACGAATATGCAACAGACAGAGTTCAATCAGGCTGTGAAACGATAATCAGGAATACTGTTTATCAGGCTGATAAACAAGGTCGCAGAGCTTTTAATCACACAAAAGATAACTACTACAAAGCTAAAGATGCCGTATCACGTTTTAAAGAGCAACGAAACGCTGACTCTATAACAAAGCAGTCTTTTAACCGCAATATTAAGACAGTTCAAAAAGCTGACAAGGCAGTAAAAACAAGAACTGTTGGTAATAAGACGATTAAGACTACTGCAAAAGGTACTGTTAAAACTACTACAAAAAGTGTTAAGACCGCAGAAGCTACGGCTAAAACTACGGTCAAAACAGCTCAACAGTCAGCAAAAGCCGCCCAAAAGACAGCAGAAGCATCTGCAAAGGCGGCTCAAAAAGCGGCTGAGGCAGCTAAAGCTACAGCGAAAGCGGCAGTTGCGGCAACTAAAACAGCGGTTAAGGCTACTATTGCGATTATCAAAGCAATCATAGCCGCAGTTAAGTCGTTGATTGCGGCAATAGCCGCAGGCGGTTGGATTGCGGTGCTCATCATTGTTATTATTTGCTTGGTAGCTTTGATTGCCTGTTCCGTATATGGTATCTTCTTTTCGGGAGAAGATTCTGGCACAGGTCAGACTATGAGAACAGCTGTTACTGAAATCAATACTGCGTATGAAGCTCAGATTGATAGTATCATTACAAGCAACCTGCATGATGTTCTTGAAGAAAGCGGTAGCCGTGCTGTATGGAAAGAAGTTCTTGCCGTATATTCCGTAAAGGTCAATACTGACCCTGACAATCCTTTGGAAGTAGCTACTATGGATGACGAGAAAAAGGAACTCTTGTCTGAAATCTTTTGGGAAATGAATTCCATAGATTATAGAACCGAAAGAAAGACCGAAACCGAGGTCACCGAAAGAGATGACGGACACGGAAATATCGTAGAGAGCGAACGAGAAGTTACCCGTATATATCTGTATATCACAGTTTCTCACAAAACTGTTGAAGAAATGGCTGATATGTATAATTTCAATCAGGAACAGAGAGATTACCTTAACGAGCTGTTACGAGATGAAAACAATCAGCTTTGGTCATCAGTGCTTTATGGTATATCTTCAGGTGACGGAGAAATCGTATCTGTTGCCGTATCTCAGATTGGTAACGTTGGCGGTATGCCATATTGGTCTTGGTATGGCTTTGGTTCACGAGTTGAATGGTGTGCCTGTTTTGTATCTTGGTGTGCAAACGAGTGTGGTTATATTGACTCAGGTATTATTCCTAAGTTGATGGTGTGGAATGGTTTAAAAGTAGGGGACAGTGGCTTGATGGAAATGAAGCACCTAGTCCTGGTATAATTATTTTCTTTGATATGGATTCAGATGGTTTAGATGGTAGCTCTGACCACACAGGTATAGTTAGTAAGGTTGAAAATGGCACAATTTACATCGTTGAAGGTAACTCAGGAGATACTTGTCGTGAGTGTGCATATCCTATTGGATATTTTGAAATCTTAGGGTATGGTGCTTTTATGTACTAAGGATAAGAGCCATCATATGTTAAATAGTCAAAATAATTAGAATGCAAATTTTATTAGTTTTTTAGTAATGTTCTTTTTATTGATGATTTATTACTTAGCGTATAATAAAGATTCATTAACATTTTTATTTGTTAAATTGTTTGCTAATTTACATTTTGTGATCAGTTAAAGTATATCTTTGAATATATTGAATTACATAACTGTAAATTTGTTATTATGTTATTGGTGCTGATAGCTTTTTTACATAAAAAACTTCCTTTCAAGGTTTTGACTTTTTGTCTGTTGATTGCTTGAAAGGAAGTTTACTATTCAATTTTATATATCTACATTATCTATAAAGAGTGAATTGTCAAATGTTTTTTATAGTGTTGCCAAGTAGACAACATATAATAAATGATTTACGCATTCTGTCTGGATGTTTGCCCATAATGGGCAGTAACTTGGTGGTGAAAGTCCACTACAGGCTTGGCAGTAGGAACTGTTAGCTAAGGGCAAGTGCGTTCACCGTGAGGTGGAGTATGAAGTAAGCCTAAGACAAACTCTTGGTCTGACGAACAGAAATCACATATAAGGCATATGCAGAGCGGACGAGATTGCATCACAAAGCAAAGTCCAATACTGCTCGAACTTTGTGGTGTAAATGTGGCAGATATATGAGAGGAAGATTACTGCTCTTAACTGGGG
>JAXJQK010000171.1:0-3378 GCA_036311185.1 Acutalibacteraceae bacterium | reverse complement strand
TTCTTCTATCCAGTGCTTTTCTTTAAGTGTATTTAACGCACCATATAGAGTACCCGGTGCCAAACGTACACGCCCACCACTGAGTTTTTCGACATTTTTTATTATACCGTATCCGTGCAATGGTTCTTCTAACGAAAGTAATATATAATAGACTGCCTCTGTAAGTATAATATTAGACATATTTACACCGTCCTTTATATCGTGTTCCGATATAATTAATATATCTTAATTATAATTTTTTCCTGTAAAAATGTCAATAAATCAAATAAAATTATCTATAAACATAATTAGCCAACGATATCATATCAATAAATAAGTATAGGTTAGTTTGCAATCACAAACTAACCTATACTTATTATAATCTTACTGAAATATTTTCTTTATCAAGATATTGCTTTAAGGTTGGTATTGGAATTTCACCAAAGTGGAAAAGTGAAGCTGCAAGCACTGCGTCTGCCTTACCCTGTGTAAATGCATCTTTAAAGTGCTCTAAAGCACCAGCACCACCTGATGCTATTACAGGAATACCCACACTTTCAGACACTGCCTTTGTAAGCTCTAAATCGTAGCCTTGCTTTTGTCCGTCACAATCCATACTTGTAAGAAGTATTTCTCCTGCTCCACGCTTTTCTGCTTCTTTTGCCCATTCAACAACATCCATACCCATTGGTATTCTGCCACCGTTTATATAAACTTCCCAGCTGTTGCCATTTCTTTTTGCATCAATTGCAACTACAACGCACTGGCTACCGAACTTATAAGCAGCCTCGTTTATGATGTCTGGTCTTTTAATTGCAGATGAATTAACACTTACCTTGTCTGCACCTGCTCTTAAAATCTGAGTAAAATCATCAACTGTACGTATTCCTCCACCTACTGTAAATGGAATAAATATACTATTTGCAACCTCGCTTACAATATCAACCATAATATTTCTGGCATCTGATGAAGCTGTAATATCAAGCAAAACAAGCTCGTCTGCACCCTGTTTATCGTACTCTATTGCACATTGTACAGGATCGCCTGCATCTCTTAAATTAACAAAGCTTGTACCCTTAACAACTCTACCGTTTTTTACATCAAGACAAGGAATAATTCTTTTTGCGTACATTTACAGCACTTCCTTTCTATTAGCCATATCTGCAAAGTTTCTTAAAATCTGCAAACCAACTGCACCACTTTTTTCAGGGTGGAACTGAGTAGCCATAATATTTTTATATGCTACCGAGGCATCTATTGTTGTGCCATATTGAGTTTGTGATGAAACTATATCTTTATTTGTTGCTGTAAGAAAATAAGAATGTACAAAGTAAACATATGGATTATCCTCTATCCCCTTGAATAATCCATCATTCTTTTTTATATCAAGAGAGTTCCAACCCATATGAGGTATTTTTAGCTTACCATTATCATTTGGGATTTTTGTAATTGTACCGTCAAGCAGTGCAAGCCCCTTTGCATTAGGACTTTCTTCACTTTCTGCAAACAATAGCTGTAAACCTAAGCATATACCCAAAAGTGGCTTGCCTGTTGCTACAAATTCTTTAACTGCTTTATCTGCACCACAGCTTCTCATACTATTCATAGCATCTTCAAACGAACCTACACCCGGCAAAATTGCACCGTCTGCATTTAAAATTTCGTTTATATCGTTTGTAATTTTACATTCGCATTCAATATAATTCAAAGCCTTTACAACACTTTGAAGATTTCCTGCACCATAGTCAATAATTGCAATCATTTTTATCTTCCTTTTCTGATAGGATATAGATAAATAATATCATAATATGGCAAATCTTGCAACACTATATGCTATACAAAAATATCGCCTCACTTACGCAAGGCGATATTACAATTAACTCTAGGTAAATAATAGGCTACTTGGCAGGCGTACAATTCTCCTGCGTCTCTCGAGATTTCTCTCTGTCAGTACCATCGGCGTGTGGACTGTACGAACTCCTCCACCTCAAGTAGCCTACTCTTATCCTATTCATATTATATCTTATTTATTCAAATCTGTAAAGAATATTTTTATTCTTCAATAGCCTATTCCATTCTTTATCATCAATCTTCATAAATGTTATTATAGAATTTTTATATTCTATATTTTCATTCACTGTAATAAGACGAAGAACAGTTTTAAACTTTTCTTGTTCTATTTTTATCTCTTTCAAAATTAACGCTGTATTAGGTTTGTTTGCTTCAATAATAT
Organism: Acutalibacteraceae bacterium; assembly: GCA_036311185.1. Lineage (GTDB taxonomy): Bacteria > Bacillota > Clostridia > Oscillospirales > Acutalibacteraceae > CAG-964. The sequence goes on along the minus strand of JAXJQK010000171.1, from coordinate 1,166 downwards.
AGTCTGGGTTTTCAACAATTTCTTTAAAATATTTGCTAAATCTTTCATAATCATTTGGGTGTCGTGCTTTTATATGTTGTATTTGTTTTTCGGTTATAATAACTTCATCGGTTTTTATATCTTCTGTTACGCATTTATATTTAATAATATCAATAACCCCTATTTTATACACAAACTTACCACCAATTCATTCATCTTTGATTTTATTATACCATTTTAATCAATTTATGCAACCTTATCTGTACTCTTTCTTTATAACAATTATTAAAACATACCTTAAAATATATAAAACTAAATATTTTTTCACAAACAAGCCCTAGTATTTTATTCTTAATTTGTTGCAAACTAAAATAAGAGTAAAAAACAAACAAGAGGTGTATATTTTTGAATATTCGTACAGACCTTGCACTTGAGGCAAGTGAAATTGCAGGTAATAGCTGTAACGGAGTAAAATTAAGCTCAAGAAGCTTTTCAAATATGACGGTAACAAAAATTAAAGTTACTACCGAAAAAGGTGCTGAGGAGCTTGGTAAGCCTATTGGCACATATATTACTATTGAATTTCCTGATTTAACCAGTAACTTTACAGAAACTGACAAAAGATTAGTAATTGTAGGTGAATATATTCGTGAACTGTTACCCTCTGACGGTACTGTACTTGTGGTGGGACTTGGAAATTTAAATATAACTCCCGATGCACTTGGTCCTAAAAGTGCAAATAAAATTCTGGCTACAAGACATATTACAGGTCAAATAGCTAAAGAAACGGGGTTAGACAAGCTAAGAAGTGTTGCTGTGATATCTCCTGGTGTGCTTGGTCAAACAGGTGTAGAAACTGGTGAGCTTGTACTTAGCATTGCTAAAAAGATAAAACCAAAGGCTATTATAGCTATAGATGCCTTAGCATCTAGAAGAGTTGAAAGACTTGGCTGTACATTACAGATATCCGACACAGGAATTTCACCTGGTGCTGGTGTAGGCAACAATCGTTTTGAGATAAACCAAAATACAACAGGTGTACCTGTAATAGCATTGGGTATTCCTACTGTTGTTGATGTTATGACACTTATAAGGGATATAATGCCTGAGTATATTTTTGAAAACGAAATAAGAGAAAACATCTATCCAAATGGCAGAATGATGGTAGTTACACCTAGAGAAATTGA
>JAXJQK010000170.1:0-3392 GCA_036311185.1 Acutalibacteraceae bacterium | reverse complement strand
TCTGTAAATTCTTCAATAGCTGAAAGTCTTTTTGCAGAAAGCTCTGTAAGCACCTTCATTGGCCTGTAGGTGAAATATGCATATGCTCGCCTTGATGAGCGTCCTACTCTACCTCTTAGCTGGTGAAGCTGAGAAAGTCCCATATGATCGGCATTATCTATAATAAGTGTGTTTGCGTTTGGTATATCTACACCTGTTTCTATTATTGTTGTACATACAAGAACATTTATTTCTTGTTCAAGCATTTTTCTCCAAACCTCTGAAAGCTCTTGCTCGCTCATTTTACCATGACCTACACCTACTCTAGCCTCTGGTATATTCTCTGAAATATTAAATGCACAGCTATCAATACTTTCAACACTGTTGTGAAGGTAGAAAACCTGACCACCTCGTCTTAGCTCTCGTCTTATAGCTTCAAATACAACCTCTTGGTCGTACTCCATAACATAGCTTTGAACAGGCTGACGGTCTTGTGGTGCTTCTTCCAGTACAGACATATCTCTTATACCACTCATGGCCATATTAAGTGTTCTTGGTATTGGAGTAGCAGAAAGTGTAAGAATATCAATATTTTTACAAACCTCTTTAAAGCGTTCCTTTTGTGCTACACCAAAGCGTTGTTCCTCGTCGATAATTACAAGTCCTAGGTCTTTAAATTCTATATCCTTAGAAATTAAACGGTGTGTACCGATAACCATATCAATTTCTCCACGCTTTAAGCCTTTTATTATTTCAGCCTGCTGTGCTGGAGTTCTGAATCGTGAAAGTAGCTCTATTTTTACCGGAAATCCCTCAAAGCGTCTTAATGCCGTTTGAAAATGTTGCCATGCTAGGATTGTTGTAGGACATAATAACGCACATTGCTTAGAGTCAGCTACACACTTAAAGGCGGCACGCAAGGCAACCTCTGTTTTACCAAAGCCTACATCACCACATAGTAGTCTATCCATTGGTGAAGTACGCTCCATATCGCTTGTTATCTCATCAATACATCTTAATTGGTCGCTTGTTTCTTCATATTCAAAATGACCTGCAAAGTCATGATGCCATTCGCTGTCTGGTGTAAAGGCATAGCCTTGTGCTTTCATTCGCTCTGCATATAGCTTTGTCAGTTCGTGTGCTATATCCTTTACAGCTTTTCTTACACGAGATTTAGCCTTTGCCCAGTCTGTACCACCTAGCTTACTGAGCTTTACCTTGTTATCTTCCTTTGGTCCTATATATTTAGATACCATATCAAGCTGTGTTACAGGTACATAAAGCTCATCGTCCTTTGCGTAGAGAATTGTTATATAATCCTTAACTACACCGTCATTCTCCATTTTATTTATTCCTCTGTAAACACCTATTCCAAATTTGGTGTGAACAACATAATCGCCTATGCTTAGTTCCTCAAGAGAATAAACCTGTTGAGCGTTTTTAGGTCTGTTTGGCTTTTTCTTTTTTACAGGGGCAAAAACAGAACCGTGTGACATCAACTTAAATTTAGCTGATGGATATTCAAAGCCTGCTGACAATGAACCAGCCATAACATAAATACTATTTGGTGCGGGTTCGTTTATATCATCTACCAGCTGTACAGGATATCCGTCTTCTCTTAATTGCTGTTCAAGTGAAGAAGCACTTTTTGCTGTACCTGCTAAAATAACCATTGAAATTGATTTATTGAAATCCATATTCAGGTCTTCTTTTAGCACATTATACGAACCACTCCACAATGAAAGCTGTTTAGCTGTAAAGGTGATAAGCTCTTTTAGAGGTAATTCATATGAACCATGCTTAAAATTATCAAGAAAAACAGTTTTATGCTCACCAAAATATTTCCATACCTCATATTTATCAATACAGTAGGTTTCAAAGCCCTTGCAAAGTACTCCTGTTGCAAAGAAATCCTTTAGCTCTTGGTTATACTGTGTATAGTATGAATTTTGTCTTGACTTTACTTTTGTCTGTTCAGAAACAAATATCATTCTGTTATCTATATAATCAAGCAATGTAGCGTGATTATCATAAACAAGAGTTATAAATTTATCTATTGAGCCTATTGATATACCATTTTTAAGTGAGTCAGCTTCTTGTTGTAAAATTCCCTTAGCTTTAGGTGAATTTTTACCCTTTAGAAGTTTTATCTTTTCTTCTATTTTCTGACTAAGCTCAAACTTATCATTTATGAGAACCTCAACTGATGGTACTATTGTTATTTTTTCAACAAAATCAAGTCTTCTTTGAGTTTCGGTATCAAATGTATTTATTGTATCTATTTCATCGCCCCAAAATTCGATTCTTACAGGCTTTTCAGCATCAGGCATAAATAAATCTATAATACCACCACGCTGTGCAAATTGACCTGCACCCTCTACAATATCACAACGCTCATAACCATTTAACACAAGGGCATTTACTACTGTTTCTATTGAAATTTCTGTACCACATTCCATTGTAACGGTAGCTTGCTTTAAAATTTGGGGTGGAATAGTAAATTGAGAAAGTGCGTCTATTGTAGTTACTACAACATCTACACTCTTATCAAGCATTTTACATAGAACGTTTATACGTTGATGCTCATATTCTCTTGATTTACTATTTATATCTCTGAAAATAAAATCTCTTAATGGGTAAAATAATGCTGATTTACCCATTGAAGTTAAGTCGTTTACAAGCACCTGTGCTTCGTGCTCATCATATGCAACCACAAATGCTCCCATTTTTTGTGAAAATGGGAGTGAATTAATTATATGTGCCTTATGAATACCTGTTAATCCTGTTACTGCAACGGTTGAATTTGCCCTGTTTACAGCTGTTTTGAGAGTTTGGTATTCGGGCACTCTTTCTATTATATTATCTAAAAATTTCATTATATTACCTCATTAAGAGTTATACTGTGACATAGCCTTGTCGATATCACCACTTAAAATAGTTTCAACAGCACCACAAGCCTTTTCGGTAACCTCGTCAAGGGTTTTTAATTCCTCGGAAGTAAAACGAGAAAGCACCCAGTCGGCTAGTTGCCACTTTGGATTAGGCTTTTCACCTATTCCTATTTTAACTCTTGGAAAATTTTGTGAGCCACTAAGCTCTATTATACTTCTCATTCCCTTTTGTCCACCGTCACTGCCCTTGCGTCTTATTCTTAGCTTACCTACTGCAAGAGAAATATCGTCAAACATTACTATTACATTTTCAGGTGGGATTTTATAGAAGCTCATAGCCTGAGTAACAGCCTCGCCACTTAAATTCATAAAGGTTTGAGGCTTCATAAGTAATGCACGTTTACCAGCTATTGTACAATCTGCAATTAAAGCCTTGTACTTCATTTTGGTAATGCTACAGCTGTATTTTTCAGCCAGCTTGTCAATTGCAATAAAGCCTGCATTATGGCGAGTGTGTGCGTA
>JAXJQK010000169.1:0-2593 GCA_036311185.1 Acutalibacteraceae bacterium | reverse complement strand
GTTTTAAAAATGAACAAGCAACTAAGAAAAGCAGTTATCGCTGGTAACTGGAAAATGAATAAAACACCACAGGAGGCTAAGGCTCTTCTAGAAGAAATCGCTCCACTAGTAAAGGACGCTGACTGCGATGTTATCGCTTGCGTACCATATGTTGACCTATGCACAGCTTTAGAGGCTACAAAGGGTACAAACATTAAAATCGGTGCTGAAAACTGTCACTGGGCAGAGAGTGGTGCTTTCACAGGCGAAATTTCTGCAAAAATGCTTGCTGCTATGGGTCTTGAGTATGTTATCATCGGTCATAGCGAGAGAAGACAGTACTTTGGCGAAACAGATGTTACTGTAAACAAGAGAGTAAGAGCTGCTCTTAACGAGGGTCTAACAGTTATCCTATGCGTTGGCGAAATGCTAGAGGATAGAGAGTTCGGCATTACAAACGAGCTTGTTGCTATGCAGACAAAGATTGCTCTAGCTGGTGTAGCTAAAGAGGAGCTAAGCAAGGTTATTATCGCTTACGAGCCAGTTTGGGCTATTGGTACAGGTAAAACAGCTACAGCTGATCAGGCTAACGAGGTTTGTGCTGCTATTCGTGCAGTTATCGCTGATGTATATGACAAGGACGCTGCTGACGCTATGACAATTCAGTATGGTGGTTCTATGAACGACGCTAATGCTGATGAGCTACTAAGCAAAGAGGATGTAGACGGTGGTCTAATCGGTGGTGCTTCTCTAGTAGCAGAGAAGTTCGCAGCTATTGTAAAGGCAGCAAGCAAATAATTAAAACGGAGTGAATTTAAAATGACTAAAGAGCAAGTAGCTAAGAGAATTTACGAGCTATCACATATTACAGGTGAGTTTCTACTAAGATCAGGTCAGATTTCTAACGAGTATTTTGACAAGTATCTTTTCGAGGCTAACCCAGAGGTACTAAACGAAATCGCAAAGATTATGTCAACACTTATCCCAGAGGATACAGAGGTTATAGCTGGTCTTGAGATGGGTGGTATTCCTGTTGTTACAGCAATTTCACTTAACACAGGTATGCAGGCTGCTTTTGTAAGAAAGAAAGCTAAAGAGTATGGTACCTGCAAGCTTGCAGAGGGTGCAGACGTTGAGGGTAAGAGAGTTCTTATCATAGAGGACGTTGTTACAACTGGTGGTGCTATCATCGACGGTGTTAGAGAGCTAAGAAAAAGAGGAGCTATTGTTGACACAGTTCTTTGTGTAATTCAAAGAGCAGACAAGGCTACTGACATTCTTGCAGAAGAGGGCTTAAAGCTTATCCCTGCTTTTACAATGGATTATATTAAGGCTCAAGTTTAAGGAGAAATAGAAATGAAAAAACCTACAATATTAGTTATTATGGACGGCTACGGTATCGCTCCAAGTGGTAACGATAACGCAGTATCATCAGCAAATACTCCAAATCTTGATAAGATTTTTGCTGAAAATCCATATACAACAATCGGTGCATCAGGTATGTCAGTAGGACTACCTGACGGACAGATGGGTAACAGTGAGGTAGGCCATACAAATATGGGTGCCGGTAGAATTGTATATCAGGACTTAACAAGAATTACAAAGGCTATTGCAGATAACGAGTTTGACAAAAACGAGGTTCTGCTTTCTGCTATGGATAATGTTAAGACAAACAATTCAGCACTTCACATTATGGGCTTGCTTTCAAACGGTGGTGTACACAGCTTTAACGGTCACCTTTACGCTTTGTTAGAAATGGCTAAGAAGCAGGGTGTAGAAAAGGTATTTGTACACGCATTTATGGACGGTAGAGATGTTCCACCATCAAGTGGTAAAGACTTTGTTGACGAGTGCGTTGCAAAGATGGAAGAAATCGGCGTTGGTCAGATTGCTACTATCGAGGGACGTTACTACGCAATGGATAGAGATAACAACTGGGATAGAGTAGAAAAGGCATATGCTGCTATGGTTTACGGCGAGGGCAACAAGGCTTGCTGTGCTACAAAGGCTATGGAAAACTCATATGCTGACGGTGTAACAGACGAATTTGTTATTCCTACTGTTATTGACGGTGCAGAGCCTATTAAGGCTAACGACTCAGTTGTATTTATGAACTTCCGTCCAGACAGAGCTAGAGAAATCACAAGAACATTTGTTGATTCTGAATTTGCTGGCTTTGAAAGAAAGAACGGAATGGTTCCTGTTAAGTTTGTTTGTATGACAGAGTACGACGCTACAATGCCAAATGTAGAAATCGCATTCAAGCCACAGTCACTAGACAACACATTTGGTCAGTACCTTGCTTCACAGGGCAAAACTCAGCTAAGAATTGCAGAAACAGAGAAGTATGCTCATGTAACATTTTTCTTCAACGGTGGTGTAGAGGCTCCATACGAGGGTGAAGACAGAGTACTTGTTGCTTCACCAAAGGTTGCTACCTATGATATGCAACCAGAGATGAGTGCACCAGAGGTTTGTGAAAAGGTTGTTGAGAACATTAAGAGTGGTAAGTACGATGCTATTATTCTTAACTTTGCAAACTGCGATATGGTAGGCCATACAGGTGTATTTGAGGCTGCTGTTAAGGCTGTTGAAACTGTTGATACTTGCGTTG
>JAXJQK010000168.1:0-7356 GCA_036311185.1 Acutalibacteraceae bacterium | reverse complement strand
TATATTGGCAGGTGCAGTGTGCATAATAATAACAATATTGCTTTTTGCTCCTATGTTTCGTCATGCGTTGTTGTTTAGACCTGTTGCATTATTCTTTTTATTTGAAGGAATATGGATAATGTTTGATTATCTTGTATCACAGCTATGGCCAGGAATTGAGGCTATGCAATGGGTGCATTATGCGGGAGTTATAATTTTTGGTGGTTATCTAATGCTTTGTCTTATTTATAGCAGACCTAAAAAAGAAAAAAGCAAACGCAAAAGTGTAAAAAATAAACGCAGAGCAAGAAGAACTACAGCAGAATAATCAGAGGTACTAAAATGAATTACTTGTATATTATTGTATTTTTTCTGAGTGGAATTTATCTTGTTTTCACTGCTATAAAGGAGTATAAATTTTTACTTTTACCAGGCATATATTTTATATTTTTAGGTGCGTGGTGGCTTATTGATATTCCTATACAAGCCGATTTACTTAATGGAATATACGGTTGGATAATAAGAGCTATATCTGCAATTATCTTGCTTACAACAGGAGCTATTTACTACTTTAAATATTATAAGCAAAATAAACAGTAAATATATTATTAATATTTTTACTAAATAATTTATCATAAATAAAATTAAGCTATGTGTATTGTAGAAAAAATCAGATATTCAAAAAAATTTTGAAAAACACTTGAAATTTTATCAATAAAATGATAAGATATGTTGTACTTGAGTATGGGCAAAGGAGGTGCACTAAATGCCAAACATTAAATCAGCTAAGAAGAGAGTTAAGGTTACAGCTACAAAGAATGCAAGAAACAAGGCTTTCAAGTCAGCTCTTAGAACATCTGTTAAAAACGCTCACGTTGCAATCGATACAAACGCTGCTGATAAAGCAGAGGCAGTACGTCTTGCAGTTAAAAAGATTGACACAGCAGTAAGCAAGGGTATCCTTCATAAGAATACAGCTGCTAGAAGTAAGTCTGCACTAGCCCGCAAGCTAAATGCATCAGCTTAATTTAAAGTTAATCTGAATAAACATTACAAGCAGAGCTTTTGCCCTGCTTTTTTGTTTTTATACACTATGATTCACCTATAAATTTGTTTTACAAGTATAAATCAGCAAACAAAATTTAGGTTATAAAATTTTTTCGATTATTTTTTATTTTTTTCAAAAAAGTGTTGACATTTGTTGTTTTATATGTTATATTAAATGAGCGTTAGGCGAGAGCTTAAAAATACACGCTGGTGTAGCTCAGTTGGTAGAGCAGCTGATTTGTAATCAGCAGGTCGGGGGTTCGAGTCCGTCCACCAGCTCCAAGGCTACTAACTAGTTTAGTAGCCTTTTATTTAACTTAATATGGGAGATTTCCCGAGTGGCCAAAGGGGACAGACTGTAAATCTGCTGGCTATGCCTTCGGTGGTTCGAATCCACCATCTCCCACCAAGAAACAGATACTATTTTTGATAGTGTCTGTTTTCTTTTTTGTTTAGAAAAACTTGAGTGGATTCGAACTACAGGAATGGGAGCGAACACTGTGCAACGCACAGTAAGGAGCGACAGAGGAACAGTCCAGTGGACTGTTTCGACATTCCTCCAAGGGAGCAAAGCGACCGAGATGAAATCCACTATCTCCTACCATATAAAAATATATATGCTATGATACAATGTATAAAAAACGTTTGGAGAGATTGAAATGACGCTTGAAGAAAAAATCAATAAAATTGATGAACCGAAATTAGAAGATACAATTGGATTGTTGCCTACAGGCAAGAACGATACAATAACAGATTTTTTTGAAAAATTTGTACAACCTAGATTACCAGAATCGGATATTGTAAAAAAATGGCATAAAGTATTAATGGATTACACAGATGATTTAACCTCCTTAAGTTGTTGTGTTAGATATGGCAACAATGGCAGTGAAAATGTTTCGGATTACGGCGAATCAGGATATTATAAATTAAGACGAGGCTGGCTAACCCAAAACACTGATGACGATTTTGAGTATTTTTTTGCAGATAACTTCTTTTCAGCATTTATATATAAAATGGCCCTAGATGGTTTCGCTCCTGCCGATGCAAACGAACTTAGAGATGTTTTTCGCAGACATAAATTCCCATACGGATTTGGTTTTAAAATCGATAAAAAAATCAATGAGTACAAAGGTGTTGTAATTGATATCGGCAAGCAACCAGGTTTTCTCGACAACTATAAGCTTTCTCACGTATTTGATGCCGGTGAGAATTTTCTAATGAATGATGGAACCGTACTGAGCGATACTGATTTATCACCTAAATATTTTCCTATCGGCCATAGCAACGATTTCTTAAATGAGCATGATAAAATTAGGAAAATTAAAATAACAGAGGAAGCCAAAAAAGTAATTGTTGCCAAGTTTTTGAGATTTGCTCATCCATTGAATTACTTCCTTACACCTAGCAAAAAACTCCACACCTGTGAAACTAAAGTGTATATGAATGATATTGGCGAAGACCCTATGATGATTCATATTGTGAAACAGTATTTAAAAGAGAAATATCCAAAAGAATATCAAGAATTTCTTGAAAAAATAATGTGGACTGATAAATACATCGGAATTACGTATGGCAAACCTGTCAAAGTTTCAAACAAAGACGGCAAAAAAATCTCTTCTTCCAAAAAGGCGCCCACCCATAAGGCAAAAAATAAAAAAGTTTTGAATGTACCCAAAAGCAAAATAAAGCAAAAAACTTTAATACAACTTGAAGCAGAATATACATATGATAAACTGCTTGCCGTGGCAGCTTATTATTTACAAAATAAGGTTGGGCTTAAGAAAATTGAAGAAAAGCTTCATTTAACTAAAAATTTAGGCTTTGAAGCGATGAATATTTTAAACGAACTTGGAATAAACACGAATGGTGATTTGAAGGCGTTATTGCTTAATTCAAATATTGACTATGAGATTGAAAATGCAAACGGCATTTTCAAAACAACCTTAGAAGAAATCAAAAAAAGAGGATTACATCTTTAAAAAACAGGGTTTGTCAAGAAAAGTGTGTAAGTTTATTTATGAAAGTTAGATTTGAATGTTACCCACAGGGTGGTTTAAACCACCTTTGGCTCTATAATAAATGTTGGGGTAAAGAAAAATAAAGCCTAAAAAAATTAATAAAAAAGTAAGGCATATTTGAAAAAATCCTGTAAAATAAAAAGTGCACAGGTCCGTAAAAAACGGACAATAAAAAAACAGACCTCCTATGGTAGAATTAAGAAAAACTACCATAGGAGGATTTTTTATGCCAAGAGAATATAGACATATCCAGCAATATGAGAACGAAATACTAAAACTGAAAGAAAAAGGTTTAACACATAGAGAAATAGGAGAACAATTAGGATTTACAAAAGTACAAGTTAAGAGATTCTTTGAACGCTATCGAAACACTCAAAAGAAGCTTAATGCAGGTATAACAATAAAACCTAAGGGCAGACCACGAAAAGACGGAACAACACTGCCACCATCTGTACAGCAATTAAGCAAACTCTCTCAGTTACAGTATGAGAACGCAAGTAAAGATAGATATATAAAACGATTAGAAATGGAAAATGAATTAATGAGGGATTTTCTCTCGCTCACAGAAAGGAAGTGAGAACAAGTGTGAAGTTTAGAGTAATATACAGACACCGAGATAAATATTCAATCAGCGATATGTGTCGATTCTTTAATGTAAGTCGAAGTGGTTACTACGATTTTGTTGCAAGAATGGATATACCAGACAGAGATTTACCTTTGGCAGAGAAAATCGAAGAATGTCAGAAAAATTGTGGGAAAACCTACGGATATCGTAGAGTTCATATATGGCTTGAAAGGAAGGGAATTTACCATAATCCTAAGACGGTTCTCAGAGTAATGAACAAATACAATCTGTTATCAGTGGTAAGGCGAAAGAAATATCGTAATTATGGTAACTACATTCATCGCTATCCGAATTTGCTAAACAGGGAATTCAATGCCGACAGACCTAATCAAAAGTGGGTTACAGATATATCCTACATACACACTCAGCAAGGTGTACTATATCTTTCAGTTATAAGAGATTTATATGACAACAGTATTGTTGCTCATAAAACCAGTATTACGCAAAACATTCACCTTGTTCTAAATACAATCAAAGATGCTAAGAAAAAGGAAAAGGTCACCGCAGAGGTGCAACTCCACAGTGACCAAGGGTTTCAATACACTTCTAACCAGTATTTTAACCTAACTCAATCTTACGGCATTACGCCTTCAATGTCAAGGCGTGGTAATCCGTATGACAATGCTTTAGCTGAAAATTTCTTTTCAATTCTCAAAACTGAATGTATTTACAGAACCAAACTCAAAACCTATGAGGAGGCTCGCCTCCTCATAGATGAATACATCTACTTTTACAACAACCATAGAATTCAACTAAAAACAAAACTGACACCACTCGAAAAGCGATGTCAGTATGTTGCTTAATTTTTAATAATTTCTACCTAAAGGGTCTTTTTGTGCTGTCCGTACAATTTGGGGCAGTACAATTTAGAAAAACATCTCTTTTAAATTGCTTATTTTTTTGAGAATTTTTGTTGCTTATGTGTTACTTGCTTGTTGCTTGTTACACACTTTTAAGCACATCTCAATAAGTCTGAATACTCCAAAAACCCCATAAATAGTGGCTTTGAAGTGTAACCAGAAGTGCTCTGATTATCTCTTTGAGAACTGTGGAGCTCTACGTGCAGCCTTAAGACCGTACTTCTTACGCTCTTTCATTCTTGGGTCACGAGTTAGGAAGCCAGATTTCTTTAGTGTGCTTCTTAGTGCCTCGCTGTCGTACTGTAGTAGTGCTCTTGAAATACCGTGACGGATAGCACCAGCCTGACCTGTAACACCACCACCTGCTACTCTACAAACAACGTCAAACTTCTCTGTTGTCTCTGTTAGTTCAAGAGGCTGACGAACGATTAGCTTTAGTGTGTCAAGACCGAAATACTCGTCGATATCTCTGTCGTTGATTGTGATTTTACCTGTACCCTGGTAAAGTCTAACTCTTGCTACAGAACTCTTTCTTCTACCTGTTCCGTAAAAATGTGGTTTCTTATCGTACATTTATGTTGCCTCCTTCCTTATTTATCCCAAGCCTCAGGCTTCTGAGCCTGATGGTTGTGCTGATCGCCTGTGAATAGCTTTAGTCTTAGCATAGCAGCTCTTCCGATTGTATTTGATGGAACCATGCCCTTAACAGCAAGCTCCATAGCCTTCTCTGGCTTTGTAGCCATTAGTGTGTCATATCTTGTTTCTTTTAGGTGACCAACATAACCTGTATGACGGTACCAATATTTCTGACGAAGCTTGTTACCTGTTAGAACAGCTTTGTCACAGTTGATGATGATAACATAATCACCACAGTCAACGTGTGGTGTGAAAGTAGCCTTGTGCTTACCTCTTAGTAGAGTAGCAGCCTGAGCAGCTGTACGACCTAGTGGCTTACCAGCAGCGTCTAGTACATACCACTTGCGTTCTACTTCGCCTTTTTTTGCCATAAAAGTAGACATATCCAGTTTCCTCCATTTTAAAATAAATCTTTTTTGTCGGTGTAAAACCTACACCGATAACTTGTCGCAGGATAGATAATATCATAGTTTAAAAACAAAGTCAACACTTTTTCTGAAAAAATTAATTTACATAGGTGCAATCTCTTTATTTCTCTTATTTACTTCGATTTTCTCGTGTTTTCTTATTTGTCATTTTATTATTTTTTATAAAGAATTATTTTTTATTGTTAAAACAATTACAGCTCTTTTTAAAGCTTATTTTTATAAAAAATGAGTTTTAGTCACTAAAAAAGAAAATCTTTTCTTTTTTATTATTGAAGATAGCCATTATTTCACTCGTCATTATGTTTAAACTAACCAAATTTTTTATTTTTACGCTTATTCCCTTTATTATATTTTATATTTATGCTATAATATATCCATAAAGTAGTGGGTGTTAGTTAATATATTTTGTGATAAATTTATAGTTGTGTTTTTATTAGGGTATTTAAACTATAAATTACAACACCAATATGGTGCACGCCCTTATAAATGGGCATTTAAATAGCATACATCTTTTTCATTTCATTTTTATTTCCTTACTCGTGAAACGGGCATACCTTCGTGGTTATGCCCGTTTCTTATTTTCTCAATTAATACATTAAACCTTAACCATTTATATATTCAAGTAAAGGATTAAGATACTCTTTATCGGTCCAATCACACTTCTGAGCTCCTGCTTCCATTAATGCCTTTTGCCATGGTTCATATGTATCTGGATCCTGTTTTGCTACAGCTTTTTGTAATAATTTACACAGAGTTCTGTCTGCAAAAGTCATATTATCCATATCCCATGCTCCACGACAATAAAACAAAGGTATATTTTCCAGCTTATCTTTAAAATGCATAGTTCTAATTTGCTCATATGCTTCTTCATCATAAGGCGATGCACCAGCACAAAATACTGCTAACTTTTTATCCTTTAGTACATCAATATTATTTTTTATAAACGATAGTCCTGCAATTCCTGATGCATATACACCGCCACCTAATATTATAACATCGTATTTAAGTATCTCTTTTATGTTTGCCTTTTTGGTTTCTATACACTCATATCCGGTTAATTCCTGCAACCATTGTGCATATTTTTTTGTTGCACCATATTTTGACTTATATAAAATAATCCCCTTCGCCATAAATAATTCTCCTTTTAAAGACTCTTTAGATTGTTTTCTATTTGTATAATAGTTTGAATTGTAGCCATTAACTGCTCCTGAGATACTCCCTCAAACAGCTTTGTCATAATCTGTTGACTCATCTCGTCATTATTACTGCAAAATTCTCTGCAATAGTCTGTAAGCGAAATTCGTTGTTTTCTTTTGTCTTTTTCATCAGTATAAATGCTTACAAAACCTTTTTTCTCAAGCTTAATAAGAATTTGCTTAACATTTTGGTGAGAGCTTCCTAGTATATCAGCAAGCTCATTAATAGTGGGATTCTCCTTACAAAGATTAATACAGATAATAGCAAAAAATTGCTTCCAGCTTATTTCTTTTATTTTTTTGTCAGCCATAGTCTGAAAACGATTTTCAAAAGCACTTAATAAGCCAAGTAGAAAATAAGAAGATTCAACACCGTTAAAATCAACATTTTGATTAGCTATTACATCTTTAATATTCATATAGCCTCCGTTATGTAATATATTACCTTATTATGGTAACATATTACATATTTTAAGTCAATATATAATTTTATCTTTTGATAATTTTTCAATCGAGTAGGAGGCTACCCATTAGTTGAGTAGCCGACCTCTCACACCACCGTGCGTA
>JAXJQK010000167.1:0-16041 GCA_036311185.1 Acutalibacteraceae bacterium | reverse complement strand
GTTTCAGCAAATATCAGATGCTCTCTGAAAAAACTAAGAATATAAATCTTGTCCTTATCTACGCTTTTGATTTAATTTATTAAATAATAACACGAATTAGCAAATTAGTCAAGTTACAAATTGTTATATTCAAAATTTATCAGTATATTAAAGAAATGCAAATTATGCATTTTAAGTCTATTAAGTTGAAAGTGCTTCTTTTGGCACAAGTTTTTGCTTGTTGTTTATCTGCAATATACTTTTGGTTAGACAAACTGCAATAACCACAAATATAATCAAATCAGAAATCCAGAACGCTGTCCACAAACCGTCAATTCCAAAGTAAAATGGTAAAAGAATTGAAAGTGGCACTTGTAGTATTATTTGTCTTATAACAACTAACATAGTAGATTTTTTCTTTTCGCCAATATATTGGTAATAGTATGTTCCCATACTGACTATACCCTGTAAAAATATCACTGTCATAACAGTACTGATAGCATTGCTTCCAAACTCCCATAGCTGTGAGTCTTCCGAGTTAAACAATTGTATTATCTGCACTGAGAATAATTGAACTCCTACAAAAATCACTACAGAAAAAACTGTACCTACTATAATTGCGTATTTCAGAGATTTTTTTACTCGGTCGTACTGCTTTGCACCGTAATTATAGCCTATAATTGGCTGAACGCCTGTTGTAAGAGCATCTATAATAGTTATAACATACCTATATATAGTTGTAGCAATAGAAAGACTTGCGATACCTGTTTCGCCTGCATATTTAAAACAGATATAATTATACAAAATCATTAATGCTACGGAACAAAATCTCGATATAAACACAGATAAACCCGTAGAAAGTATATTAAGCGAATCGTTTTTTCCAAAACGTATATTTTTGAGTTTTATTTTAAATATAGTTTTTCTGAAATGCAAGAAACTGATAATGCATATAGATAAATTTGCAAGAATTGTTGACAAAGCAGAACCTGCAAAACCCCAATTTAAAAATTTGATAAAAATACAGCCTGTTATAAGATTAACTAAAAAGGCTACTATATTTATTTTCAGCACCTTGCCTACTAAGCCCTCTGACCTTATGCAATACAAAAAGGTATGACCGAGAAAATATATCGGTGTACATAACAAAAACAAGTTGTAGTAATCATATATGTATGAATGATATTGGGAATCTATATTCATAATGTAAAAAAATCCTTCTAAAGAAAACATAAAAATCAAACTTGTTATTATAGAAACAACAATTGTAAGCCATATAGATGTACCCCAAAGCTTTTCAACTCTTTTATTCTCACCGGCTCCCATTTTAAGCGAAATCAACGAAGATGTACCCTGAGCAACCAGACAAGAAATTGCATTTATCATTGCATAGATAATAAAAATATACGAATTAGTGGCATTACCTACTGTACCCAACGACTGACCCAAAAAACACCATCAATAATACTATAAGATCCACTTACTAAAACAATAACAAACGACGGAATTGTAAGCCTCACAAATAATTTGAAAATATTCTCATTTTTCAATGCATCCATTATTCTACCACTTCCCTTTAATGAAAAATATACCCAAAATAGCAATATATGAGTTTAAACACATAAATTTTGTTTTATCACAACTATAAATTTTGTCAATTCACATTCTAGCCAATTAAAGATAAAATAATTCCTACAAATTACCGAAAAAAATTTGGAAATTCGAATTATTTCAAACGTGTAAAAAAAGTGCCGAAACCATTAAGAATTTCGACACTTTTTATTTTTAATAATTATTCCTCTGAGTTAATCTCATTAATTAATCTATCAATATTTTTTAAGCTTAACGAAATTTCACTGTCTTCTGATATATCGGTTTGATGACTGTCAAAATACTCTTGAGAAAGTGGATCATATTTTTCAGGGTTTTTATCTTCCTTTTCCATCGCTTCAATCACATTATCAACATCACCAAGCTCTTTGTTTACGTTCTCTTCAACATCTGTGATTTCAATATGGTCATTCTCAAGCTTATTCTTTTCTTCTTCAACCTCATTTTTAATTCTTACAGTTGGTTGCTCAACAGCTTCTTGAATTTCCTGAATTGGCTTATACTCTGTATTGTTTTTTGCGTTATTAGTAAACTCAATCATCATAAACAGAGTATAAAGTGCAAGTGCTACAAAGGCAAGGATATCTAAAGAATTCATAAAATCATATGTACTATTTATTTTTAGCTGGTCAATCAAATTAGCTACTGCATACACAATAGTAACTATAAATGCAGGCATACCATAAACTACAGTTCCCTTAACAGGATTTTTACAATCCACTTTTTGATAAGCCATAGACAAATTAAATATAGTTAATGTCATAAATGCCATAAAGAAAAGATTTGTCATATCAAAAGCATTTACAGATTGCTTTGTATATTCAATAAATTTAAGTACAAGCTGGATACAACACCAAATAGGAGCTACTACAGAAAATATGCCCATTTTCTTAGCGAAATTCCTTCCTGAAAAGGATGATGTACCCATAACAAGAATAGCTACACCACCTAAAATAGAGAACAGAATATCAATTAACTGTGACAAGCTCTGAAGTCCATCTGATAGCATTTGACCAGCATTCATTCCTGCATCAAATATAATTAAAGCAGCAGCAACCACAGCAAAAAGACCTGCAAAAAAATTCTTTTTTATTGTATAGTGTGCTGATGTTTTTCTGTCGATAGCAGATAACAGAAGTAATACTACAAATAAAAGTCCTACCATACCAGCATAAACAAGCCATATCATATCACTGCTCAAAAATCCAGTATCAATACCACTGTCTACAAATAATTTCTGGTACAATCTTAATATAATAGAAAGTACAGCCACAGGAATAAATGGTATCCACGAAAATTTAATTTTCATTTTAACACCTCTTAAATATTTAATTGTAAATTTCCTAATATATAAATCATAATACCTTAAATAGCATAATAAATATTTATATATAGTAAACTAATGCACATTTTATTTTATTCTAATAGTTGAAAGTTGTCAATAGCTAAAACTTATATTTACATTGTTTTAAGAAAAGGAATGATAATTTTATGAAAAATGGTATTATAAACGTGATTCTTGTAACATTATTAGTCGCTACTGCACCATTGATTTCTCTGTTAATTAACAACGAGCAAAACGAGGTTGCTCAAAGCAATGCAACAAATTCTTCTGTTAAAGAAAAAACGACTGATAAAACTACAACTAAAACTGAGCCTAAAAGCAACACAACAAAAAAATCTACCCATAAAAATAAAACAGACAAGTATACTTTTAAAATATATGATAAAGCAAGTAAAGAAATAATAACTGTAAGTGATTTTGACTTTTGCTGTGGTGCACTAGCTACAGAGATAGAAACAGATATTCCTAAAGAAGCTATAAAGGCACAAGCTATTGCAATTCATACATATTATTCTTATCTTAGAAGCAATAGCAGAGCAGAAAAAAAGAAGTACGACTTTGAATGTAACAGCAAAATCTGGGAAACCTACGTCAGTAAAGAAGAACTTAAAGAAAAATGGGGAGAAACATTTGATGAAAGCTATAAAATTATAAGCGATTCTGTAAAGCAAGTGAGCAATACTTTTGTTTTATATGATGATAATTTATGTATGACAAAATATTTTAAAATTTCCAGTGGTAATACAAACAGCTACAAAGAAATTTATGGTATAGATATTCCTTATCTTATAGGGATTGCCTCTCCTTTTGACACTATTGCAAATAATTACAAGATAAAAAAAGATTTTTCAGCTGAAGAGCTTGACAATGCTATAAAAACAAAATTTACAGATTACAAGCCAAATAAAGATATAAATAAAAATATATCTGATATAAATAAAAGTGATTATGGAACAGTATTAAATTTAACATTGGGTAACACTAAAATTACAGGTAAAGAGCTTGCAGATTTACTTAAATTAAGAAGTAGCACCTTTGAAGTGACAATCAGCAACGATACATACACCTTTACTATATATGGGTACGGTGAAAACATCGGTATGAGTCAATTTGGTGCTTGTGAAATGGCAATGCAAGGAAACAGCTATATTGAAATTTTGCAATATTATTATCCGAATACAGAAATATCTTACAGCTATAAACCTATATAATAAATATTGGCTACTATAACTTCTTTCGATTTAGAAATATATCTTCTCTAACCAACAACAGACAACAGCTTAGGTGCTGTTGCCTGTTTTCGCTTTTCTTTTTCAAGTTCCCAGAATTATTGACATAGAGCCGAAACAGTAATGCGTTGTCAAATATTTAATATCTCCTGTAACAGGAAATACACCAATAATACTCCTTCTTTTCTCTATCTTTTATTTCAGTTGCTTCTATCTCTATTTTTAAAATAAACCTTAGTTCAAAGCGACTTTTAGAGTTTCAAGATTTTCTGTCATCATTGAAATATAGTTTTCACCATTATCAAATTGAGTCTTTGAAAGGTTGTGACAAGAATAAAAAGTAAGAACTTCTGTTGAAGTTTCACTTGCTATTGTATCGGCTACCGTACTATTGCTTAATTCTATTTTGAGAATAACCGGTATATCTTTCTGTTCTACTTTATCTGATAACAAAGCTATAGTTGATGCACTTGGTTCAGTTTCAGATGAACAGCCTGGGAAAGCAGAATGGTATATTAAACCGTATTCCTTGGTAAAATATATAAGAGGGAATCTATCTCCAAAAATAAGCTCTGTACGTTTTGCATTACTGACAACATTTCTTATTTTTGTATCTAAATCAACAAGCTTAACGCAATACTCAGCTGTATTATCGTTATAATAATCAGAATTTTCAGGGTCTGCATTACATATTGCCTTTGATATAGCTTCAACCATTTTCTTTGCATTCATCGGTGATGTCCAAATATGTTCATCAAACTCATTACTATGCTCATCACTATGCGAATGATTATGTTCTTCTGTTTCACCTACACAGGTTAATTCAACACAATCAATAAGTTTTACAATTTGTATTTCGGTTGTATCTATTGATTTAAGTATATCATCTACCCAAGCATCATTTTTTCCACCAATATACAAAAAGACGTCAGCCTCTTGAATACTGATTATATCCTGTGGTGTAGGCTCATAGGTATGAGATTCTCCACCAGGCTGTATAAGCATTTTCAAATTTGCCCTATCCCCTACTATTTCTCTTGCGAAGTCATATTGAGGAAATATTGTTGATACTATATTTATCTTTCCGTTATCTGTTTTTTCAGAGCTTGTACAGCCTGTAAATGTAATAACAAGTAATAAAAATACAAGAAATAATATCGTTTTTTTTCGCATAGTGTGCCTCCTTAAATTTAATAAACCCACCATAGTTTAGTTGTCTGCTATGGTGGGTTTGTTTTATACTATTGAATTACACGTCTGATGGTATAATATCCATCTATATTTTGGTCACGCATAATCATATATCCTTCATCGTAGGCGTGTACTCTGCCACCGTTGCCGTCGTAAATAGCAACATGACCAGGATAGCAAAGAATATCGCCAGCTTGAGCTTCTTCTATTGATGGAACCTCAACACCTGCAAGATAAAGATCTGTGCGTATACCCCAAAGATTAACTCCAAAACGTTCATATACCGCACAAATAAAACCTGAACAGTCAACACCTGATGAAAGGTCTGTACCTCCCCAAACATATGGTATTACACCAACATATCGCAAGGCTTCTTCTAAAATAGAATTAGCTACAACAGGGTTTACAGGTACATAAACAGTTTGTGTGGTTGTATGAGTAACTATAAGCATTGTATTTCGGGCAGTTATCTCACAAGTGGCCGAAAGATATGTTCCGTCGGTAGTTGTACAGATTATTTCACATTCACCATCACCTACAATTGTAACATTACCAATCTCATCAACAAGTGCAACATTTTCATCTGTACTTCTCCATTTTAAATTCTGATTTGTTGTATCAGGTGGAAAAATTGTTGGTGTAAGCAATACTGACTCTGTTTGAGGCCCATCAAAATCATAGCCTATGTAATCCAGTGTAAGCTCCTCTGCTTTTATTTGTGGTTCAACAATTATTTCACATTTTGCTGTTTTCCCGTTAGATGTAGCACAGGTTATAGTTGCTTTACCCTCTGAAACAGCTGTAACAATACCGTCTTTTACTGTTATAACCGAGTCATCTGAAGAACTCCATCTTAGTGTTGTATCTGTTACTGTATCCTTTGGTAAAATCTCTGCATTAAGTTTAAGTAGTTCACCTGTTGCTGTCATTGTATATGATAATTTATCTAACTTTACCTCTGTAGCATATACAGGAGAAGAAACTGTAATTTTAATTACATCAGAAGAATTATTATCTGAATTAACACAAGAAATATTCGCTGTACCTGCTTTTAGACCATTAACAACACCATTTGAATCAACTCTAGCGACCTCTGTGTTATCGCTACTCCATTCAAGATTTAAGTTTTTGTCATTTAAACCTTCAGCTAGCTTTACTATATAGGTTGAATTTTTTGCAATTACAGCATTTTCTTTAGAAAGTTTTATATTTATTGTTTCATTAGCTTCTGTAGTAGCTTGAGTTGCTTTTTCAACGTAAACTTTAGATGATGATTCATTATGTGCTAATCTGCCTGAAATTGATTCTGCAGAAATAATACCACTACTAATACAATAAGCACCAACTGTAAATGAAGTTATTGTTACAGCTATTACTGTATATACAATGGTTAATATCTTCTTATCTTTGGTTTTTATCCTTCTTAATACGCTCATATTTAATACACCTTACAAAATAAACTATATTTTTCTCATTCGCTAGTCGTTTATATGTCATTTAGCCTATTAAATATAACACGTTTAGTAAAAAGTATCAATATCTTTTAATAAAAGTTAAATTTATGTTCATATTATTGGAAATTATATACATATAACCCATAAGTTATTTACTTAATAATATTTTTCATATCATCAGGCAAGTTAGTTGTAACTGTGATTTCTTTATGAGTAACAGGGTGTAAAAATGTTATACTCTTGCAATGAAGAGCTTGTCTTTTTATAAGCTCTAACGAACCTCCATACATATCATCTCCAGCAAGAGGATGATTTATATGCGACATATGTACCCTTATTTGATGTGTTCTACCTGTTTCAAGTTTAAATTCAACCAAAGTATGACCATTCTTTATCAAAAGTGGCGTATAATGTGTTATAGCTGTAACACCGTCTGGTGTTCCTGCTGTTCTTTGTATTGTGTGACCAGGCAAAAGAGAAATGTTAGCATTTACTGTGCCTGATTCTGATATTTCTCCCTCACACACTGCAACATACTTTTTCTGTACATTCTTTACAAGGTTTGCCGCTGCATAGCTATGCTTTGCAACTAAAACAAGCCCTGTTGTATCTCTGTCTATTCTATTAATCGCTCTGAAAGAAAAGCTCTCATTTTTACTATTAAGATAGAACGCAACCCCATTTGCTAATGTATCATCAACATGACCATGAGTTGGGTGCACAGGCATATGTGGTGGCTTATTAAGAACTATTATATGGTCATCCTCGTAACAAATATTAAGAGGAATATCTACAGGCTCTATCTGATTATCATCCTGAGGGAGCTTTATCTGAATTATATCATTCTCATATACATTATCAATAACACGTAAAAGCTCACCATTTCTTGATATACCTAAAGGTACTAATTTTAATGCTGTTATAAGCCTGACTGAAATATTACAGTAATTACGTAAAAACCATTTTGCTTGTGTATTATCGTACTGCTTTGGAACAGTAAATTTTAAAATTACTTCACGCATAATTTCACCTTAATGTAAATAGTAATAAGCCTACGATTAATATCTCTGCAAAGAAAATAAGAGGTATACCCACCATAAACCTCATTTTCTTTGTTTTATGATGTATTAGGTGCATTGTTATGTACATACCTACAGCTCCACCAACAGCTGAAAGTATAAACAAGGTTTTTTCGGGTGTTCTCCATTTACCGTGTTTGGCTTTGAACTTATCCAAAATAGTAACGATAACAGAGATAATATTTATTACTATAAAATAAACTGTAATAATTAATATTAAATTTTTAAGCAAATTTTACCTCCGTTATTTATTTTACACACTCCAATGTTATGTTTCCAAGCTTTGCACCTCTATACTCATCAAGAACTGTTACAGAGGCTCTCTCGGTGTTAACAACACCACCTGACATCAGCATACCTCTTTTTCTGCCTATAACCTCTAGTAAATCATAAGGCTCTATATTATCAAGGTCAACATCCTGCAATTTAAAGCGTTCTATAAATTGTTGTGTAGGATATTTACACATAACCTCGAGCAATCTAAAAGCAAGAAGCTCGGTATCCATTACCTGATCCTTTACAGCACCTGTAAAAGCCAGCTTTTCACCAACCTCTTGGTCATCAAATTTAGGCCAAAGCACACCAGGTGTATCTAAAAGCTCTAAGCCACCACCAATAGAAAACCACTGGTTACCTCTTGTAACACCAGGTCTGTCTTCAACCTTTGCACTTCCCTTTTTAGCCATTTTATTTATAAAAGATGATTTACCTACATTTGGAATACCCACTATCATTATGTGTATGCTTCTATTTTTCATACCTTTGGCTTCCCATTGCTCGATTTTATCTGAAAGCACCTCTCGTACAGTTGGCACAAACTGGTTTAACCCCTTACCAGACTTACAATCTACAGCTATAGCTGTAATATTGTGCTTTTTATAGTAATCTATCCACCTGTTTGTTTGTGCTTTATCAGCCATATCGCATTTGTTCATCAGAATAATTCTTGGCTTATTTTGAACAAGCTGATCTAAATCAGGATTACGACTACTTACAGGTATTCTTGCATCTATAATTTCAGCAACAATATCTACCAGCTTTAAGCTGGCTTGTATTTTTCTTTTTGTTTTGGTCATATGACCAGGGAACCACTGAATATTCTGAACTTGGCTCATTCTAAACCTCCGTTAATAAACATATGAAATTCTGTCAAAAGGATATACAACACATTGTACCTTACCTATTATATCTTTTTTATCAACCAATTGGATACGGATGCTTCTGCTGTCTACTGACACTGCTCTATTATCCCCCATTACAAAAACCTTGTCTTCGGGTATAACATCTGGTATTTCCCACTCTACCCCTGATAACGTAGCACTTGAAACATATGGCTCATCTATAATTTTTCCGTCAACATATACTGCACCATTTTCAGTGTCAAAACCTATTGTTTGCCCCTCAACAGCTATTATTCTTTTTATAAAGGCATTATCAATGTTATATTCATTATCACTTTTATTGTTTGGTGCAATTGCAACGATATCACCTTGCTTTAAGCTGATATCGTACGGAATATATTTCTCAGATAATTCATCAAAGAAAGGATAATAATTTGTTATAAGAGCCACATCATTCTCGTATAATATGTTCTGCATAGATGGTCCGTCTACAATAGCTAATCTAAATACAAAAGTGAGCAATAATATTAAAACTGATACAGAAGAAAAAATAGTTTTAAAAATATAAAAAATAAGACTTTTGTTATCTTTTTCCATAATATATCCTCCTTTTGTTTTGGTAAAATTTTAACACATTTAATTTGTTTAGTCAATTTTCTAAACACAAAAAACAGCAGATAACCTATGTCGCTGTTATCTGCTGTTAATAAATTTTATTAATATATAACTACCGGTGTTCCTAGAGAACAATTATTATAAATCTTTTTTACTTTATCATACGGAGTATTTATACAGCCGTGGGAACCATCATATGTGTAGATATTACCACCATATCCAGTTGCTCTCCAAGTGGAATCGTGGATACCTATTCCGTCAGTAGTTATTCCAATCCAATAGTTAACCTGTACATCCCACGTTGGACCTACTAATCTTGCAGGTGATTTTTTCTCCCATACATAAAACAAGCCTTTTGGAGTATCATATTTGTTTTTCATACCGGTTACAACTGGTGTAGATACTATACACTCACCCGTTTTATAGTAACGCATATATTGCTGAGAAAGATTAATTTCTATATATGTATCACCTACAGCGTAACCATTAACCGTATTTTTTGAAGTGCACGTAATAGATTTGGTTTGATAACCACTGTATATCTTTTTTCCATCTACAAGATTATACGCACAAACTCTTATATAATATGTTTTTCCTTTAGTTAGAGCTTTTGTTGTAAAGCTTGTACCTGTTGTACTACCTTGCATATAATAATGTGCATTTTTAGATTCAGCCAAGTAAAGAGCATATCCTTCGGCACCACTTACCTTTGACCAATTAGCTGTAATTTTATTATCTTTAGTACTTAATGAAAAGGTTGGAGCTATTGTTTTTGTGCCTGTTTTCAGGGTTGGATAACCACCATAATAGTTTTTTCCGTCCACAGTTCTGTATGCCATTACTCTATAGTAGTAACATCTTCCTGCTATAAGATTATCATCGGTATAATTTATTTTTGAATTTCCTACAACAGTATCGTACCTTTTATACTTACTGTTGGTTGTATTATCCATTCTAAAAATAATATAGCCTGTAGCACGTGGTACTCTATCCCACGATAATGAAATATGAGAAGTGGATTGTGATGAAACCTTTAAATTTGTTACCTTGGCAGGTAGAGTTGCTGTTTTAAGTGTTGGATAATCGCCATAAAACTTTTTACCATATACATCTTTATAGGCACGCACTCTATAATAATATGGTCTGCCTGTTTCAAGGTTTGTATTAGAAATCATGGTAACATTGCTACCAACCGTTGCAATGGCTTTATATTTACTGTTGGTTTTATAATCCATACGATAAATAACGTAGCCCGAAGCACCATCTACTTTATTCCATTTAATACCAATTTTATTTTCTGTTTGCCCTGTTACAGTTAACCCTTTTACCCCATTAGGACAAGTACCTAGCTTTACTGTTTTTGCTGTACTGTAATAATACTTGCCATTCTTATATAAATATGATTTTATTTGATAATAATAGCATCTTGCCGGAGTAAGATTTTTATTTATATAAGATGTAGTATCATTGTTTTTTATAACTGCATACTTTACATATTTACTGTTTGTTTTGTTATCCATTCTATAGATAACATATCCTGTTGCATCATCATTTTTAGTCCAATTAAGAGTAATTGAATTAGTAGTAACATTACTGTATGTAAAGTTTTCTACAGGTGAAATTTCTGTTGCTGGTTGAGTTGGTTTCTCAGTTGGTAGTTCTGTAGGAAGCTCTGTTTGTTCCTCTGTAGTTTTCTCAGTTGGTAAAATTGCCTCTGTTTGAAGCTCTGTTGGAACTGTAGATTGCTGAGTTTCAGTCTTTGTTTCAGCAAATTCTGTAGCCTCTGGTAATGCAACATTAGAAGTTTCTTTAAAAGTTATTTCTTCGGTTGCAATTTCTGTAGCCTGTGCGTTTACAGGTATAAGCAACATAGTGGTTGCAATCAAAAACGAAGAAATAACAGATATAAGTTTTTTACATCTCATTATTTTTATCACTCATTTCTAAAATTAATTATACCTTTATTATATATTTAATGTCAGAAATTTCAATATTATTTTTACTGTAATTTTTCACACACTTTTATATAATTTTATTTGATATTTATGCTATTTGTATTTATGTATAGATTTTTTTCTGTTAACTGACAAAACTCCACCTAAAGAGCCTGCACAAAGCATAGCAACTAATTTTGTAATAGACAATACCGACGGTGTTTCTACACAGGTAGCAACACCTACCACAAAAACAATAAAAAATATTGCAAAGCCTGTTGTAAATCCAAACAGTAAGCCATAGGATTTATATATTCTTACCGTTACATAAGCTCCTAAAAAGGCAGATAAAGCACCTATTAACTGCAACATAATATAAATAGCATCAGTAGGTAGTTTTTGTATTTTTACCAATATAAAAGCCATTATAAGCATTAATAAACTGCAAATTAATACCCCTATAAGCGTACCAATTAATAATGCTTTAAAAGCTTTCGTTTTTCCGTTTTCGTTGTACATACAAATACCTCCCAATACTATTTGCAAAAATGTATTTGTAGTATTTATATTCATTTAATGATAAATTCATTCTTATGCAATGAATTTTAATGAAATTTATTTTGTAGTACAACTATTTTTAAGAATAAAAGAAATAGTATTAATCTATTAAACAAACTGAATGTGCAGATATACCCTCACCACTACCTGTAAAGCCAAGCTTTTCTTCTGTTGTTGCCTTTACGTTTACCTGATCTATGCTTATATTGCAAGCTTCTGCTATGTTTTTACGCATTTGTTCAATATATGGCTTTAGCTTTGGTGCCTGTGCTATTACTGTACTGTCGATATTTTGTATACTATATCCCTGTTCATCTAACATTCTGCAAACCTCTTTTAAAAGCAAAATACTGTTTGCACCCTTGTATTTTTCATCTGTGTCAGGAAAGTGCTTGCCTATATCGCCAAGTGCAGCTGCACCTAATAATGCATCTGATATTGAGTGAAGTAATACATCTGCATCTGAATGTCCTAATAACCCTTTTTCGTATGGAATATCTACCCCACCTAAAATTAATTTTCTATTTTCTGTTAATTTATGAACATCATATCCATGACCTATTCTCATTTTTAATCTTCCCTTCTGTTTAAAAAACTTTCTGCAATAATTATATCCTCAGGTGTTGTGAGCTTTATATTTGTAGCACTGCCATTAGTTACATACACCTTTTCTCCTAAAGCCTCTACAAGCTGGCAGTCATCAGTATAATCCTTACCATCCTGTTCAGCCTTTTGCATAGCCTGCTTATACAAATCAAATTTAAAAACCTGTGGTGTATATATAGCTATAAGACTGCTTCTATCTGGGGTAGAAATTATAAATCGATTTTCATCAACAACCTTAATGGTATCCTTTACAAATACACCGAGTGCTGAATTTTTATATTTTACAGCATTATTTACTACATTATCTATATCACTTGAAGAGATTAAAGGTCTTGCACCATCGTGAATAGCTATATATTCAGCCGAAGTTTTTACAAGTGCAACACCATTTTTTACCGACTCTTGACGTGTAGCACCACCAACTGTAAAACCTTTAGCCTTTGTTATTGAATGTTTTTCTGCAAGGCTTTTAATTATCTCTTTGTCCTGTTCTCTGCAAACTACTATAATCTCATCAATAGCTTCTGAGCTTTGAAAAGCTTTTAAAGTATGTACGATAACCTCTGTACCATTTAATTTTATAAGCTGTTTGCTTATTGGTTTACCCATTCTTGTTGATGAGCCTGCTGCTACAATTATAGCTGATGCCTTCATAGCTTAATCCTCCGTTTATTTTTATAAAGCATAATATTATTTAAGATTTTGTTGATGGTTCAGTAGGCAAAGCATGATGTTCACCTGGGAAAAGCTCGTTTTCTACAGAAAGTAAAATCGAAAGTCCTGTTTGCTGTAAATAGGTATCATTCACATTTGAAAGACCTATAACCTTTATATCGTCTTTTTTAGTAACAATATCTATTGCATAGAACAGCTCTGTATTTCCGGTATGATAGTAATAATCATCACATACAAACCAACCATAACCATAATTAAAACCATCTTTACCTATAGTTATAGCCTTTTTAAAATTACTTTCATTAAGCACCTTTCCTCTACTATAGGCATTAAGCCATTTCAACATATCGCTTGTGGTTGATACTATCTCTCCTGCTGAATAAAAATATGTGCTGTCTATTTTTATTCCCTCTGTAAATTCACTATCTAAATATCCCTCACAATTAGTATCAGACATTTTCATTGAAGAATCGTCCATATAAAGTGGATAGAAAAATTCATCTTCAACATACTTCTCGTATGTTTCACCTGTTACCTCTTCAATAATCAAACCTAACAAGTAATAATTTGTATTTGAATATGAAAAATACTCTCCTGGTTCAAAAATAGCATTCTGCTCATCAAGCCATTTTATAAATTCATCCTTATCAAAGGTTGCATCTAAATCTCTTTCACCTACCTCTAACGAATATATATATTCGTTAAGATAATCAGGTAACCCCGAACACATATTGACCAGATGATAAATTTTAAGATTCTTATCAAATATATCTGACTTTATATATTTTGTTACTTTATCTTCAAGCTTGAGCTTACCTTCCTGCTCAAGCTTGGCTATAGCCGTAGCTGTAAACTGCTTTGAACAGGATCCTATTTCATATTTTGTGTTCAAAGTATTCTTTTTCTTTTTTTCTACATCGCTATAGCCCATAGCCTCGTGATATATTATTTCATCACCAACAGCAACAAGAAATGTTCCGTTAAAATCCATATCTTTAAGCTGTTCGGTAATTATTGTATCCATATCTGCAAGTTGTTTTTCTGTAAACGCTGAATCCACCTTTTGGGTAGGTTCTTCAGGAGGTCTTGTATATTCCTCTAAAGCAGTAGCTTCTTCATTATCTGTATTTACAGTCTTAATTTCAGGATCTTCTGTGTGAATAACGCTTACACCTATCAAACCTACAAGTGCTACAAAAAAACACACTAAAATACTTATTCTTGCACTTAATTTCATATGTTTCACTCTCACTTTTCTATATCATTTAACCCTAAATCATTAATAATTGAATTATAAAAAATAGCTGTTTCTTCGTTTATATCAGAATAATATTTGGTTGTATGCGATTTATTAAACACTCTCTTTAATAAATACGCAAACCAAACAAAAGGTAAAACTAACGAACACTTTTTCAAAATAGGAAATTCTGATTTTATTCTATTATAAGGAGGAAAAATCTGTTTAAGTATAAACAACAACTTGTTTGGTTTCTTACCATTTTTTGCCATTCTAGCTGTTCTTAACCCCACATTATGCTTTGTGGTACCATATGTACTACAGTCTGCTATAAATAAATCTACTGTGCTTGTTTTATCCAATCCACTACCCTCTTTACTAAACCATTTGTAGGCAAGATTTACAGCAACAGTATTAAAATCAGCATAATTAAAAGATAATAGAATATTATTGATATATTCTATATTTAAAATATCCTTATGCTTTTCAAGAAATACATAGTAATCAAGAAAAATTCTTGGTGCTATACCTGAATAATTTATGTGATGTACAGCATGAACCGAAAGATAAATATATATATCCTCTAAGGTCATTTCATATATATGCTTAAAACCTGATCTAAGCTTAGATTTACTCCAAATACTATTATAATAGTCTACAACTTTCTTTGAAGCTCCCTCTGCAAGAGTAAAATGCTGTTCAAGATTTATAAAAGGTTCCTTTTTGTACACTCTATCGTGAGTACCAAAACTGATTTCTTTATACCCTAACGAAGATAAAATCTTATCTGCTTTGTCAAAATCAGTTTTATTTACAAAAGTATCAATATCACCCATATATCTATAGTGAGTTTGAGAATAAAAATTTTTTATACTTGAACCTTTAAGTATAAGCATATCTATATTTTCTTTTTCAAATGCAGACATTATTATATCAAGTTCATAAAATTGATTTGCATCAATTAAAATCTGTTTTCTATATTCTTTATTAAATAAATCTTTTACTTCTTTTTCTGGAACATTTTCACCAATTAAGAGGTCAATACCAATTTTTGCAAGCACGGTAAAGCTCATTTGATTTGCAAGAATAAAAACATTTTTCCAATTAATTGCAAGGTCATCTACACTTCCATTTATATTGTTTATAGCAAACTTTACAAGCCTGAAAACACAGCAGTAATCATCAAATTTATTTCGTACACTATCAACCACAGTGGTTCCTCCGTTTTGGTAAAAGATTATATTTATTATAAAATATTTTTAGGTGAAATACAATTATTTTTTAAGGTAAATTGTAAAATGAAATTGAACAAAAAATAAAAAAGGTTCACAGTGAAGAACCACGATGTTAGAATAAAGTTACCACACCAACCTAACAGGAGGAAAATCACTATGAACAATACATATT
>JAXJQK010000166.1:0-8915 GCA_036311185.1 Acutalibacteraceae bacterium | reverse complement strand
TATTATACATTTTATATAAACATTATAGCATTACCACAGTAAAAGTCAACAGCAAATTTCGTAGAATAAAATGGGATTATTTATACTAAACAGACACTTTTTGTAATAAAGCTTAATTAGAATTCAAATCTATAATAAATGTTGAGGTAAGAAAAATAGAGACTCA
Source organism: Acutalibacteraceae bacterium (assembly GCA_036311185.1). Lineage (GTDB taxonomy): Bacteria > Bacillota > Clostridia > Oscillospirales > Acutalibacteraceae > CAG-964. The sequence continues at coordinate 8,749 of JAXJQK010000166.1, read as the reverse complement.
AAGATATTTCAATCTTCAGAAATAATATAGAAATAGATTTTAAAAAAGGAGATACTACACTTTTATGTAGCATCTTCTTAATATTACATAATTTTTGTATTTCGAATAATATTTACATCCCTAACTAAACTATAAAAGCCACACTCAATTCACTGAGCGTGGCTTCATTCAGATATATATGCTATGTAGCACTAATTATTCTTCTGTAGCTTCTTCAGTCTCTGCTTCTGCAGGCTCTTCATCCTGTAGTAAAGCTCTGATTGAAAGACTTACTCTCTTATTCTCAAAATCTACAGCAGTAACCTTAGCCTGAACCTTCTGACCAACTGTCAACTCGTCCTGTGGCTTCTCAATTCTGCGATTAGCAATCTGAGAAATATGGATTAGACCATCAATACCAGGGATAATCTTAGCAAATGCACCAAACTGTGTAAGACCAACGATCTCAACCTCAGCTACTGTACCCTCTGGGTAGTTATTCTTCATAATCTCCCATGGATTATCCTCTGCTTTTTTATATCCTAGAGAAATATTGTTCTTCTCTGTGTCAATGTCCTTTACATATACTTCTACAGTATCACCAACACTTACAACCTCTGATGGATGCTTAACTCTGTTCCAAGATAGCTCAGAGATATGAATCATACCATCAACACCGCCGATGTCAACAAATGCACCATAGCTTGTTAGTGACTTAACAGTACCTGTGTAAACCTTACCAACCTCGCAGTTAGCCCAGAACTCTTCTTTAGCCTTGTTCTTCTCCTCGTTAAGTACAGAACGGATAGAACCAACAGCTCTCTTTCTGCGATCGTTTACATCTATAATTCTAAAGCTTACGTTCTTCTTTAGTAGAGCTTCTGTAGACTCACCTCTTGTAGCTGTAGCCTGAGAAGCAGGGATAAACACCTTAACACCGTTTGTTATAGCGATAACACCACCGTTGTTAATCTCTGTAACAACACCTGAAAGAATCTCTTTAGACTCTAGTGCCTCTTTAATTACGTCCCAACCCTTTTGAGCATCTACACGCTTTTTAGAAAGCATAATAGTACCCTCTTGGTCGTTAGTACGCATAATTAAAAGATCTAAAGTATCGCCAACCTTAACAAGTTCCTCTGCCTTTGCGTTTGGATCATCTGTAAGCTCATTTAGCTTTACTACACCAGCTTGCTTTCTGCCAACATCAACAAAAATCTCGCTAGGTGTGATTCTTTCAACTACGCCTTTTACCCTCCCGTCTGTATTAAAGCTTTGCATATGCTCCTCTAGCATTGATGCAAAGTCTAGCTCTTTCTCTTCACTGGAATTTACTTGATTCTGTGCCATTGTATCCAGTACCTCCTTTATTATCCTGGCTGGTGCAGAAGCACCTGCCGTAACGCCAATGTTACAAGCAGCTGAAAAGTCGATTGTTGATAAATCTCTGTAGGTTTCTACAAGATATGTTTTACTACATACACGCTTGCATATATCGTAAAGCTTGCAAGTGTTAGAACTGGTTTTATCACCAATAACTATCATAAGGTCTACTTTTTCAGCTAAAGACCTCGCCTCTTCTTGTCTTTCTGCCGTTGCATTACATATTGTATCAAAAATTACAGCATTTGTACATAGTTTTTTGATAATTTTTAAACTTTTTTTCCATTCTGATACATCAAATGTAGTTTGAGATACCACAGTTACTGATTCTGTTTTTAGTTTTGGATTGTCATTTATTAATTTTTCAACCTGATCGTGATATTTTACTGTAAAAAACTCACCGTTACAATGCCCTTCTATACCTTTAACTTCAGGGTGATTTTTGTCACCTATTATTAAAACTATAGAATTTTCTTTACCAGCCTTTGCAACCTTTTTATGAATTTTAGAAACAAAAGGACAGGTAGCGTCTGCATATTTTAAACCAAGACTGTTTATTTCGTCATAGACACTTTTAGCTACACCATGCGAACGAATAACAACGGTATAATTGTTCTTTACATCACTAGGATTATCAGCTATTAATACACCCTTTTTTTCAAGCTCCTTAACCATTTCTGTGTTATGTATAATAGGACCAAGTGTGCAAACCTTTTCTTTATCTGAAAGCTCATAAACCAAATTAACGGCTCTGTTTACACCAAAACAAAATCCTGCTGTTTTAGCTAAAATTATGTTTTTCATAATATATATTAAAACTCCTCTGTTTCTCGCATTTGCTTTAGCATTTCCATTATCTTTTTAGATGCATCTCTAAGCTCTCGTGCGTTACCTGTGGTTACACCAAGCTCAGCTGGTGTAACAGGATCGCCAAATGTTACTCTTGTTTTTCTAAATGGCTTCATAAGTCCTTTTTCAGGAGTAATACATGCTGGTACAATTGGTGTATTGGTTGTATACGCTATAAGCATAGCTCCTGAACGAGGACGCAAAAACTCACCTGTTTTTGACCTTTTACCCTCAAAGAAAATTGTCATTACTCCACCATTTTCAAGAATTTCTTCACCCGTTGATATAGCCTCTTGCTCTATGCCTTCTCCTCTTACTACAGGGAATGCACCCAAAGCAGTAATAAGCTTTGCAAAAAACTTATTCTTAAAAAGCTCAGACTTAGCCATAAATCTAAGCTTACGGTTACGTTGCCCCATACCAAGCAACAATGGGTCAAGATTTGATAAATGGTTAGAGATTATTATATAAGCTCCTTCTTTAGGTATATTATTTTTATTTCTAAACTTAACTCTATAGATAAGTCCAATAACAGGTGATACTACTACACTAGCTATAAAATAAAGCCAACTTTTTTGTTGTGATTTTTTCTGTGACATATATATTTCTCCTGATTAATTTATAGTATTATTTATAATTTCTACTATTCTGTTTACAGATTGCTGTAACGTATCATTTGATGTATCAACAGTTACAGAACCTTCGGCAGGCTTTAGAGGTGCAATAGTACGGTGAGAGTCATCGTAATCTCTCTTTACTATATCTGCAAGAATTTTCTCGTAATCCTCATCAATACCCATTGCTACATAATCATCATATCTTCTCTTAGCTCTACATTCAGGTGAAGCGGTAAGGAAAATTTTAACCTGTGCGTTTGGCAATACAACTGTACCGATATCTCTTCCATCCATTAAAACATTATTCTTTCTTGCGATATCTCTTTGAAGCTCAAGTAGAAATTCACGCACAGCAGGCACAGCTGACACCTTTGATGCCATCATTGAAACCTCTGTTGTTCTTATCTTATCTGATACATCTTCATTATTAAGGAAAACTCTCTGCTCTCCATTTATAAATTTAAGCTCCACGTTTGTATTCTCAAGTAAAGAATTAATCTGAGCAACGTCATCAGTATCAATATTATTTGTAATTGCATTTAATGCTATGGAACGGTACAACGCACCTGTATCTACATAAATATAAGACATTTGCTTTGCAACAGCTTTAGCTATTGTACTTTTACCTGCACCAGCAGGACCATCTATTGCAATAGAAATCATATAAATTATCTCCTTTTGTAACATATATTAATACATATAATTTACAACAGTTTTTCAGGTTCTGTCAATAGGTTTTAATTTTATTCTCTAGCAATAATAGAAAGATACCACCCAAAATGAGTGGTACCCTTAAATTTAAATAATTTAATTCATAAATAATTTCAGTTAAGCTACCTCAAGAATAAGCTTTTGAAGCATAATTGCATCTAGTATTGTTATCTTACTGTCGCCACTTAAATCTGCTTTTGCAATCTGTTCATCTGTTAATTCTGCATTGCCAACTACATATTTAAGTACGTAAATAACATCATTTACTGCAACTTCACTGTCACCATTTATGTCACCTGCTACTGACTTTCCGTAATTGAAATGTATAGTTGCGTTTGTAAGGCATTCATTATATAAGGATATGCTTATACTATTCCACTCACTTTTACTGCCAGTGTAATATACATCACTAAGACTATAGCAACCTTGAAATGCATTATTAGCAACAGTTGTAACACTATCTGAAATTGTTATACTGGTTAGACTACTGTGATCAAATGCATACGGCCAAATAGTAGTAACTCCATCTGGAATTATTACGCTGTTTAGTTTTTTGCAATAAGCAAATGCACCGTAATCAACAATTGTAACATTTTCAGGGATTGTATAATTATCCGATGATTTTCCGGCAGGATACCAAACTAACATTGATGGTGCTCCGTTTTCTGTTTTTTCGAACAATACACCATCTACCGAAAAATAATTTTTGTTATTTGATGAAATTTCTATATTAGCAAGTGTATAATGATTTAGAAATGCTTTTCGAAACTGATATACATCTCCCCATTGTAAATTAGAAGGAAGTGTTATGCTAGTTAGCCAATCACAATAATAAAATGCACTTTCAGCAATAGTAATATTATTGTCAGGAAATTTTACGTTGGTTAAACGCCAACATTCAGCAAAGGCATAAGCACCAATATTCTCAACACTATCCGGAAGTTCTAAACTAGTTATATTACAACCAAAAAATGCATAATCACTAATATCAGTGATATCATCTGAAAAACTCAAATAGGTTAAGCTACGGCAACCAGAAAACACACCTTCACCAATAGTAGTCATCCCCCCTGGAAGATCTACAGTACGTAAATTACCACAATTAGCAAATGCATAATCACCAATATTCCCCACATAACCAGGTAATCTTATGTAAGTTAAATCACTATAAGCAAATGCATAATCACCAATAAAATCCATCTTCTCTGGAAGCATTATTCCACCTAAGGAACTACCATAAAATGCATAATCCTCTATTCCTACCACTGGAAGACCATCTATCGAACTTGGTATTAGAATATCAGTAAAAATAATATCTCCAGTATAATCGTCGTTCCAGCCTGTAATTATGCAACCACAACCATTATATGTTAACTTGTATCTCCAACTACCACCTTTGTAGGTATATATAAGTTCACTGTCTGTTGTTGCTGATACACTCACTGGCATTGAAGCTATAATACCTAAAAGCATTGTAATTGTCAGTAATATTGATATTAATTTTTTCATTTTTCGTTGCACCTCTGTAAATAATTTTTAATAAATTCTTTAAAAATTTATTACTGCACTGGTAACATCTCCTAACCTGTGATTTCATTAAATATATTTTAACACACGCACTTTTTTTGTCAATATTATATAATGTAATATTTTATAACACTATAAATACACTTATATATTTCAAGTTTTTAAATAAGAAAAGAAATATTTTTATACATAGAGAATAAAGTTTTATTTTAGCTATTGCCATTTTGACAAATTGTGATAAAATTAATAAAGTATAAATGAAAGGGTGTTTTTCTATTGTTAAATCATATTATCGACCTTGAATCACTTTCTTTCTCTGACCTTTATGAGATTATCCATCTGGCAGAAAAGATTATGGCTAATCCTTCTGAATATAGCGAAGCCTGCAAGGGTAAAATTATGGCTACTCTTTTTTATGAGCCAAGCACAAGAACTCAAATGAGCTTTCAAACTGCAATGCTAAGACTTGGTGGCTCTATAATCGGCTTTTCAGACCCTCAAAACTCATCAGTTTCAAAGGGCGAAACACTAAAGGATACAATAAAAATTGTAAGTGGATACTCTGACATAATAGCAATGCGTCACCCTCTAGAGGGTAGTGCAAAGGGTGCTTCTTTATATAGTCGTGTTCCTATTATAAATGCCGGTGACGGTGGACATTTACACCCAACTCAAACTCTTACTGACCTTGTAACTCTTCACAAAGAAAAAGGCAGACTTAATCACCTTACAATAGGACTTTGTGGCGACCTTAAATATGGTAGAACTGTACATTCTCTTATAGATACAATGTCACACTTTGAGGGCAACAAGTTTGTTCTTATCTCTACACCTGAGCTTGGTGTGCCTGACTACACTAAAGAAATTTTGGACAAGCAGGGCTGTGAATATGTAGAGGTTACATCACTACAGGAGGCAATGCCTGAGCTTGATGTTCTTTATATGACACGTATTCAGCGTGAACGCTTTGCAAGCCTTGAAGAATACAACGCTCAAAAAGGTGTGTTTGTATTAGACAGAGAAAGACTTGAGCTTGGTAAAGAGGATTTAAAGGTGCTACATCCACTACCACGAGTAGACGAAATCACAGAGGATATAGACGATGACCCAAGATGTGTTTACTTTAAGCAGGCTGTTTATGGAATGTATGCAAGAATGGCTTTGATACTGCTTACACTAGAGGGTTCAAAGTATTCATACTCAAGAGGTAGAGTTATTACTGATAACACTGGTTGTGTTAACCCAAAATGTATAACACACAGCGAACCATATATGCCTAAGGAATTTAAACCAAATGGCGACTTTATTGTATGTGAATATTGTGACACTAAAAAACCGTATCAGAAATGATACGGTTTTTACCTTTTAATATATTCCAAATAGCCTTGCAATATTCGAAACTATAAAACAGATTGTAAGTCCACAAATTAAAGGTATAAAAAATGAAATCAAAGTCCATTTTATACTTTTAGTTTCTTTATATATTGATATACAGGTTGTAGAGCAAGGGAAATGAGCAAGATAAAATATTATCACACAAATAGCTGTTACTACACTCCAACCATTTGCAACAAATAGGCTTTGTAGTTGTGCAATATTTGTTGCTTCTGTAAGAACCCCTGTATTTGTATAAAGCATAATCATAATTGGTATTACAATTTCATTTGCAGGAAATCCCAGAATAAATGCTATTAAAATTATACTATCCATACCAAACCAAGGAGCAACAGGTGCAAGAAAATCTATAGCGTATTGAATTATGCTTTGATCACCTACTTGAATATTTGTGAGTAACCATATAACTAAACCAGCAGGACCTGCTACAGCAATTGCCCTACCAAGAACAAAAAGAGTTCTGTCTAATAAACTGCGTACTATAATTTTACCAATCTGAGGCTTTCTATACGGTGGAAGCTCCAGTGTAAATGACGAGCTTTCGCCCTTTAATAATGTACCTGATAATGTTCTTGATACTAAGAATGTCAATCCTACCCCAAGTAATACAACAAGCATAAGAATAAGCACCGTACAAATTGAACCAAACGGAAATGCAAGCATACCTGCAAAAAAGATTGTTATAAGACTTATAATAGCAGGAAATCGTCCGTTACAAGGCATAAAAGAATTAGTAATTATCGCAATAAGCCTTTCTCGTGGAGAATCAATAATTCTACACCCTGTAACACCACAAGCATTACATCCTATTCCCATACACATTGTAAGGCACTGCTTACCGTGACAATGAGCTTTTTTGAAAATACTATCCATATTGAACGCTATACGTGGAAGATAACCTAAATCTTCAAGTAATGTAAACAGAGGAAAAAATATCGCCATAGGTGGTAGCATTACTGCAATAACCCATGTTGTGGTTGTATAAATTCCGTCCATTAGCATACTTACCAAAATTGGTGGTGTGCTTATTTTTTGCAAAGAATTAGTAAGGACATCACCAAACCAACTAAAAAATGAAGAAAGCCACTGACTAGGATAATTAGCTCCTACTATTGTCAACCAAAAAATCAAAAGAAGCAATAATATCATTATAGGTATGCCTGTGATTTTTGATGTAAGTATTCGGTCAATTTTTCTATCCTTATGATTATATTCAGGATTTTCAAGAACTACTATTTTACTGTATATGTATTCACACTTTTTCATTATTAAATTAACTATATCGTCCCTAAACTTTTCTGATGAATAATTACAATCTAGATTCAATCTATCTATAACAGCTTTTATTTTACTATCATTTAAATGTTTTATAACATATTCATCATTTTCAATAATTCTTAAGGAATAATATCGTTTTACTTTTTCTGTAAATTCACCCTCAATATTTGCTACAATTTCATCAATATAACCTTCTATCTTTTCATTGTATTCAATTTTTGTAGGGAAATATTTTCTGCTGTGTGTTACAACACTTTCAACTGCTTCTTTAAGCTCTCTAAGTCCACCTCCATTACTTGCACAAGTACCTACTACTGGAACACCAAGATGCAAAGAAAGTTCATCAATATCTACAATTATCTTCTTCTTTTTTGCTTCATCTAAAAGATTAACACATACTACTACATTGTCAGTTATCTCCATTATTTGTAAAACAAGATTAAGATTACGCTCTAAGCAAGTGGCATCCACAACAATAATAACTACATCTATATTATTACTAAGAAGAAAATCTCTTGCTTGAGCCTCTTCCTCTGAGCTTACAAGCAAAGAGTATGTTCCAGGTAAATCAACAAGGGTATAATCAATATTATTAAATTTGTAATTTCCAAAAGCATTACTTACAGTTTTTCCTACCCAGTTACCTGTATGCTGTTTCATTCCTGTAAGAGCGTTAAAGACTGTACTTTTACCTACATTAGGATTCCCAGCCAAAGCTACTATTTTTTCAGCCAATAATCTCACTCCCTTAACACAGTTTATCTCATTCTAAAAATAATCTGTTATTCAAAATAGTATAAATATTATTTTACTAATTATAAAATATGCAAGGAAGTTTAGTGGGGTTACTTCTTATTTTCGGGTTACCCCAACTATTGACATAGATCCAAAAATCATAACCACCCGTCAAACGGGTGGTTTGCTCAAGGGCTATAAGCCCATTTTACCGGCTAGCACCTCAAGGTGCTGGCTTTCTCTTTGTTCAAGCCACTATGCCGTTGCCACTTTTG
>JAXJQK010000165.1:0-5404 GCA_036311185.1 Acutalibacteraceae bacterium | reverse complement strand
GTTGCATTTAACTATATAGGTCAAAGATTTTTCGCATTCAGGTCAAAAGATACCAGCAACGAAAAACAGCCTTAACACAGAATTAAACAATACTAAAATTTTACCACCCACAAAAAAATGTGGGTGGTTTTTTCACATTAAAAGCATCTTCCGTTTTTCCTTTTTTCACAGTCAGAGGTAACCTCACCTGTTTCGCAATGGTAGCAAATTTCGTTTTTTAACGGCTTTTCATTAAAATAATCCTGTAAATTTTCTATGGTTGTTTGTGCTATATTTTTCAAGGCTTCATTAGTTAGAAATGCCTGATGTGAGGTTACTATAACATTTGGCATAGATACAAGCAAAGAAAGTGTATCGTCATTTATAATCTCACCTGAAAAATCCTCGTAAAATAGACTGCTTTCTTCTTCGTATACATCTAAGCCTGCACCACCTATTTTTTTACTCTTTAAACCGTTTAACAAAGCCTGACTTTCTATAATTGCACCTCTTGATGTATTAAGCAAAATTACCCCGTCACGCATTTTAGAAATTGTATTTTCATTAATAAGATGATGACTTTCCTTTGTAAGAGGGCAGTGCAAAGAGATAATATCACATTCCTTAAAAATAGTGTTTAAGTCAGTATAGGTAATATTGCTGTCTGGTGTAGGATATATGTCATAGGCTAAAACCTTCATTTTAAAGCCCTTGCAAATATCTATAAATTCTCTGCCTATTTTTCCTGTACCAATAACACCAATTGTCTTTCCTTTAAGGTCAAAGCCTGTTAAGCCTGCAAGTGAAAAGTTATAATCTCTTGTTCTGTTGTAGGCTTTATGCACCTTTCTGTTAAGTGAAAGCAAAAGAGCCATAGTATATTCAGCTACTGCATTTGGTGAATATCCGGGTACACGCATAACTGTAACCTTGTTGTAAGCAGATTTAAAATCAATATTGTTGTAGCCTGAACATCTCATTGCAAGTACTTTTATACCCATATTATATAGCTTGTCTATAGTTTCTGAATTTATATCATCATTTACAAACGCAACTACACCACTGCAACCATAAGCCAGCTTTGCAGTTTCGCTGTTCAGCTTGTGTTCAAAGAACTTGAATTTTATCCCAGAATGGGGTAAACTACAAAACCATACCTTGTCATATGGCTTTGTGTCGTAAAAAGCTATTAATTGCTCCATAAATAGCACACTCCTTTTTTATTAGAATGTGATTATTCCGGTAGATTATGCATACAATTAAAATCTGATATTTCTTTTATTTTTCTGTAAAATATGGTAAAATAAAATTCAAGATGATTAAAAGGATGGTAACGAAATATGGCTGACAAGCAGGGTATTATAGTAAGGCTGTTGGGTGGCTTTTATTATGTAGATGTAGATAATGAAATTATAGAATGTAAAGCCAGAGGTGTATTCAGAAAAAGAGGTATGTCACCTGTAGTGGGCGATAGAGTAGAAATAACTATACCTAAAGAGGGCTATGCTTCTATTGATAATATTCTTACACGAAAAAATAAAATTGTACGCCCTGCTATCGCTAATTTAGATAAACTTATAATAGTTTCATCTGTATGTGAGCCATCTCCTAATATGTTTATCATAGATAAAATGACTGCTACTGCAGTAAACAAGGACATTGAGCCTGTAGTAGTATTTTCTAAGGTGGATTTAAAATCAGCTGAGGAATATATGCAGGCATATAAAACATCTGGAATAAAGACAATAGCCTTTTCATCTGTAACAGGTGAAGGTGCTGATGAGGTTAGAGCACTTTTAGATAATAATATAGTTGCATTTACAGGCAACTCTGGTGTTGGTAAATCCTCTTTACTTAATTATCTGTTCCCTGAGCTTGATATTGCAACAGGAGATATAAGCAAAAAGCTAGGCAGAGGCAGACACACTACAAGAAGTGTAGAGCTTTATAAAACAGACGGTGGCTATGTAGCTGATACTCCTGGATTTTCAACGGTTGACCTTGAGAGATATGAGCTTATAAATAAAGATGATTTGGCAAATTGCTTCCCTGAATTTGAAGAATATATAAATATGTGTAAATTCACATCGTGTGCACACACCTGTGAAAAGGGCTGTGCTGTACTACAGGCTGTAAAAGATGGTGAAATTAGCAAATCACGTCACAACAGCTATGTAGAAATGTATAACGAAGTAAAGGATATTAAGGAGTGGCAAAGAAAATGAGCCGTTGCGTTATTATATGTGCCTCCCCGTATAATCAGCCTGAATTTATAAAAAATGAAATACGTACAGATGATTATATAATCTGTGCTGATGGAGGCTATGACACTGCAACAAAGGCAAGTGTTACTCCTAATATTGTAATAGGTGATTTTGATTCTAGTCTTATGACTGTTGATGATAAAATCAAAAAAATGATACTGCCTGTGGAGAAGGACGACACAGACAGTATTTATTGCATTAGGTATGGTATTTCAAAGGGGTATAAAAGTTTTGTGCTTTTAGGTGCCACAGGCAGTAGAGCAGACCATTTATATGCTAATCTTTCTCTGCTTAAATTCGCCTATGATAATGGTTGCACAGCAGTGTTAAAGGACTGTAAAACAAGCATACATTACACAGAAGACCTACTTCAGCTACAGTGCATAAACTGCACTGTTTCTGTTTTTCCTTATGGTTGCAGTAAAGCTACCGTAACACTTGAGGGCTTTAAATATTCAGCTGATAGGCTTGTAATGACAGCTGACTTCCCTATTGGCACAAGCAACATCGCCACAGCTAAAAGCTCGACAATTAAAGTGCATAGTGGTGGAGCTTTGGTAATTGTCAATTATCTATAAAGGCTTCACAGGCTATATATTCGCATACTCTGCTCCAGTCTGCCACCTGTAGCCAGTTAAGCACATATTTGTTTCTGTCACCTATGTATTGGTTAAAATATGCGTGCTCCCACAGGTCTATTGTTATTATAGGATCTACCATAGTAAGTGGTGGGGTATTCTGCTTTTGGGTGTTAATTATCTGTAGCTTACAGCTTCTGTTGCATACAAGCCAAGTATAGCCACAGCCAAAATTAGCAGTAGTACTTTCTATAAGTGCTGTTTTCATATTTTCAAAGCTACCAAAGCTGTCTTTAATCTGCTCCATCAGCTTTGGTGTAGGCATTCTGCCACCGGGGGTCATACTGTTAAAATATATATAATGGTTATATACCCCTCCACCATATGTTTTTATGCTTTTTCGCAAGGCTGGTGGAAATGTGTCAGCATATGCTACCAAAGCCTTTAAGCTCCAATCCTGATATTGTGGAAACCTTGACAAAACCTCGTTAAGTCTATCAACATAATTCTGCATAAGTACAGAATGGTGTATTCTGATTATTTCACCGTCTATATATGGTTCTAAAGCGTTATAGGCATAATTAAGCTTTGGTAATTCAAATGGATAATGTTCATTCATATTTAATCGCCCTTTCTTTTAAACAAAGCAAACTCACTCTGTATACTTCCTTAAACTATATGCGTTTTTAAATACAAATATTACAGTATCATGATGAATGGTATGATGTAGATTGCCCGAAGCGAAGCAGAATGGAAAGAGGCTTCCAGAAAAATTCGAACCTTGGCAAAGAGTATATTCAAAATTCCGCAAATGGGAAAAGAAGGACTATTAGAATTAGTATTTAACACTCATTCATTTCTAAAATATAGACAAATTAATAAAACATGGTAAAATAAGCATGGTGATGAAAAATGCGAATAATATATACAATAAGCAAAGAAAAATCAGAAGAAATATCAAGAGTAAGAAAAAATATTAAGGAGATATCAGAAAAGCTCGATACATGAACAAAGGTAGTAAGTCATTGGATAAGTGCATATAAAAATGGTGGAATAGAAGCATTTTTGAGCAAAAGAAAAGGTAGCAATCGCTGGAATATCAGTTTTGAAGAAGAAGAGAAACTGTTGTCAAAATTTGAAGAAAAAACAAACAAAAGATAAATAATAAAAGTTAGTGAAAAACTTGTTGATTTAAGTTTGTATTGTTTGCGTAATTATTGTTTATTGGATTTTGTTCCATACACTATACTTCCTTTTGTAAAAATATTTTAAATAAGGCACAGTAACTTAATTGATACTGTGCCTTTGGTTTTATAATTATTCGCCTTTTTCTACGTCGTATTTGCCCTCAAAATAAATCTCATACCATACAAGGAAAATATAGATTGTCCATACCTTACGGCTGTTGTCCTCTTTGCCACTGAAATGTTCATCAAGGAACTCGATAAGCATTTCAGAATTGAAGAACTTCTTAGCTGTTTCAGAGTTGAACATATCCTTTACAACGTTGTAGTAACGCTCATCTCTTAGCCATACTCTTGTAGGTACAGGGAAGCCAAGCTTTTTCTTCTCTGCTGTTTCAGGTGGCAAATGACGAAGTGCAGCCTGACGCATAGCGTACTTTGTGTTGTGCTTGTTTACCCTTAGTCTTGTTGGTAGCTTAGAAGCAACCTTGAAAACCTCTTTATCTAGGAATGGTACTCTAAGCTCAAGTGAGTTAGCCATACTCATTCTGTCAGCCTTTAACAGAATATCTCCTACCATCCACATGTTTATGTCAAGGTACTGCATTTTTGTAACATCATCATACTCAGGTACTCTGCTGTAGAATGGCTTACATTTATCCTGTGGACGAGTTGCAATTGAAGGGTCTTTAAGGATTCTCTTCTTCTCGTCAAGGTCGTACATAAATGCGTTACCTATAAATCTATCTTCTAGTGGGTGAGTTGCTCTTATCAGGTAATCTCTACCCTTAATGTCAGGTAGCTTCTTCATAAGATTGCAAATGCCTTTTCTTAATCCGTAAGGAACAACTGATTGATAAGCCTTGAAAACTCTTGGGTCGTTATATACTGTATATCCACCAAATAGCTCGTCGGCACCTTCGCCAGAAAGCACAACCTTAACGTGCTCGCTTGCAAGCTTAGAAACGAAATAAAGTGCTATACAAGATGGGTCAGCTAGAGGCTGATCCATATGGTACTGTACCTTTTTAATACTTCCCCAAAATTCCTCTGATTTAATAAGCTTAAAGTGGTGGTCAACACCTATTTTATTTGACAAACGCTGTGCCCAGCTGATTTCGTTATACTTTTCGCCAAAGTCAAAACCTACTGTAAAGGTTTTCTGATCGGCAAAATATGTTGATACATAGCTTGAGTCAACACCACTTGACAAGAAACAGCCTACCTCTACGTCACTTATCTTGTGTGCGTTTACTGAGTTTTCAAACACCTGCTCAATTTCGTCAACAGCCTGCTCCTCTGTTAGACTTTCATCAGGCTCAAATTTTGCCTCCCAATATCTTGTTGTTGTTACCTTACCGTCTTTATACCATAGATAATGTCCAGGTAATAGGCCTGT
>JAXJQK010000164.1:0-11989 GCA_036311185.1 Acutalibacteraceae bacterium | reverse complement strand
AAAAATATTTCTAATAATCAGGAAAAGCAAAAAACAATAGAAGATATAATAAAAGAAAAATGTCCTAATAATTTAAGCTATCGTACAGAAACAGTAGAGGGAACCTATAAATGTGTTTTTGTTTTATCCTTTTCCTCACTTGATGAATATAAAACTAAGGTTGCAAGTATAATAGGCAGACAAATTGCTGTTGCCTATGGATATACAAATACAGTTCTTTCTAAAGGTACTTACTATAAAGAGGATTATGACGGTATGGATCTTGTTGCTTGGCTTGGTGATGCCTTGTATCAGGAGCAAACTGCTAAAATTGAGCTTGAAACAGAGTCAACCTCAAATGTAGTTAAATACAATAGTGAGGTATTCAGCAGTAAAACATCAACCCTTAATACATCAACTGTAAAGGGTGAGGCTGTAAGGGGTGTTAAAATAGATACAACAAATCATAAAAACACACTTTACGACAGAACAATGACATTATCTGTGCCAATAGCAACATACAATAAGCTGGGGGCTTCTTTACAAGAGCTTATGTTAACCAGAGTTAATCCCGAGGGAGTATACAGCTGGAAACAAAATAACGATTGTATGGAATTTACAGTAAAATACGAAAAAATAGATATAGCAAAATTACAGGAATATACAAAGCTATTTGTTGATTGCAGAAACGAAAGCATTTACTATGGTGATCAAAACAAAAGCAGTACTCCTCTTGCAGAACAGTTAGTTTTTGAGGAAAGAATAAATCTTTTAAGCTTTGTTTCAGGTACTGAAACACCTATTCAAATGAATTACAGCTATACTCTGCCCGAAGAAACTACTCACGGTGAGGGCGTAGGGTTAAGCAATGGTGAGTGGGAAACCTGTGGTCAATGGACAAACAGCACCTATAAAGTAACCGATACCAACGGAGTATATGATATAAGAGTTCCTGATGGTATGCAGTACACTATAAAAGGAATTAACATAAATCTTACTGATTTAGGCGACAACAACTTTAAACGTTCAGTTGATTTTATATATGACAGTAATACAGGACAAAAGGGATTGGATTATGCATATAATTTCTTGGCTTTAAAGGGTTTTACTGTGTCAAAGGAGTCTGTTCCAGAGGGAATTGCGTGCAGAGTAACACAGCAAGGCACTGATGATGAAATAAATAATGCTGTATCTGATTTGTTCGGCAGTGGAAATAATTTTGAGTATTCAAAACATACCAATGATTTATCTGTGGTAACAGATATCAATGTTATTGATAATGTAAATATTTCTCATATGCTTACCGGTGCAAACAGTAATATAAAAATTAATTACATTGCAAAAAGTGAAAGTAAAGAATATATCAGAAGTGTTAATATCACAAACAAAGCAACAAATACTACATCAACAGCAAAATTAGATGAAAATAACAGATATCTTGCAACTATTGACGGAGCAAATTTCTCTATGAATTACTCGGCTACTTTGCCTTATTTTAATGGAGTAGCGATATACTGCACAATATGTACTACAATAATATTAATTGCTGTTTTAACCATAGCTTTACTTATCAAATATAATCGTAAATTAAAGGCTATTGAAGAAAGCAACTCGAATAAAGAAATTGATAATTCTAAGAAAAGCTCAACTACTAAGAATAAAAAAAGCGAAAAACCAAAATCAAACGACATTGAAGATGATTACATCAAAAAGCACTACGGATTTTAAGGAGCTACAATATGTATAAATACGCTATATTTGACCTTGACGGAACACTTGCAAATACATTAGAGGATTTAGCAGACTCGGTAAATTATGCACTTGCTAAAAACGGTTTTCAACCACATTCTACTGAAAAGTACAGGCTTATGGTAGGCTCAGGAATAGTAAACCTTGTTAAAAGAGCTAGTAATTGTGATGATGAAGCTGTGATAAGCTCTTTAAAGGCTGACTTTGATGAATATTACAGTGCTAATGTGGTAAATAAAACCTGTGCATATCCATTAAGTGAACAGGTACTTGAAAACTTGCAAAGCAAGGGTGTTACCTTGGCTGTGCTGTCAAATAAACCTGATATCTTTGTTAAAACTATACTTGATAAGCTGTTCCCAAATATCACTTTTAAAGAGGCTTGGGGTAAAAAGGAAGAGTATGCTATAAAGCCAAACCCTGAATCTTTAAATGCTATACTTGATAAATTAGGTGCAGATAAATCAAATACAGTATATATAGGTGACAGCAATGTTGATATACTTACTGCACAAAATGGTGAGATTGATGTTATAGGCTGTACCTGGGGATTTAGAGATGAAGCTGAGCTTGTGGAGGCTGGTGCTAAAAAAATAGCACATACATATTCTGAGCTTGAAGCCCTTATACTGGGGGAAAATAAATGAACAATATAAATTATCAGAAAATACTTGATAAAGAGCTTGAGAAAATTCAAAGCAGTAATACAATACCCACACTGCTTTTACATAGCTGTTGTGCTCCTTGTAGTAGCTATGTTATTGAATATTTATCAAAGTATTTTAAAATAACTGTCTTTTATTATAATCCTAATATTTCACCCGATAATGAATACAGATATAGAGCAGACGAGCAAAAGCGACTTATAGAGAGTATGTCGCTTGAAAATCCTGTAGAATTTTTAGAGGGTGAATATAACCCTGCTGATTTTTTTGAAGTAAGTAAAGGTCTTGAAGATGCACCCGAGGGTGGTGCAAGATGTGCTAAGTGCTTTAATCTGCGTTTAAGTAAAACAGCAGAAACTGCACAGCAAGGTAACTATGATTATTTTACAACTACACTTACAATAAGCCCACTTAAAAATTCTCAGTTAATTAACAATATAGGTAAAGAGCTTTCAAATAAATATAAAGTTTCGTATCTGTTAAGCGACTTTAAAAAGAAAAACGGATATAAACGCTCTATTGTTTTATCAAAGGAGTATAATCTATACAGACAGAATTACTGTGGGTGTATATTTTCAAAAAATCAAGTAAGTGATTAAAAAATTATTTGAATTTATTTTCAAAATTCACCATAACCCCCTTGAAATTTCAGCAGTAGAGTGTTATATTAATAGAAAATGAATTTTCGCCTTAAACACATTGATAAAGAAAGTAGCACAGTGCAAATACCATACTAAAGAGAGAGCTTGTCGTGGCTGAAAGCAGGCTTGTAGGGTGTAATGTGTGAAGTTCGCTTTTGAGTGGTTGTTCTGAACCGTTAAGCAGTAGGAACAAACGGCTGACACCGTTAAATGTCGCAGGAGTGTTTGCTTCTTAGCAAAAATAAGGGTGGTACCGCGAGAGATACTGTGCTTTCGTCCCTGTTTGGGGCGAAAGCATTTTTATTTTTATAATCAATCTCTTGATTATGTAGACTATGAAAGGAATGAATAAAATGAAAAATCAACTTGAACAAATCCGTCAGTCAGCACTAGAGGCTGTAAATACAGCTGATGCGTTGCAGGATATTGAAGCATTGCGTGTAAAGTACCTTGGTAAAAAGGGTGAGCTTACAGGTATATTAAAGCAAATGGGTAAGCTTTCAGCAGAGGAAAGACCAGTTATTGGTCAGCTTGCTAATGAAATAAGAGGTGCTATTGAGCAGGCTATTGAGGTTAAGCTAACAGAAATTAAATCAGCTGAACAGGCTAAGAAATTACTTGAGGAAAAAATTGATGTTACACTTCCTGGTAAGACTGTAACAATGGGTAGCAGACACCCACTTACAGTTGTACTTGACGATATTAAAGAAATCTTTGTAGGTATGGGCTTTGACATTGTTGATGGTCCTGAGGTTGAGCTTGATTACTATAACTTTGAGGCTCTTAACATTCCAAAGGATCACCCTGCAAGAGATACACAGGATACATTCTATATTACAGATAACATTGTACTTCGTACACAAACTTCTCCTGTACAGATTCGTGTAATGGAAAAGCAGGCTCCACCAATAAGAATTATTTCTCCTGGTAGAGTATACAGAAGTGATGCAGTAGACGCTACACATTCACCAGTATTCCACCAGATTGAGGGCTTAGTAGTAGACAAGGGCATTACATTTACAGACCTAAAGGGTACTCTTGAAACATTTGTTAAGAGATTATATGGTGAAGACACTGTTGTTCGTTTCAGACCACACCACTTCCCATTTACAGAGCCATCTGCCGAGCTTGATGTACAGTGCTTTAACTGTCATGGTGAGGGCTGTCGTTTATGTAAGGGTGAAGGCTGGATTGAAATTCTTGGCTGTGGTATGGTACACCCTGATGTACTTAGAAATGGTGGTATAGACCCAGAGGAGTACAGTGGCTTTGCATTTGGCTACGGACTTGAAAGAGTTTGTATGAGAAAGTACAGTATTAATGATTTACGTCTATTCTTTGAAAACGATGTAAGATTTTTAAAGCAGTTTGATTAATCTGTATACTTAAAGAAAGGATGTATTAAGTTATGAATTTATCTATGAGATGGCTTAAGGAGTTTGTTGATACAGACGAGAATATGACTCCTAGAGAATTTTCTGAAGCTATGACAATGAGTGGCTCTAAGGTAGAGGGCTATGAAATAGAGGGCGAAAAAATTAAAAATGTAGTTGTTGGTAAGGTGTTAAGCATAGAAAAGCACCCAGACGCTGACAAGCTTGTTGTTTGTCAGGTTGAGGTTGGATTAGATGAGCCTATTCAGATTGTTACAGGTGCTAAAAACCTTACAGTAGGTGACCTTGTACCTGTTGCAAAGCATCAGTCAGTGCTAACAGATGGTACAAAGATTACAAAGGGCAAGCTTCGTGGTGTGCCTAGCTTTGGTATGATGTGTTCAGTAGCAGAGCTTGGTGTAACTGTAAACGACTTCCCATATGCTATTGAAGACGGTATTATGGTATTACAGGAGGATTGCAAGCCTGGTGACGATATAAGAGAGGTGCTTGGTTTTAACGATACAAAGTTTGAGTTTGAAATTACTTCTAACCGTCCAGACTGCTTCTCTGTTATCGGTTTAGCTAGAGAGGCTTCTGCTACATTTAATAAAGAGCTTAAACTACATACACCACAGGTAAAGGGTGGCAATGGTGATTGCACAGATATGCTTGATGTTAAGGTTGAGGCTCCAGAGCTTTGTAAGGTATATAGTGCTAAAATCGTAAAGAATGTAAGAGTAAAGCCATCACCACGTTGGATGCGTGAAAGACTTCGTGCTATGGGTGTTCGCCCAATCAATAATATTGTAGATATTACAAACTATGTAATGCTAGAGTATGGTCAGCCAATGCACGCATTTGACCTTAGATTTGTTGACGAGGGTAAAATCAGAGTTCGTCTTGCAAATGAGGGAGAGAAGATTACAACACTTGATGGTGTTGAGCGTAGCTTAAAGCCTACAAACCTTGTAATTGCAGATGCTAACAAGCCAATAGCTATTGCAGGTGTAATGGGTGGCGAATATAGTGGTATTGTAGATGATACTACTACAATTATCTTTGAGTCAGCTAACTTTGCTGGTTCATCTGTAAGACTTACAGCAAAAGACCACGGTATGCGTACAGACGCAAGCTCAAGATACGAAAAGGGTCTTGACCCTAACTCTGTATTACCAGCACTTGAGCGTGCTTGCGAGCTTGTTGAAATGCTTGATGCCGGTGATGTTATGGACGGTGTTATTATTGATAAGCACTTTGATGAAACAAGCAGAGTTACAATTCCTTTTGAGCCTGAGTGGACTAATAAATTCTTAGGTACAGATATTTCTAAAGAGGCTATGATAGCTTATCTTGAGAAGATTGATTGTACAGTAGAAAACGATATAATCACAGTTCCAACCTTCCGTCCTGACCTACTTCACAAGGCTGACATTGCAGAGGAGATTGCACGTTTCTACGGCTACAACAACATTGCAACAACATCAGTTTCAGGTGGTGCACAGGGTAAATATTCACCAGAGCAGAGATTTGCAAGAACACTTAACCAGAGTATGCTTGCAATGGGTATGAACGAAATTCTAACATATTCATTCATAAGCCCTAAGTATTACGATAAAATTCTTATGCCACAGGATTGTGAGCTAAGAAATTCTGTAACTATCAAAAATCCACTTGGCGAAGATACAAGCGTAATGCGTACAACTGCAATTCCATCAATGATGGAAATTCTATCAAAGAACTATAATAACCGTAACGCATCAGCTTACCTTTACGAGATTTGTCGTGAGTATATTCCTACTGAGCCAGACAAGCTACCTATTGAAAAGGAAGTTCTTATTGCTGGTATGTATGGCGATGGTGCAGACTTCTTTACAGCTAAGGGTATGCTTGAAGAGCTACTTAACAAAGCTGGCTTACAGGATTATGACATAGAAGCATCAAGCAATGAATATTCATTCCACCCTGGTAGATGTGCTGTACTTAGCGTGCAGGGCGAAAAGCTAGGTGTGCTTGGCGAAATGCACCCACAGTGTATAGAGAACTACGGTATAGGCACAAGAGTTTATATCTTCAAGATTGATGTTGCTGTTCTTTATAAATACGCAAACATAGAAAAGAGCTACACACCACTACCAAAATATCCAGCTGTAACAAGAGACCTTGCACTTCTATGTGATGAGGCTATTCCTGTTATCACATTGCAAAAGGCAATGGAAAAGGCTGGTGGTAAGATTGTTGAATCAATCAAGCTATTTGACGTATATCAGGGTAAGCAGATTGAAGCAGGCAAAAAGAGTGTTGCATTTAATATAACTATGCGTAGCAGTGAAGGCACATTAACAGACGAGCAGGCTGGTTCAGCTATGCAAAAGATGATGACTGCACTTGAAAAGCTAGGTGCTATTCTTCGTTCATAAAATAAATATTACCTGAAATTTCATACAAATTTCTATTGATTTTTTATAAATCATATAGTATTATTAACGAGTAAGGTGATAAAAATAATGGAGGTGTTCTTTTATGGATAAAACAATGGTTTTTTCAATTGTTAATGATAAGGACGAGGCTTTTAGAAAAAATCTTACACTTGTATATGATGCACTGAAAGAAAAGGGCTATAATCCTATAAATCAGATGGTTGGCTATATTCTGTCAGAAGACCCTACATATATTACAACACATAAAAATGCAAGAGCAATTATAAGCAGAATGGAAAGAGACGATATATTAGAGGTTTTACTAAAGTCATACCTTAACAAGTAATTTTTTAACAAGGCTTTTTCATTGCTTTATAAGCATAAACAGCACAAAGCACATTTTAAAGTGTGCCTTGTGCTGTTTTTTTTGTAAGCGTAAATACATAAGTACGCATAGAAAAAATCTTTCAAATCAAGAAAATACTTTTGTATTTTTTCTTTGTACTCATAAAAAATGCACCTCCAATAGAGGTGCATTTATGTCATTCGAAACAAGTATTAATGTATGGTGTAACAATGTGCGGTTATAATTATGTTAAAATCTTATATTGGTTTTAAAATCAACTGTACATCTCGGACAATTTACAGAGTGCTTACCCTTTCTAAACGGAACACGAATTGTAGCCTTGCAGTAAGGACATTTTATATAACGATGAGTTTTTCTGTCTTTAATTTTGCGTGATTGAAGCTTAGACCAAGCACCCATTTTCTGAAAGAAGGGCTTTATTTTATCTCGGAAAGGCTTTGTTCTATTGTAATAGTAAAGGAAGGTTTCATTTTCTCGGGTTCTTTTGCTGATATTTCTTGAAAGAGTTCTAAAAATAATCAGAACAAAAATCAAAGTTAAAATCAGATTTATAATCATATTAACCCAGAAAATTCTTATAAATACGGTATTAATAATATTTATTATAAGCCAAACAACACCTAATGCAATGTTTAAACTATCATTACCATATCTCCCCTGCATAAAGTTTGCCAGCTTACTGAAAAAGTTGTACATATATTCTACCTCGAAAAAATTATATTAAATAATAGCTTTATTATACACCCTGATATTCCAGAATAATTTAATAATTCGTGAATTTTTTTATTTTAAAATAACCATAGCTTTGTACGAAAAAAAGCATTACCTTTTGCATAGTATTAAAAAGGTGATGTAATGAAATTAAAAAGATTTTTAATAAACAGTGCTTTGCTTACAGGTGCATCTATTGTAACACAAGCACTAGGTATGATTTTTAGAGTATATATGGGCAATACAATAGGTGCAGAGGCTATAGGTCTTTATCAGCTGATTTTAACGGTGTATATTTTTGCAGTTACAGCTGTTACATCAGGCATTACTCTGCTTGTTACCAGACTTGTTACCGAGGCTGTTGCACTTAATGATTTAACAAAAGTAAACTCTATTGTAAAAAAGTGTATGGCTGTTGCAGTTGGAGCAAGTATAGTAGTTGGCTGTATAATGTATTTTGGCAGTGGATTTCTTGCTAACAATGTACTAAAACAAAGTGGTGCAGAAATCTCTCTTAAAGTGCTTGCACCAAGTTTGCTGTTTATTGCAGTGTCAGCCTGTGCAAGGGGATACTTTTACGCTATGCGTCAGGCTGTAAAAACAGCAGGAGAACAGCTTATAGAGCAAATAATAGAGATGAGTGTATTTGCAATTTTGGTTGGTTTTATGGCACCAAAGGGTGTAGAATATGCCTGCTGTGCTGTTGCAATAGGTGCAACTGTTTCAGAGGTTATAACAGCCCTGTATTCTATGGTGATGTACCAGCTTTCTGTAAGAAAAATAAGAAGTGATAATAAAACATTTCCTATTAAAAAGCATATACTTTTTATTGCACTACCTGTTACACTAAGTGCTTGTCTTAGAAGTGGACTAAGTATAATAGAACATTCTACAATACCAAGTGGATTGAAAAAATACGGATATGATGAACATACTGCACTTGAGGATTACGGAATGGTAACAGGAATGGTAATGCCCTTACTTGCGTTTCCGTCTGTTGTTATATTTTCGTTTGCGGCTATGATTATACCCGAATTAAGCGAGGTGTATGCAAGGTCTGACCGTAAGCAGATACAGCGTATATCCTCAAATGTAATAAAAATTGTTCTTATGTTCTCTATTCCTGTTGCTGTTTTCTTTTCATTCTTTGGGAACGAGCTTGGATTACTTATCTACAAAAGTGAAATAGTAGGTAAATACCTATGCATATTCTCTGCACTTGTGCCTGTAATATATTTGGATAGTATTGTAGATAGTATGTTAAAGGGATTAAACGAACAGCTTCATTATCTTACATACAATATAGCTGACTCTTTTATAAGAGTGGTGCTGGTGCTACTTTTAATACCTGAATATGGTATGATGGGCTTTGTTATAGTTATGTATATAGGTGCGATTTTCAATACAGGTCTTTCACTTTTAAGGCTTATAAAAGTAGCAGAGATAAAAATAAAGGTGCTACAATGGGTAGTAGCACCTTTTGGAATAGCTGTGATAGCCTCAATGTTGATAAAGCTTATATTATCGTGGATTTAATATCAACATTGATAATATTTTATTTACAGCTTTTTTAATACTCTTATCCAATAGTGTGCAGTAAGAGTAAGACTTTCGGTTTGCTCTAGCTTTTCTCTGTTTTCTTTCTTTATTCTCCAAAGGTGAGGTGTCATCATAAGTAGATTTTTAAGCTGTGCATTATCAAGTGTAAACGAAAATTCTCGCTCTTCACGACTTATTTCTTTAAAATCATCGCTTATATATGCTGGCTTTTTGTCTTGCTTGTAAACATCATCATAAATAATATGTTTTAGCTCTATAAGATGATTGTTACCTGCTATTACTTCGATTATATAGCCACCTTTTTTCAAAATTCTTGTGTATTCGTCCTTTGAAATAAGCGAAAACATAGCAGTAATAAGATTTGTACTGTTATCAGCTACAGGCAAACAACCGGCAGTAGCAACAGCCCATACTATTTCTTTATCTCTACTGCAAGCCATTCTTACTGCGTCCTTAGAAATATCTATACCCATACAGCTACAGCCTTTAACAGTGTTTTTGATAGAAGTAGTGTAATAGCCCTCGCCACAGCCAATATCTACAATCTGTGGGTTTGCTGTGTCTTTTAATAGTTTTGTAGCTGTTTCTGTTACCGAGCTACAAATAGGCATATATATTCCACTGTTTAAAAATTCACGTCTAGCTAAAAGCATTTCCTTTGTGTCACCAGGGTGTAAAGATTTTTTATTCTGCACAGGCAAAAGGTTTACATAGCCTTGCTTTGCAAGGTCAAAGCTGTGTCTTTTTATACAGCTAAAGCTTTTTTCGTTCTTTATAAGTGGTTTGCCACAAATAGGGCATATCATTTTTACATTATTGTTCAATATAATCACCATATTAATTATATTACTTTCGGGTTTTATTATCAATATTAAATATCCTTGATAATGGAAATAATAAATGTTAAAATCAATACCGAAAGGGGATAAATTTTATGAAATTAGGAAGAAAATCAGTAATTCTGTTTTTATTAGCTTTTACATTATTAAGTGTTACAGGCTGTGAAGAAGTAAATTTACCTACAGCAGAAGAAATCAGCGAGGGGCTTAATATACATACTATTGATGTAGGACAGGGTGACAGCACTTTGCTTGAGTGTGATGGTAACTATATGTTGATAGATGCAGGCGAAACCGACTATGGCGAAACAGTGGTTGATTACTTGAAGCAGTATAATGTAGACAAGCTAAGCTATATGGTAATAACACACCCACATTCAGACCATTACGGCGGAGTAGAAACAGTGCTTGAAAGCATAGAAACAGAAAATATAATCCTAACAGAAGCATACAACACTACTCGTTCATGGGAAGACCTTGTTGATTATATAGATAGTAACGATTACAATGTTATAATACCTGAAATGAATCAGGTGTTTAATTTAGGAAAATGTAATATTACTACATACGCACCTGAAATTGATAACGATGATATTAATAATTCTTCTGTGGTGCTAAAGGCAGAATATGACGGAATGTCTGCACTTTTTACAGGTGATGCCGGAAAGCCCGAGGAGAGTAAAATACTTGAAAGTGGCTTTGATGTTAAAGCTGATGTTTTAAATATTGGTCATCACGGAAGCCGTACAAGCACTGGCAAGGAATTTCTTGAGAGTGTAAACCCACAGCTTGCACTAATAAGCTGTGGTAAAAACAACGACTATGGACATCCTCACAAAGAAACAACAGCATCACTTAAAAAGCAAAATGTAAAATCTCTGCGTACAGATGAACAGGGCAATATTATTGTAAATATGAATGATGATATTTTAAATATAACTACATCAAATGGCTATTCTGAAAGCATTAATCTTAATGACAGCAACGAAACAACAGATAAAGAAATTCAGTACATAGGTAATAAAAATTCAAAGGTTTACCACAGTAGTAGCTGTACAGCAGTAGGAAAAATGGCTGAAAAGAATAAGGTTATTTTCAACTCTGTACAAGAGGCAGAAAATGAGAATTATTCGCCTTGTAAAAATTGTAATCCGTAAAGAGAGTGAATATAAATGAAACCGGTTTTTAATTTATTAGGTAAATATAAAAAAGAGGCAGTGCTGGCACCGCTTTTTAAATTGCTTGAGGCTTTGTTTGAGCTGTTTGTTCCATTGGTTGTGGCTAATCTTATAGATTGTGGTATAGCACAAAACGACAAGCCTTATATAGTTAAAATGTTCTTTTTAATGGTACTGCTTGCAGTAGTTGGTCTTGTATGCTCAATTACAGCACAATACTTTGCTGCTAAAGCTGCTGTTGGTGTTGGAACAAAATTAAGATCAAATTTATTTAAGCATATACAAAGCCTTTCTTTTACGGAGCTTGACAAGCTGGGTACATCTACAATGATCACTCGTATGACAAGTGACGTAAATCAGGTTCAAAATGGTGTTAATATGCTGTTAAGGCTTGTTTTGCGTTCACCGTTTATTGTTTTTGGTGCAATGATAATGGCATTCACTATAGATTTTAATAGTGCTATGGTGTTTGTGGGTGCTATACCTGTGCTTATGGTAGTTGTTTTT